>JAICLL010000139.1 GCA_025927475.1 Pirellulales bacterium
CTGCCGCCTACTTAGCCGAGCGTGGCGCTTTTGTCGTTTTGCGCTCGGCGAAATTAAGGTTTCTTTCGCGGAGCGAAAGACGACTTTGCGGCGACATTCATAAACCAAACCATACATTTGGAGAACACTCTCACATGGCAAAGACCATCGCATTTGAACAAGAAGCGCGCGAGGCGATTCGCCGCGGCGTTTCAAAGCTGGCCCGGGCCGTCAAGGTGACGCTGGGGCCCAAGGGCCGCAACGTCATTCTGCAAAAAAGCTTTGGCTCGCCGACCGTCACCAAGGACGGCGTGACCGTGGCCAAGGAAATCGACCTGGAAGACGTCTACGAAAACATGGGCGCCCGCATGGTCCGCGAAGTCGCCTCGAAGACCAGCGACGTGGCCGGCGACGGCACCACCACCGCCACCGTGCTGGCCGAATCGATCTTCAACGAGGGCCTGAAGGCGGTCGTCGCCGGCGTCAATCCCTTGCAGATGAAGCAGGGCATCGAGAAGGCCGTCGAAGACATCACTGACAAGCTCAAGAAGATGTCGATCTCGATCAAGAGCAAAAAAGAGATGGCCCAGGTCGGCGCGGTCGCCAGCAACAACGACACGACGATTGGCGAACAACTGGCCGAGGCCATGGAGAAGGTCGGCAAAGACGGCGTCATCACGGTCGACGAGGGCAAGAGCCTCCAGACCGAGATCGAGTGGGTCGAAGGCATGCAGTTCGACCGCGGCTATCTGTCGCCCTACTTCGTCACCGACCCACAGAAGATGGAGTGCGTGCTCGACGATCCGTACATCCTGGTGATGGAAAAGAAGATCACCAACGTCAAAGAGATGGTGCCGGTGCTCGAAGCCGTGGTCAACGCGGGCAAGCCGCTGTTGATCATCGCCGAAGACGTCGAGGGCGAGGCGCTGGCCACGTTGGTCATCAACAAGCTGCGCGGCACGTTCAAGTGCTGCGCGGTCAAGGCGCCCGGCTACGGCGACCGCCGCAAGGCCATGTTGGAAGACATTGCCATTCTGACCGGCGGCCAGGCCATCTTCGAGAGCTTGGGGCTCAAGCTGGAGAACTTGCCGATCACCGATCTGGGCCGCGCCAAGAAAGTGACCGTTGACAAGGACAACACCACCATCATCGAAGGCGCCGGTCGCAGCAGCGACATCAAGGCCCGCATCGACCAGATCCGCCGCGAGGTGGAAAACTCGACGAGCGACTACGACAAAGAGAAGCTCAACGAGCGGCTGGCGAAGCTGGCCGGCGGCGTGGCCAAGGTGAATGTGGGCGCGGCCACCGAGAGCGAGATGAAAGAGAAGAAGGCCCGCGTCGAGGACGCGTTGCACGCCACCCGTGCGGCGGTGGAAGAGGGCATTTTGCCCGGCGGCGGCGTGGCCCTGTTGCGGGCGACCGCCTCGTGCAAGCCCGAGGGCCTGAGCCACGATCAGGAAGTGGGCTATAACATTGTGAAGCGGGCCTGCAAAGCGCCGCTGACGTGGATTGCCAACAACGCCGGCCAGGACGGCGGCATCGTTTGCGAGAAGGTGCTCGAAGGCAAAGGCAATCATGGCTACAACGCCGCCACCGACGAATATGAAGACTTGGTGAAGGCGGGCATTATCGACCCCACCAAGGTCACGCGCACCGCGCTGCAAAACGCCACCAGCGTGGCGATTTTGCTGTTGACCAGCGACGCCCTGATTGCCGAGAAGCCCAAAGAGGGCGGCAAAAAGGGCGGTCACGGCGGCGGCGAAGACATGTACTAAACCCGGCCCGCGGTTGCGCCGGTGGCTGGGGCAGAACCTTGACGATGCCCCGGCGCAGTTGGTTCGCGGTCGGATTACCATATGCCCGCCGGTCTCGCGTGCGAGATCGGCGGGTTTTTTTGTTGGTAAGCGGCACACCGGCCCTTTCGAACAAGATAGCCGGGGCCATTCCGGCGCCTGTCACTTTCTGCACAGCCAGTACGATCGCTACAACCGCGTCGCACGTGCTCCTGCCGCGGATTTCTCGACTCCGGCCGCGTGTTCTATGCTTGACATGTCATGGCTGCGCAAAAAGTACCGACGATCATCGTCACTGCAGAACACCTGCTGATCGGCGAGGTGGAGACCCGCGGCTCGCGCTTGTTGGAAGTAATTACCGATCCGCATTCGGAATTCCTGCATCTCTACGAGGCGCACGTCTCTCGCCGAGAAGCGAAGTCGAAGCAACTTGTCGCCCTGCCTGAGGCAATCGTCCGAAAAACCGAAATCTGCCTGGCCGTGCTGGGCGGCGGCAAGCACGAATCGCCTGAAACGCGGCGGTTCGCCTTCGTCGATAAGAAGTCGTACGCGGCGTTCGCCATCGTGGCAGGCTATGAAGTCCGCGGCCGGCTGCAACTCAAGGGCGCCAGCGACCCCGTCTCGGCGTTGACGCACGAAATCCAGGGTTTCATGCCGCTGACGCAGGCCACGCTGGGCCATCCCAGCGACCACGGCGAGCCGCTCTTGGCCGCCGTCGCCCTATGCAACCGCGAGTATATCTCGCTGCTGCACATCGGCGGCGAACAGTAGTCCGCAGTCGCGCGGGCTGCTCGATTTGCAGCCGCGCTCGGCGATGCCCGGTGGCTGGGGCAGAGCCTAAGCGACGCCCCGGCGGTTCCGAGCCGGGGCATCAGCAAGCCTCTGCCTCTGCCTCAGCCACCGGGCTACGATCCGAGATCGTTCGGCGCTACCGTCCCAGCCCTTTTCGCACGAACTCGACGTGCGGATTGCCGCCTTTGCCGGTCAGATTCGGCGGAATGTAGCGCACCGGATCGCGCGGCGCCTCGGGCAGGCGGAAGTTGTCGCCCTTCTGCCAGATGGGCCGGCTTTCATTGATTCCGCCGAACGAGCGCGTGCCCGCAATCTGGCAAGGGAACCAATAGCCGTTGCCATCGGCGTCTTGCAGATAAAACTCGGGGTAACAGTATTTGGGCACCCACACCGTGCGGGCCGGCACGTCGCTCGCCCGGCACAACGCGATAAACAGAAAACACAGCCCTTCGTGGTTGCTCTGTTTATCTCTCATCGCTTGGATGGCGCCAGGCTGTTTTTGCTGATCGATTTGCTTGACGTTCTCGCGCACCCAATCGAACAGCGACTCAACTTTCTGCCAATCCGTCTGGTCCGCCGATTCTTGCGCCAGACGCCTGGCCAGCGCCTTGATCTTCCCATGCTGAATCTCGATGCCGGTGCTCGGCCCCAGATAGTGCCGCATGGCCTTAGGCAGTTTTTTGGGGTTGGGCTTTACCAGGCCCGTCGTGTCTTCGGGCGGAAGCAAGGCGTGCCGCGAAATGTCGAACGTGATCAGCGCATGGGCCTCTTCGCCGGCAGGCAACTCGGGGATCGTCACTAACACCTGTTTTACGTTGTCGACCGTGCGGTAGTCGATGTGCGTGATGAACGGCGAAAAATCTTCCACGACGACTTTCGTCTCTTGTTCGGGCCAATCACCCGGCAAGGCCACACTGCCCTGAATGCCGGCACACGGCCCTTCGGCCGCCTTGACGCTGACGCCGATTTGCCACCGCTCGATCACTTCGTCGGGCGCCAGCTTGGGGCCGTTGTTGGCGTCTTCGCCGAATTGCGCCCCAGCCACCGCTGCGAACGACAAAATGCCGGCGACCGTTATCCATCGTAAGATTCGCACCAGTCAATCTCTTGTGGGTTGCGGCCTCCACGTTGCCTGGATTCGCTGCTGCCTGGATTTGCTGCTGCCTGGATTTGCTGTTGCGGGGATTTGCTTGCCCGCGGGAGCAATGTCCTGGCTCTCTATTGTAATTCACCGACTGCGGCACGAAACAAAAAACTGCCGGCGAAGTATTTTCACCAGCTTGCCGATAGTATCCAGTGCCTGCACTCGATTCTTTTCTCTCACTGTGCGTCGCTTCGCCAGTTTCCGCGAAACTTACACTTGGCCCAGGAGAAACCGCTTCTCATGTTGACCAGTGAACAACAGCTTGAGTCGCTGGATGATTTACGGACCTACGTACACGACATTCTTTGCCAATTCGATCAGCTCGAAGCCGGCGCGTTCCGGATGACCGAGCAAGTCCTGCTTCGCAACGGCAAACCCTGCGGGCTCTATTTTTGCCTGCACGGTCCCCGCGCGGTGCGATTTTCGGCGATCTGGGAAACGCAAGACAACACCGTTCTATTCTACAACTCGGGCGGAGAGCGTTTCCACAAGACTCGGCTGGTAGCGGCCCCGGTCCTGGAAATGGCAGCCGCCTAAGGCCCTTGACAGCGATACGTCAGTACAGTATACATAATTCCACGTTCATCCACCAACGCACGGAGGGTTCTTCATGTTGGTTCTTTCTCGGCGGGAAAACGAGCGGATCAGGTTGGGCGATTCCATTGTTGTGACGGTCGTCAGGCTGTCGGGCGATAAGGTGCGGCTGGGCATTGAGGCGCCGCCCGACGTGGTGGTGCTGCGCGAGGAATTGGAATCGTTCGCCACGCCTGCGGCCGCCGTCCCGGCGAGCCAAGTGGCGTAGGCCGCCGCCGGACGTGTTTGGCCGATGATCGGGCCGAGCCGTCCCCGGCAAACACGGGCAGGAAGCCCGTGTCACGCGTGTGGTTTGCGGAAATGCGTGCGGGGAGAGTGAACGCGAAGGCAACGTCGGGTCCGGGTGCAATCGACCGCGGGATCACCTGGTTCACCACGACGGACGCTCGAAATGAGCCTGCCATGTTCCTTGCCCCACGCTGCCGACCGTAAACCAGCCACAACGTGTTGCGAATCCGATCAGCCCTGCGGAAACAACTGCTGCCGAGTGCCTATCCCGAACCGGCACCCCAATGCCAGTTGTGGGATAGGCACTTAGACTTCCGATTCGCCCGGCATCTCCAACCGGCAGCAGCCCAGGTCGAGATGGGCGCTGTCTTGCGATTTTCGAGCGGGTTGGAAAACGTCGGGATGAAGCTGATAGACGATAAACCGGCCCCGCCGCTGGTCGAGCACAATGCCCGCTTGCCGCAAAACGCCCAAATGATGCGAGACGTTGACGACTTCGGCGGCGAGCGTCTCGGCAATTTCGCTGACGTTCTTGGGGCCTCCCCGCAGGCATTGAATGATCTTCAGCCGCTCGCGGTCGGCCATCGCGCGCAGCATCCGGGCGCAGCGGTCTGGCTCAAGAGGATCGTCGGTCATTCCTGGCAGTTGTTGCGGAACGAGAATGCAAATTCCAGCGGCCAGCGCCTCCCGCCGCCAGTGGAACCGTAACGTTCATCATACGCCGCGACCGCCGACATCGGCAAGCAAGCCGGTAGCCTCGGCCCTCGTGGCCGGCCGCGGTACTGATGCAAATCAGGAATTGCCGGATGCTTCCCAATGAGCGTCAGGGCCGAGCACAAGGCCCGGGGCTACCTACCGCGGTACTAGGATCAGCCCAAGAACAAAAACTGCTCGGCAGCCGGCCCGGCTTTTAGCAACTCGCGCGTCTCGGCGTCGACCGCCACGCGCTCTCCACGGCGATAAAGGCGGCCCACGTCGTCGCGCAGCTCACGGAACGGTCCCTTGTAGACAACCGTGTGCTCAACCGATCCGCCCAGTCTGCCGGGCTGATTGGCCAATAGCTTGGTTTCGCGCAATTCGACTCCCGCGAAGTGAAAGCAGGGCGACGCGCCAAACTTGGCGTAATGAATGCCGGTGAACCCCGCGGCTTCCAATTCGGCCAGTAGTTCTCGATCGACCGGCACATGCTCAACCGCGGCGGCCGGGCCGGGCAGGCGAAGCACGGCGTTCTCGGGCAAGTGCTCAGCGGCCGTCAGCACGTGAGCCAGCACCCGTCCGCCGGGACGAAGCACGCGGCGCACCTCGGCCAAGATCCGCCGCCGCTGCCCCGCGTCGAGCCGAAGGTTGAACGTGCCTTGCAGCAGCACTTCGTCGGCGGCTTGGGCCGGGCAAGGCGTGCCGTCGGCCAATGCCAGTTGTGCGGGGAATGGCTGCCCGAGCCGATGCTGAAGCGTGGTATCGGCCGCCGGCGGTTCGATCGTCGGGCCGCCCGTCGATTGCTGGATGACCTCCAGAGCCTGTCCGGCCCCGCGATGCTCAATATCGCCCTCGAAGACGTAAATCTCCCACAGCGAGCCGTCGGGATCGTGAACCCAAAATTTGGTTTGTCGAGCGTAGCAACACTCGACGCCTTCTTCGCGCTGAGTGGCAATGCCCGCCGCTTCGAGCCGGGCCTGCGCGGCCACCAGCGCGGCGGCATCGGGCATGCGGAAACCCAAATGATTGAGCGCTCCGCCCGCCGCAAAGCCGTGCGGCTCGAGCGACAACACCAGCGGCGGATCGGACAGCTCGAACTTGGCGTAATCCGATCGCTGCTTGGCCGGCTCGACGCCTAACAGCGCCGTCAGAAATCGAATTGAGCGATCCAGCTCGTTCACGTTCAACGACAGGTGGAACTTGGTGGCTTGCGCGGTTTCGAGCTCAATGGCGGTGGACATGGGGAGTGGTTGGTGGTTGGTGGTTGGTGGTTGGTGGTTGGTGGTTGGTGATTGGTGGCTGCTCTGAATGGTTGAGACGAAGATGTTTGGCAAATACTCCGGTGGCTGGGGCATCGGCGGGCCTCCTGCCGCAGCCACAGCTTTTCTCCTATCCAGTTTTTCGATGCCCCGGCATGGCGACCAACCAACTTGCAATCGCCAAGGCGAGCGCGATCGGCGACAGCGCGTAAAACGCTCCGGTGTACGATCCGGTGCGTGCAACGCATTCGGCAAAGACCCGCGGGCCAATCGCCGATGCCACGACCGTCATCATTTGGGCGCAGCCTTGAATCTTACCTAAATGCCGGTGGCCAAATGCGCTGGCCCAGACCGTAAAAAAGCAGACCGTCACCACGCCCCCCGCCGATCCCATCGCCACCGCATAAAAGTACACGTCCCAAAGCCGTTCGACCATCGGCAGTACGACGAGCGAACCGGCCAACACCGCCATCGCCACGGCCAGAATGCGATTCAGCGAGACACGCGTGGCCGACCAGCCGCCGAGCAAATTGGCGGCCATGCCCGCCAGCGAGCTGATCGAAAGCACCGTGTGATACGTTTCAGGCGAGAAGCCTCGCTCGGCCAGAATCGCCTGGTTGAACAGTGCGATGCCCGACGAAATCAGCCCATATATCGAACTCGATACGGCAAAAACCCAGAATACGGGCGAAACGAGGGCCTCGCTCAGGCTCGCGCCATTCTCGGCGGCAGCCTCGTCACGAGAAGAACGGCTCGCTGCACCTCCGCGCACGTCGCGCACCAGCAGCCAGGACAGCGGCGCCAGCCCCGCCACGAGCACCAGCCCGATGCCGGACCAGGCAGCTCGCCAGCCGAAAGTCAGAATCGCCCAGCCCGCCAGCTTGAACGCGGCGCCAAATCCCAGTCCGACGAGCAGCGAGTATACGCCCATCGCCGGTCCCAGCCGTTCACGGAAGGCTTTACCGACCAGCGTGAGGCTGGCGACCGAGAGCATGCTTTGGCCAAAGGCACGAGTCAGCATGACGAGCAGAAACAGCGGCCAATATCCGCGCACATAGCTCAGCGAGACCACCACGGCGCCCAAGGCCAGCGAAATAACCGCCAGCACGCGCCGCGTGCCGAACCGGTCTAGCAAGCTGCCGGCAGGCCAGCAAAAGATTGCCCCGATCAAGGTGGCCCATAGGTTGATGTCGGCATAGGCGGTCCGCGCAATCTCCGTATCGGCCAAGAGCGGTTCGGTGATCAAACCCAGGCCATGCGTCCGCCCAGGCAGGGTGCCGATCATGGCCGCCGCCGCAATGGCCACGTGCAGCCAGCCGATGAGCGGATCGTCGCGCTCGACGGCTTCGGCCGCCGGAAGCCGTTCGGCTTCGTCGATGGCCGGAGGTGAATACGGGTTGTCTTCAATTTGCGGCATCAGTCAACGATGGAAGGGATGTTACTCGCCTTAAGCTTCTCACCAGAATCGCGCGTTGGCCTTGCCGTGGTCGGCATACTTGACGCGCAGCCAATCATGGAATTCTCGATAATGCGTGGCGCGCAGATCGCCGCCGTCGCCGCGCGCGTTATAGCTCAAATAAAGCTGCCGCCGCCAGCGATTCGAACGATTCGGCGCCGAGCGGTGCGGCGTGAAACAGCCGAAAACAGCCACGTCGCCGGGCGATAACTCCAGTGGCGTCGCCCGGGTTTCATCGACGGCGTCGGCCGGCAGCTCGTGGTATTGCCCGTCTTCGGCGCTGAGGCATCCCTGCGGATGATAGCCGGCAAACACCTCGGTGCAGCCATTGCGGCGATCAGCCCCGTCGATCGCCACCAGCACGGTAACAAAACTGCGCGGAAAGTTTTTCCAGGCGATGTAATCCTGGTGCAGTCCGTAGCCCTTGGCGCCCGGCGGTTTGAAAATCAGCTTGTCTTTGAACAGGCAGGCTTCGTCGCCGTACAGCGAGCCGAGGGCATCGAGAATCCGCCGATCGGCGGCCACCCGCGCGCAGCACGGGGCAATGTCGATCACCGGATCGAAGGTCTCGAACAAGCACGGCCCGCCCGACTCGCTCGGCTGCCAGCGACACCGCAGGTTTTGCGTGTCGATGAGATCCCGACGGGCGAGCAATGCCTCGGCTTCGGCGGCGACCGCGCCGATTTCGTCACCGGTGAAAAGTCGCGGCAAGATCAAATAGCCGGTGTCGTGATAGGCGGCTATCTTTTCCGCCATCACACGCTCGCGGCAGATCGTGGCTTCAGACACGCGGTGCATTCCCGATGAAATTGAAAATAACTTGATACGCCGTCGGGTGGGCCGAGCGCAGCGAGTCCCACCTTCGCCGTAGGTGCTGAAACGGGTCGTTAGCCGATGGTGGGACTCGCTGCGCTCGGTCCACCCTGCAAATCTCCGCGACTGCGACCCCCCTTGACGCAAAACGTCAGATCGCTCTAATGCCCTGACATTTGTACGAGCGTTAGAATATCGTGTCTCCCCGGAATTGCAATGACCTTTCGCCCGAAAACACGCTTGCCGCCCTCGCGCCTCGGCTTCACGCTGATCGAATTGCTGGTGGTGATCGCCATCATCGGCATTCTGGTGGCGCTGTTGCTGCCGGCGGTGCAAGCCGCGCGCGAGGCCGCCCGCCGCACGGAGTGCAACAACCACCTCAAGCAGCTTGGCATCGCGCTGAGCGGCTATCACGACGCGCTGCGCACGTTTCCCGCCGGCGCCCTGATGCGTGACGATCCGGCTTGGCCGGGCTATCCATCCGAGCTTTTCGCCTGGGGCGTGCTGGCCCAGCTTACTCCCTATGTCGAACAAATCAATCTGGGCGGCACGATGAACCTGAAGTACCCCATCTACACGTTCGGCGGTCCCGGCGGCTTTTCGTTCTCGCAGCCCAATCAGTTTGCCATTGGCGCCACGGTGCCGCTGTTTCTTTGCCCGAGCGACCGGTCGGCGTCGATTGAGGGCAACTGGGGCGTGGCCGCGATCGGCCCCACCAACTACACCGCCAACATGGGCACGGGCCTCAACGGGGGATCGCCCGTGAACACCGACGGGCCGTTCTACAACCTGTCGGGCACGCGCTTCGCCGACATCACCGACGGCGCGAGCAACACCGCGTTTATGTCGGAAAGCCTGTTGGGCGAAGGCGGGCAGAGCGTCACGGGGCCTTTGCCGGCAAGCTCGCAACGGGTCTATTCCTACCTGGGCGGAGCGCCGCTCAGTCCCACGGCGTGTGCCGCCGGTGGGGCCTGGAATTTCGACGACTTGCGCGGCTTTTTGTGGGCGGCGGGCGAGTATCGCTGCGTGGCATACAATCATTTCTATCCGCCCAATGCGCCGCAGTGGGATTGCATGACGTTTGGCGCCCCGCCCGATTACATGACGCTGGCCTGGCGCGCCGCGCGCAGCGTGCATCCCGGCGGCGTGAACGTGATGCTGGGCGACGGCTCGGTGCAATTTGTGAGCGAGAGCATCGACCTGCTCACCTGGCGCGCCCGCGCCACCCGCGCCGGCGGCGAAGCGCTGCAGTAGTTGTCCCGTGGCGAGTTTCGTGTAGGCTGGCCCTTCCAGGCCGTCTCGAATCATCGCGATCCTGTGCCAAGACGATTCGGCAAGTTTTCCAGGTCGCCTTGACTGTATTGCAAATTGCAATACAATTGTGGCAGGGAGGGAGAAAGAATCATGCCAAAAGCGCGAGTGCCCCGCAGAGCATCACGAAAGTCCGCCCCAACTCCACTGATGGTGCGGCTTGATGAGGAGAGCAAACGCGCCCTCAGTCAGGCGGCAAAGCTGCGCCAAATCAGCGTGAGCGACTATGTACGAACCGTGACGGTCGCACAAGCTCGTCGCGAAGTCGCTTCCGCCCGCGATCAGACGATCGCCCTTAGTCCGGAGGAACAACTCGCTTTCTGGCAAGCGCTACAAGCTCCCGTGAAGCTGACGCCGGCTCAACGACGCCTGGGTAGGCTAATGCGAGGCAAGTCGTGATTCCCGGCGTCTTTCCCCAGGGTTTCCGTCTTGAACCCCTGGAAAGAACACATGTTCGGGCCGCCTTTGATTGCGGCGAGTCGCGGGTGACCGATTGGCTTCGGAGCAAAGCCCTGCAGAGCCAAAACAGGCATCTTTCCGCAACGAAGGTTCTCCTTAATCGGGAAGGCGTTATTGCGGGCTACTACACGCTTGCTACGGGCCAGGTTGATTTCGGCGATCTGCCGCCTGATGTTGCGCGCGGTTTGCCGCATCGCAAGTTGCCTGTTGCGATCCTGGCCTGGCTGGGCGTCAGCGCTTCGCATCAACGGCAAGGGCTGGGGGATTTGTTGCTGGCCCAGGCGCTGCGCGACTGCTACGAGGCCGGCCAGACGTTCGCGTTTATCGCCATTATCTTGGATTGTGTCGACGAGGCTGCGAAAGCGTTTTATCAGCGGTGGAATTTCCGGGAACTCCCAGGTCATCCCTACCGGCTCATGCTAAGTTGGGAATTCTTGGCTGCCCTGATGGAAGTCGAATAACATCAGCCGAGACCTTTGTGACTCGAGGGATGCGGCCACGCCGCTTGAATCTGGTTTACCAGAGCGACTAAGGACCTTTGTGCGTGAAACTGCATCGCCAGGCGACGACGACTCCAATCGTCAGCACGCACTGGGGCGTCCAAAACACAAAGAGACCCAGCAAAGCGTTGGTGAAATCGCGAAAGCCGTAACTGACGCCGAGCGCCACGGCGGCCGAAGCCAAAAACAAGGTAGTGATTGCGACGATGATCGTCCGCTGGTTTTCGGCAATTGCCCGCGTTTGATACGCGATGCCCAGGATCATCGCGGGGCCGAACCAAAAATCCAGTTGCAACAACCAGAACTTCAGGTCTTCGCCGAGGACGCGCGCCATTGCCAAGACCACCGCGGCGGCCGTGGTAATGCCAAAGAGGTCGCGCATCGAGAACTGCAGTCGTTTGGATGGCCGTGCCGCGGCTTGCATCGTCTCAGAAGCCGCGCGAGGAGCGGCTGAGCCAAAAGTCGCGAGAGCAAAGGCGGCGAGAAAGCTCAGCGCGATGCCCGCAGCGATATCCTTACTGAGGGCCGTGTAATCCATCGATTCGCGCCCCACGAATCCGCCCGCTTCCCAAACCAACCAGGGAAAACCGATGCGATCGAAGCCGTCGGCGGCGCCCAAAAGGCTTGCGCCCTGCGAACGCCCAAAATAAGAGAGTGCATTGATCGCCGCAAAAATAAGCAGCCCCCCCAGCGCGCTTTTACTGAATCGCCTGCACCAAGTCATTGTCAACATTCACCCCGCGTCTTTGCACAACACCTCACGCCAAAACGCTGGCGTGCCGGCGAAGGCGGCCTGATAAGTCGCCTCAACGGGCACGTTGATGTAGCGGTCAGCGTGGAAAAACAGCGGCATCTCGGGCAGCCGCCGTCCGACCGCAAGGTGCTCGACAAACACCTCGGCCGGCGGGGAGGCGTTGTACGAGGCCAACGTGAACGGCTCGCCAGGCGGTAAATCGTAAGGCTCCTCCAGATCGCCGAACCACTCGCGGACCGCGCCGTGCATCCCCACTGGATCGCATTCGCCAGGCGGCCAAAGATCGACCAGCAGCACGTGGATGCCCGCCTCTAGCGCTGTGACGATCTTCGCCGCAAGCTCCTCGACGTGTTCCGCGCGGTCCTTGTTCGAGGAGACAATTTCCAACATCGCCACGAGCCGATGTCCGCTCACATCGCGGACGGCCAGCGTTCGGCGGCGCATGCGAGGCGAGGCCGCCATCGACGTCCGCAGCCGCACCTGCGGCGGAGCATCGGCGACCGCCAGTCCGCCTGTCGCCGGCGGAAGCGGCGGCAGCGCCGCGGCGGGCCGAGCATGCAAGGTAATCAAATCGGGAACATAACGACCCGCGTGTTGTTCGGAGAGCGCATAATAATCCTTCGGCAACAGCCCGGAGTTCAAAGCATTGCGCAGCTCGATAATCCACGCCCCGTGAAAATCGTGAAAAATGCCGGCTTCGACGCGGGTCCAATCGTGTACGGGCATCGCGAAGGCTCCTTGGGCGGCGCTTGGTCGGCAACCGCTGATTATACGCGACGCCGAGTCGATGACCAAACGGCCGGACTAGCCGAAGATGCGGTCGCGTTTGGCCTTTTGATAGGCCCGCTTCTCTGCCTGAGTCATCGTGGAAAAATTGGGGCCGGCTGCCGCGTTCGCCGCCGATGGCGGGCTGCAGGCGCAGGCGGCCTTTGTCGCGCCGCCGCAGCCGCAATCACCGTGTTTGTGCCCGGCGGAGTCTGATTGTGCCGGCATCGCCGGCACGCCCACGGTGGGCGAGCCGCCATAGCTCATCACGCCGGTTTGCAGCACCAGATCGTCTTGCAGCGACCGGTGCGGACGCAGCTCCAACTTCTCAAGCACCGAGTGATAGGCGCGGACGGCCTCTTCCGGGCTGATCGCCCCGTCGACAATCAACCGCAAAAACTGCACGAAGGCAAGCTGGCACTCGGCGTGGTTGATCTTGCGGCCGAACAGCGCCACGCGGGCGCCGTATTTTTGCGCCTCGGAAATCAGCTTGAACGCGTCGTAGGTGGTGCCGGCGCCGCCGCCGAGAATTCCTACGATCAGATGCGGGTCGTAGGCCACCAACTCTTCCATGGCTTTGGGACCATGATAAACGACCTTCAAGAACAGCGGCCGGCCCGCCTGGGCCACGCCGGCCAACGCTCGTGCAATCGAATCGTTGACAAACTTCGGTATCTGGTCGGCATCGAGCGCATGCGGGGCGTTCGGATCGAACACCTCCAAGAAATGGCGAAACCCTTTGGCTTCGGCCTCCAGACGAAACTGCCGGTATTCTTCCAGCGCACGCAAGTCTTCGTCGAGGCGGTTGTTGAACGTTACGCTGTACAGGCCCAAATTCGCGCCGCGCACGCGCTCGGCCGGCTCGCAGGCCAGATGCCCGCATTGAATATGGTCGACCGCGGCCGTGCGGAACGGCCGCGAAGGCTCCTGCACATAGCTGCCGCCGCGGACGACAAAAATGTCGCTGGTGTCGTTCGCCCGTGCGGCCGGCGTGACGTGGCTGTCGTCGAACAGGCGTTCTTGCAGCGCGAGCACGTCGTTGGTGCTGGTCGACATGAGCATGATGTCGACGATGCCCTGCCGCACGATCTCGCGAATCTGCTGGCGATATTCGGCCAGCGTGCGAAACCGCACTTCGCCGGCGTGCGTTTCGGGCGATAGGCCCGCCGCGCCGATGCCAAACGCCATGTCGGCGTCCTTGGCGTCGGCGATGATGAACTCTTTGCACCCGCCGGGGTCGGCGTGAATGGCGGCCAATTTGCGATCGAGTGATTTTTGCATCGCGTTTTCCAATGGGAGATACATGATTCTGCTCGCGGCCTGTCGTTTCAACGCGGTTCTGTAGGGAACGGTCTCCGTGCCGTTCCGCGGCGGCGGCACAATGCCGCCCCGGCCTTTGGCGGAGCACCATGAGCGGCGAGACGATGCCTAATCGCAGTTCCCGGAACGGCACGGAGTCTGTTCCCTACAGACGTCGAAGGGAAGGACGACCGGTTTTGAATATTAAAAGCCACTCACGCGCACCGAACTACTTCTCGCTCAATCTTGCCAGCACCGTATCGACCGTTTGCCGCAGCACCTGCCCGCTCTTGCGCAGCGCCTGCACTTCTTTCGGCCAGAGGTCGATCTCGTGCGTGGCGTGTACGCCGCGGCGACCGACGACCGTGGGCACCGACAGCGCCACGTCGCGAATGCCGTAACAGCCCGACTGCACGCTCGATACCGGCAGCACCCGCCGCCGGTCGAGCGCGACCGACTCGATGACTTCTTGAATGGCCAGGCCGACGGCGAAACCGGCGCCCCCCTTCTTTTTGATGACCTCGGCGCCGGAACCCTTGGTGCGCGTGAACAGCTCGTTGGCGACATTCGGGTTCCAGCCCGGATATTTTTCCAGCGGCAGTCCGGCGGCGGTGGCGCTCGACCAGATCGGCACCATGCTGTCGCCATGTTCGCCCAGAATGAGAGCCGCCACCTGCGTGGCCGCGGCGCCCAGCCGCTCGGCGATCAGGCTGCGAAAGCGAATGGTGTCGAGCTGCGTGCCCAGCCCAATCACCTGCCCGACGGGCAAGTCGAGCCGCTGCGCCGCCAGATAGGTGAGCACGTCGACCGGGTTCGAAACCACCAGCACCACGGCGTCTTTCTTATAGCCGGCTTTGGCAATCTCGCCCAGAATGCCGACAAACAGATCGACATTGCGATTGATCAGGTCGAGCCGGCTTTCGTCGGGCTTGCGGCGCAGGCCGGCGGTGATGCAAATCACGTCGCTCGTGGCCGTGTGCTCATAGCCGCCGGAAACGATGGTTTGATCGGCGGCCACGCTGGCGCCGTGCAGCAAGTCGAGCGCCTGCCCGGCGACCGCCTCGGCGTTCACGTCGAGCAGGGCGATCTCGCGGACCACGCGGCCCATTTGCAGTGCGAACGCGGCACACGAGCCAACCAGGCCGGCGCCGCCAATGATGCTGACTTTCATGCAGGGGTCGGGGGTTAAGGGTCTGGATTCAGGGAAAGGGTCGGAGGTCAGAGGTCAGGGAATGCGGCGAAGGTCCAATCGGCGAAGATCAAGATCCCTGACCTCCGGCCCCTGACCTCTGGCCTCTGATCTCCGCCATCACGCGGTCGGTGATCGCCTGGATCAATTGCTCCTGGTCGATGCTCGCCGAACCGTTGACGCTCGGCTGCTTCGGCTTGCTGGGCGGCGGGGCCTCGAAGGCGCGGCGATCGACGCCCGTGCGCTTCCAACTGTCGCGGAAAATGTCGTTGGCGCAGATGTCGCAGTTCTCCATGCCGGGCGAAAGCCGCGGGTCGGTAAAGCCCAGCCGCGTTTTGAAGTCGAGCAGCTCGCGCGTCTTCTGCTCGTCCAGATAATTGATGCGGCCCAGGTCGCGGGCCAGCAGCAAAATGCGGCAGTAGGCGTCGAGCACCTCGGTCCACCAATAGGCGTGTTCGACGCTGTCGCCATAGCTCACCGTGCCGTGGTTGGCCAAGATGATCACGTTCGCTTTTTGCACGAACGGCAACACCGTGTCGGCGAAGGCCTGCCCGCCGGGCGTCTCGTATTTGGTGATCGGCACGTCGCCCAAGAACACCTCGACCTCGGGCAGCACGCATTGGGGAATGGCCTCGCGGGCCACGGCAAACGCGGTCGCGTGCGGCGGATGACAGTGTACGACGCTCTTCACGTCGGGCCGCTCGCGCATGATCGTCAGGTGCAGCAGAATTTCGCTGCTGCGCTTCCGCCGGCCCGACAACTGGATGCCCTGCAGATCGACGATGCACAAATCGTCGGGCTTCATAAAACCCTTCGAGATGAACGTCGGCGTGCAGAGCACTTCGTTTTCGCCCAGCCGATAGCTGATGTTGCCGTCGTTGCCGGCGGCGAAGCCCTTGTTGTAGATCCGCCGGCCGATGTCGCAGATTTCTTCTTTGAGCTTGTGAAGATTAGGGATCATAATACTCTCGCTTGAATCTCTGTTTTCGCGTCTGTAGGGAACGGATGCCGCGCCGTTCCGCGAACTGCCAAATGTCATCCGGCCCTGCTTGGCGTTCCGCGGAAGCCCGTAGGGTGGGACGAGTTTGCGAGTCTCACCTTCCGAGCCTTGGTAATACGTTGCATGGTTGTATGCGGCGCTGTGGTGGGACTCGCTTCGCTCGGCCCACCCGACAAGGCGTTACCTCGTGATTTCGTTGTTTCTGGGAATATCGATGGAATCCAATATGGCCGCGTTGTAGGCATCGACCGGCTTCGGCTCGGGCAGAAACGGCTGGGCCGCCTCGCCCCCTTCGCTGATGGCGATCAGGCTGCCGATGCCGGCGCCCAGCGAGTCGTAGACAACCAACTCCTCGCCTGCCGGCTCGCCACCGCTGGCGAGCTCATCGAGCGCCATCGGAATGGCCAGGCGGTAGCAGGCCGCGTCGAGGCTGGGATGCCAGCGGTTCAAGGTCACCGTGCCGATCACTTTGGCGATGCGCATGTCTAATCCAATTGGCCCCGATACTCCGCTGGACAAGGATACGGCGCGCCGGCGACGTACCCGCCGACCAGCCGCTTCAGCTCGAACCAACTGCGCGAGGCGGGATCGACCACCAACAGGTTGGCGCCGACGGCCCGCACAGCCTGCAGGGTCGTTGCAAAGCTTTGAGCCATTACGGCCCGCACGCCCCGCCGGCGATTGGCCAGGCACAGCGCGACGGCCGCCTTGGCCGTCAGCAACACCGCCGGCTTTCCGCCTTTCGTGATTTCGTCGCCGAGTTCGTCGATCACTTGTGCCAGACCGGTTTGAGCCAGCGGTTCGATGCTGATGCGCTCTCGCGCGAGGGCATCCAGCAAGCTCGCCGCTTCGTAATTCGTTTCCGCCTGCCCCCAAGCGATCGTCGGACGAGGCTTACTCTGCTGCACTGCGATGGCATAACCAATCGCAATGCCTCGCCGAGCTAGTTCGTCACGTGCGGCGGGCGTAATGACCGCTCGCCGCGGCACCGTTATCTGTTTAACTTTTTCCAGCTTTCCATCGAGTTCATCGAGCGTGATGACACGGTCTTGCAACTCAACCACGGTGGCTGGGGCAGAGCCTTGGCGATGCCCCGGTGGTTCCGCGCCACCGGGGCATCGCCTGGCCGAAGCCGCAGCTTCTCTGTCGCCAGCCCCTTTCCGGCCAGGCTCTGCCCCGGCCACCGAATGTTCCAACTCGATCTGCCTCATGACCTCTGCAACCAGTCGCTCGGCGTCGCCAGCGCCGTTGCTTCCCGCGCGCGCCGACCGCGCGATGACTTCGCGTGCGATGCGTTCAATCTGGCTGGTCGCCGGCTTCATTAGTCGGGAAGTCCTTGCACGCTCCAACGCACGGGCGTGGTATCGCTTTTGAGCAATTCGCGCGTGCCTTGACCGTCGCTCGAAAGCAGCACGGTGTCGCCACGCCCGGCGCCCAGCGGATCGACCGCCAGCACCGGCTCGCCATCGCTCGATGCCCCGTCGGCCGCCAGCAACTGCACAATCAACAGCTTGCAACCTTCCATCGAAGGGTGCTTGACCGTCGAAGTCGCCGTGCCGATCACTTTGCCGAGTTGCATGGTTTTTATGCTCTGGGCCGTAGGGTGGGCCGAGCTGGCGGGCCGAGCGAAGCGAGTCCCACCTTCCAGGCCGGCGTACCGTCAATCGTTGTATGTGCCCAATGGTGGGACTCGCTTC
>JAICLL010000174.1 GCA_025927475.1 Pirellulales bacterium
CGCTCCGCGAAAGTAGCGCTACTTTCGCGGAGCGAAAGGCGACTTTGGGGCGCCATCCAAGTATCGTGCATGGCTATTGAACATCAATCTACAAATGCAAATTCATTGGAACCGAGCAGTGCCTGGGCAATCTGTTCCCACGGCGAGAGCTTCGCCACGCCGCCCGTGGTCGCCGCGGCCAAGAATTCGCGCACCGCTTGCCGTTCAGGTTCGCGCGGCGCGCGGGCGAAGACCCACCGATACAATTGGTCGATGCGGGCGTCGTCGTCGCCGGGCGAGATGCCTGCCAATCGCGCGGCCAGCGATCGCGCCTGCCGCACCATGAACTCGCTGTTCAGCACAAACAACTGTTGCATCGGCACGGTGGTCATCACGCGCCGTTCGCTGGTCAGGTTGGGATCGGGAAAATCGAACAGCCGCAGCATCGAGTTCAGTTGATGCCGGCTGATCGCGGCGTACAGTGTGCGCCGCCGGTTGCCGGCGTCGTTGAGCTTGAGCGACGGCCCGCCGACGGCGGCGTCCAGATTTCCGCTGGCCGCCAGCAAGGCATCGCGCCAGGCTTCGATATCCAGCCGCCGACGGTTCATGCGCCACAGCAGGCGATTATCGGGATCGCGCTCGTCATTGGCAACATCCGACGCCGAGGCCAACCGATACGTCGCCGAGAGCATGATCTCGCGGTGCAGCGCCTTGATCGACCAGCCCGATTCCATCAAGCGACTGGCCAGATAATCGAGCAATTCGGGATGGGTGGGCCGTTCGCCCAACAGACCAAAATTGCTGGGTGTGCCGACGATACCTCGGCCAAAATGCTGCTGCCAGACGCGGTTGACAAACACCCGCGCGGTGAGCGGATTGTTGCGATCGGCGATGGCGCGGGCCAGCTCCCATCGGCCGCTGCCTTCTGCGAAGGGTTTGGCATCCGGCGGCGAGAGCACCGCCAGGAAACCGCGCGGCGCCTCGTCGCCCAACTCGGCGACATTGCCGCGCCGGTGGATGCGCAGGTTGGCCGCCTTGCCCTCGGCGAGGCTGTGCGCGACAGGGTACTTTTCGCCCGCCGATTTCTTCAGTTCGTCGATCTCGGCCTGCATGCCCGTGAGAAACTGCCGGCGGTCTTCGGGCAGCAGCTTGTCGGCCAGATCCTTGGGCAGGGCCAACGGCGTCTTGCGGTCGTCGACCACTTGCTTGAGCACGTCGGCCGCCGCTGCTTCGAGCTGGGGCTTTTCGGGCGGCTGCTCGCCTTCTTGGAGCGCGGCGAGCTGAGCAGAATAC
This sequence comes from Pirellulales bacterium, assembly GCA_025927475.1. GTDB lineage: Bacteria > Planctomycetota > Planctomycetia > Pirellulales > JAICIG01 > JAICLL01. The sequence goes on from JAICLL010000174.1 coordinate 1,273, forward strand.
TGTTCGTCGAGCGCCCGGCGCTGATCGACGGCCGCCACGATCGCGGTTTGCACCGCTGCGGCGGCTTGCTCGGCGGCCGCCAGCGCCGAGGCGTCGCCGGAGAGGTCGGCGGCAGCGTCTTGCCGAGCCAGCATTTCACGCCAGGGGGCGAACAGCGCGTGGTTGGCCTCGTGATCGGCGGCGACACGCCGCTGCCAGCGTTCGGCAATGTCGGCATTCAGCCCGGCTTGCTGGGTTACGTCGGCCAATTTGTAATCGGCCTGGGTCTTGCGATGGTTATCGAATTTCCAAAGGGCGACCAGATATTGAGCGGTCTCCGGCGCGAACGATTCGCCGAGCCGGCGAACTTCCAGCGTGCGGGCTTCTTTCAGGCGTTCTTCGGCCTGCTTCACTTTCTCCTGGGCGGCGTCGTAGCGGGCCACCACGTCGGCGGGCGCCAGCGGCGCTTCGTGATAGTCGCTGCTGGCGATCACGCCGGCCAGGGCGTAATAGTCGCGCATCGTGATCGGATCGAACTTATGATCGTGGCAGCGAGCGCAGGCCACGGTCAGCCCCAAAAAGCCGCGGGCCAGCGTATCGATGCGGTCGTCGTATTCGTCGGCCTTCGCTTTGGCCGCGCACGTGTTGTCGGCGTAGTAGACCGGGCCAAGAGCAAAAAATCCGAGAGCGGGCAAGCGGGTCGACCGACTTTCGCCGGGCAGGTCGTCGGCCAGGTCGCCGGCAATCTGCTCGATCACAAACCGATCGAACGGCAGATCGCGGTTGAAGGCCGCGACCACCCAATCGCGATAACGGTAGCCGCTCGGATACAGACGCGCCTGGAAGGTGTGCGCCTGATCTTCGCCGTAGCGCGCCACATCGAGCCAGTGCCGCGCCCAACGCTCGCCATAGTGCGGCGAGGCCAGCAGCCGCTCAATCAACCGCTCGTATGCACCGGGTTGCTCGTCGGCCACGAAGGCGTCGACCTCTTCGGCCGTCGGCGGCAGCCCGGTAAGATCGAAAGCGGCGCGGCGAATCAGCGTGCGGCGGTCGGCTTCGCCCACCGGTTTGAATCCTTCGGCTTCGAGCCGCGCCAGCACAAAGCGATCGACCGCCGTGCGCGGCCAGGCGACATCGCGCACCTGGGGCGGCGGCGGATCGGCAATGGGCTGAAATGACCAGAACTGCCGATCGGCTTCGGTGATGGCCTCGCCCGACCGCATGGCTGCGGCGGCTTGCTCGGGCCAAGGCGCCCCCGAGGTCAGCCACTGCCGCAGCGCCGCGATTTCGTCTTCGGACAGCTTGCCACTGGGCGGCATTTGCACTCCGCCGGCGTAACCCACGGCCTCGATGAGCAAGCTTTCATCGGGCTTGCCGAGCACGACCACAGTGCCGCTGTCGCCGCCGGCCAACATCGCCTCGCGGCTTTCGAGGCTCAGCCCGCCCTTGGCGCGCCCCTGGCCGTGGCAAGCGTAGCAGTGTTGCACCAGCAAAGGCCGGATTTTGCGTTCGAAGAATTCGACGCCCGACGAATCGTTCTGGGTGGGCTGGCCCGCCGGCTCATTCGCGCGAGCGGCAAGCGCCGCGCACGCGACTAGACAAGCGGCAGGCCACACGCGGGGGTGGGACATAGCAACATATTAACGCCAGTGGATGGATTCGACAACCGGCGGGGGCGGTTTTCCGCATGCCTGCGATACTCCGCAGCGGAGGCACGACGGTTGCCTTTATCAACGCCGTCCGGCTACATTGAAATGCCCGTATTGCATGGCACGTTTGTACTGCATGGCACATTTGCTGAGCGATTAGATCTCGGGACCACGCCAATTATCATGACTCGACCGCTTCCGCTTTTGGCATGTTTGTTGGTCTGCTGTCTGGTTTCCGGCCTGGCCGCCGCCAAGCCAAAGGATGGCAACGCCGCGCCAGCGGAGCCTGTGGATTACCGCTCGGATCATTTTTATCTGCACACCGACCTACCGCCCTCTGACGCCCAGGAGCTACTCGAGCGCTTGGAAACAATGCTCGAATTGATCTCGACCTATTGGGCCCGCCCGTGCTTGGGCATCATTGAATGCTATGTGGTGGTCGATCTGGCCCATTGGCCGACGGGGATGATTCCCGAAGAGGGCTTGGCTCACATCAAAGCCGGGGCCGGCGTAACCAGCGTCACGACCTTATCCAGCGGCGGCCAGTCGCTGTCACGGTCGGTGGTCTATTCAGTCGCTGACCGCGGCACGCCGCAACACGAGGCCGTCCACGCCTACTGCGGTCAGACGTTCGGCACGACCGGGCCGGTTTGGTATAGCGAAGGCATGGCCGAAATGGGGCAATACTGGCGCAAAGACGACACGAGCGTGCAGATTCACGAAGGCGTGCTCGATTACTTGCGGTCAAGCACGCCCAAGAGCATCGACGAAATCGTCCATGCCGAGGAATTCACCGGCGACTCGTGGCAGAACTATGCCTGGCGTTGGGCGTTGTGCCATCTGCTGGCTTACAACACGAATTACGCCAGCCGCTTTCGTCCGCTGGGTTTGGCGTTTCTGAAAAAAGAGCCGACCTCGTTTGAGGAAGCTTATGGCGACATGACCCGTGAGATCGAGTTTGAGTACCATTTTTTCTTGAGCCATCTCGATCAAGGATTCCGTAACGACCTCTGTAGCTGGGACTGGCAGCGCAAGTTTCGCGCGCCGAAGGGCAGCGCGGCGCTGACCTCGAAGATCAAAGCCGATCATGGCTGGCAGCCGTCGGGCGCCATCGTCGCCGCGGGCGCCGACTATCAGTGCAAGGCGACCGGCTCCTGGCAAACCGCCAAAGACGCGCAGCCGCGGTCCGCCGATGGCGTTGAGCGTGAGTTACGAAATCGCGATCATCAAACAGGTGGTGAAACTGACAACGATCCTGATGAGGTCAACGAAGGCGAAAAGGGCGATGCCATCGACGATGCCGACGGGCGACTGATGGGCGTCGTTTTAAGCGATGACGACGAGAACTATCGACTCAGCGAGCCCTTCGAACTTGGCGGCGACGTGACGTTCACCGCGCCAGCCGACGGCAAGCTGTATTTGCGCTGCCGCGACTCGTGGGGCAAGTTGGCCGACAATAAGGGCACGTTGACCGTAAAGATCAAGGCAAAACGCAATGCTTCACGCGCGCGGGAATAAGGCATTTCGCCTCTGTGGGGAATGCGCTCGATGGCGTTCCGTCTGGGGCGGTGCAATGTCGAATCGCAGATCCCGGAATGCCGCGGAGGGCGTTGCCTACAGAATTGCGATGGTCCCGGGGATGAATTGTCGATTTCACGGCACGATCGCCGGATCGTAGTAATACGCCTCGGGCGGCACGACGTGCAGCTCAGAAATGTCTTTCAAGGCCCAGCGCAGGCCAATGTCGGCGTTGGCCTGATAGTCGTTATACTCGACGCTGAGTGGCTGAAAACCGTCGTTCAGTTCCACCTCGGCGATTTCATCGCCCGCGCCGCGGCTCCAGTGGTCGATCACCAGCTTGCCATTGATCCGCACCCGCACGCTGTCGTCGCTATTGGTCTTGAGCACGTATTTACCCGGCGCCGGCGGCTTGAGCCAGCCTGTCCAGCGAATCGAGAAATTGTCTCCCGGAACCGCCGGATCGGGCGAGCCAAACCCAAAGTTGTGGTAAATCTGGGCATCGACGCGGCGAGCGCGGAACTGCTGAAAGTCGCCGCCGTCGAACATGGCCATATCGAGACCTGGTCGGACTCGGGCGTGGCTTATGCCCGACGCCGGCAGCTTTTCCAGCGCCGCCTTCGATCTCAGCCGATCGGCGGTGAGCGCCTCGGCGGGCAGGCCGCGGTCGTACCAATACTTGGCTTGAAGTTCACATTCGGTCCGCAGCGTGACGGGCAGCGTTTCGGCCGTGGCGAGCCAGGCGTCAACCAACGCCGCGCGCTGGCTGGGGTCTTGGCCGGCCACCGCTTCGAGTTTTGCCATCTCCGCCAGGCGAGCGTCGCCCGAGCGGGCCAACCGCTCCAAGCCCCGCTGCCATTCGCCGCCGACCAGACACAAATATACGCCGGCGGTGCGGTTCGCCTCGGCGTCGTCAGGCTGGTCGCCCAGCCGCGCCAACGCCGCTTCAAACTCGGCGTGTAATTCTTGCCGGCGGCGAACCGACACCTGCCGGTGCTCGGCGGCGCCGATCAGGTCGTGGTGGTGCGTGCGGCGCGCGGCCGCCGCGGCCAACGACGCCAGCTTGCGGCCTTCGTCAAAACGTGCCTCGCCGAGCGCACGGTCCACCAGCAGCAGCGAAAGCATTGCGATGCTCGAAATTTGGGCGGGCTGTCGCGCTTTTTGCAAGGCGGTGCCGCAAACATCCGCCTTTTCGACCAGCGGATCGATCTGAAACTCGCGGCCCAACCGTTCGACCGCGTCGCAGGCCGTGGCCGCATCGCCGAGTGTCGCCGCTCGATGACTCGCCTCGCGCAGCAGCGCATAACGCTCCGCCGGCGAATCGGTCGTTTGCAGACCGGTGTCATAGATTTTGCGGACGAGCGCCAGTCGGTCGACGAATTTTTTGGCGGTCTTCCATTGCGGAGCAAAGGTCGCCTCGACTTTTTGCTCGGCCGCGGTCAGCTCGCCGCCGTCAGGAACCGGCAAACGGGAATCGGTCGCGGCCGACGGCTGATCGAGCAAATCGGCCAACGATCGCGGCTTTTCGGTCGGTGCGGGCGCGCTGGGCGCTTCGACGGCGCCGGCCGCGGAAAGCTCCAGCCGCGTGATCCGAAACGACTGATCCCAACTGCGCAAAAACGGTCGCCGATCGTCGGGCATCATCGAACTGTGGGGCAAGCTGAGCGATCGCGGGTCGCCTTGCCAGGAAATGACCGGCATGCCATTGCACGCCACGTCTACGTGGTTCTTCAGCACCGTGCAGACGATCGTATTCACGGCGTCGTCGCGGAGCACTTTGCCTTGGTGCGTTGTTGCATTTTGATCGCTCCCTTTTCCGTCAACGTTTTGCATTCCACTTGTCGCACCGTTCCAACCGTCAAGAGCGACCTCCACCTGCCGACCACCGACGATGGCGCCCTCGGCGCGTCGGGCGCCCACAACGATGCCCAGAACGACGTCTCGGTTGCCAATCGCCTCGATGGTGAGCGTGTATTCTTCGGGCGGAATGACCGGCAGTTGCATCCGTGCCCATTGGGTGGCCGGTGCGATCAACGTGCCTCCTTCTTTTTTCCACTCGCCATAGACAACGTCGCGAGAAAGATCGATTCGCTTGAGCACATCGACCGGCCTAGCCAGTTCGGTGGGTATCGTCGGCGGTTCGGGCGGCAGCGGCCGAAGCTCATACTTGCTGATCCGATATTCGGTGTTCCAAGCATTCACGAGCAGGCAAATCGCATCGGGCGTGTTCAGATGCGGCTCGAGCGAAAGCCGTTGAGCGTCGCCGTGCCAGTCCACCAGCACACGGTCACCGCCTGTGACGCGCACGCTGTTAGGATGCACAACGCAGATGACTTCTTTCGGCTGCTCATCGCTGAATACCCTGCCTTGTTTGATGGTGCAATTGCGGTCGGTGTTCTCTCCGTCAATCCGCTGCATGCCCGACTGCGTTCCGTCGAAGCGGTCCAAAGCGATTGCAGTCTGGTGACCATCGACAAGCAAGCCGATCGAGAGCGAGTCGCTGCCCGAGATGCGCGCGGCAGTCAAGCGCAGTTCGTAATCTTCCGGCGGCGAAACCGGCACTTGCAACCGCACTTCTCCGCCGATCGGCGACAGCAACCCTTCGTCGGTCAATCGCCAATCGCCGGCGACGGCGTCGCGCTCGGGATCGATGAGCTTGAGCAAATCGACGACCTCGCCCGAAGCAGCCGGCGCCGCGTGAGACGATTCCGCGCGAAGGGGCGCCACATCGAGCCGCGTGAGGCGCCACGGTTTGCCCAAGCTGCGCACGACGATGGCCGGGCCATCGGCCGCCAGGGCCTCGGCTGGCGCCGACAAGCTGGCCGGATCGCCGCGCCAGTCGATGGCCACCCGCCCGTTGCAGGTGACCCGAATGCTCGACCGCCGCACGGCGCAGCGCACCATGGTCGCCTGCCCCGCTTCGAAGACCGAGCCGTGGCGCGTCGTGGCGTTTTGGTTGCCCGCCGCGCCATCGACATTCTGCAACGCGCAGATCGAGCTCGACCAACCGTCCAAGACCACTTGCACCTGGCGATCACCAATCGGCAAGGTGATGCCGACGCTGTCGGGCCGCGGCGACGCGTCGATGACGGCGGTGAGCAAGTATTCCTCCGGCATGGGGGCATGGATCGCGAGATTGCCCGGCTCGCGGTCGGGGCCGACCAGCGCCGTGGCAGCTTTGCTCCAGGCCCCGCCGGTCGAATCACGGGAAGTATCGACACGCGCGATTAAATCGACGGGCTTGCCCCCCGCGGCCGCCGGACGAGCGTCGAGCGCCAGCACCTGCGAATCCCAGGCGTGGGCGATGAATTCCCCATCGGGGGTGCGGTAGCGCAGGAAGAGCGCCTTTCGCTCGCCCGGCGCCGGGTCGGCCTGGGCCACCAACTCGACGCGGACGGCCAGCCGATCGTCATGCACCCACCGGCGGAGGCGCGGCAGCACGTCGATCCAGGTAGCGCCGACACCATACCGCGCTTCGACGACCTCCAATCCCCCGGCTGATGGCTCGCCCGCTCCCGGCGGACGGCCGTCAAGATAAATAAAACCCGTGTCGGCAACATGCAACGTGCCGGGTTCACCGGCGGCGCGATACTCGATGCGCACGTGCTTAGGCAGGCCGTGCTCAGGGTCGCGAACGTCTTGAAAAAAACTGCCCCAGGCCGTCGCCAACAGCCGCTCATCGTCGACCAACGACCGCACGCGCGCGGTGATGTCCTGCCAGCGCTCGCCCGCCCCCCACTCGGCTTTGACGATTTCGAGCTTCGGCGGGCGCGCGGCATCGGCCAGCTTATCGGCATCCGTCGACTCGACCACGGTCGGCGGGGCTTGCTCGATCGCCTCGCCACGAATGGGCTGATCAATCGTCTCTGGTTGCTCGGCAAGCGGCTGATGGTCTTGCCCGCCGCGCAGCGCAAGCACGACCGCGACAACCGCCAGCAGGCAAGCTCCGACCACCGCGATCGCCAACACCGGCGATTTCTTTTTCGCGGGCGCGTACGGCGCTCGCCCGAGCTTGACCGCGGCGCCCCGGCCGGGCACGCCGCCGACGGAGATGGGCCGCGGCTCGGGCATTGCCGAATTCGGAAAGCCCTCGGACAAAGCAGGTGCGCCGGGCGGAAATTGCTCGACCGGAGATTGCACAACGGGGGCTTGCGCCACTGTGGTGGCCGAAGGCCGCGGGGCGGGCGCCGCGGCGGCGATCTTCGCCTGCAAGTCGCGATCGTACTTGGCCTTTTGCGCCGGGTTGAGCAGACAGACCCGCGCGGCCGCGATTTCATTGAGCAGCTTTTGGGAAAGGGCCGAGCGCGGCCCCGTCTGGAACGTGCGCACGTGGGCCATCTGCCGATCGGCGGCGTTGGAGATCGTGTCGGCATCGTCTTCGAACCGGCCGATGCCCAGCAGCCGATAATGATCGGGCGGCTGCTCGGCGGGCGGAATGCCCAGCCACTTGCGGTAGGGATCGAAGGGTTCTGCCATGGGTGGGCGGTCGACTGCGGCTCGTGTACAAATGGTTCGCCGTGCTCGCCGAAGTGCATTATAATGGTATTTGCTTTGAAACAATGACGTGCACGGGCTTTTGGCAGATGTGAATGTTCAAGGCCACACCCATTACATTCGCCGGCTTCTCGAAGGCATGGGGCTGTGGTCCTTGCTAATTGAGTCCAACATCCAGTTCATCACGCTCGCTGAGCTCAGGTTGCCGTACAACATCGACGACGCAATTCTCTGTCGCCGCTGCCAGGACGACAGGTGGGTGCTATTCACCGACAACCGGAACCGTGAGAACAATACTTCGCTCCAGGCGGCGATTTCAAGCATGTGGCGGCCAGGTGATCTGCCCGTTCTAACGCTTTCTGGCAAAGGCAAATTTGAGAGGTTCGCCGAATACCGACAGCGCGTTGCGATCGACATTGCGGATTTGCTGCTTGGCATTCTCGACGGCGAGTTCTGCGACCGCGACCGCATTTACGTGCCGCGCTGACGCGCCGAGGCGGCCAGCGGAGATCTTTGCAATTCGCTCGCCTTGGTTGCAGCGCTCGCTATAATGATTAGCGCATGCCCCCAATCCTTCATTACTGCTCAAGCTAGGAGAGCGCATGGAGCGTTCTGATTTCGCGGCGCGGTTTGGTAAGTTCGCCCTGGTTGGCGGCGCATCGCTGGCGGTGATCGTCGTCGCCGGCTTGTTGGTCAGCATCAAACGCGATGAAGACCGCCTGCGTAGCCTGGAAGCCCGGTTGGCCTCTCAGGCGGCCGCCGCACCAGAGTCCGACCTGGCGACTGCACCTCCCGCCGTTAGCGACGTTGCTGCGCCGGATCAGTCGCGCCCACCTTCGCCAGAAACGGCCTCGACTGAAGATCGTCAGCTAGCAGGCGAAAAGAGACCGGCCAGCCCGCCGCAGACGGCGCGTCCGCTCACGGAGCCGCCGCAAAGCGTCGAGACAAAGAGCCCAGCCGTCGCTGCAAGTCCAGCACTTCTGCCAGACGCTGCCGACACGCTTGCCGATGCCGATGCCTATTCGTTGCCCGCGACCGCGCCCGAGCTGGAAACGTCTGGCACAGCGTTCACCTCGTGGTTTTCCAGCGGCGAGCTAGGCGGCCTGCCGCAAGAACTGCAGCCGAAGGTCTGCGCGGCAGACCGTTCGCTGGGCACGGTGCTGACCTGGTGCAAATCGCCGGAAGAGGCCGAAGCCACGGCCCGCCGCGAGCGAAAACTGGTGTTTCTGATCCACGTCTCCGGCAACTTCGAGGACGCTGGATTTACGTGAAACAACGCCCAAGCATTCAGGGCGGGCGCCCTGTCGGACCCGCGCGTCGGCGCGTATTTGAATGAGCATTTTGTGGCGGCCCACCAGCAAGTGGGCAGCTTTGAAGTCGTCAACAATTTTGGGGCCTTGCGCAAAAATGGCGGAAACGTGGCCAGCTATTTTTGCACGCCCGATGGGCGGGTGATCGATGCCCTGACCGGCCCGGTCACGGCAGACCAACTGCTGTCCGAGGCCAAGTGGGCGGTCGATGCCTATGAGAAAGCCGGGCCGCCCTCGGCCGGGCAGTCTCAGGCGCAGAGCCTGGCTCAGGCTCATCGGCAGGCGGCTGAGGACCTGGGGATTGGCTCGTCGGGAGGGCGCGGCGCGTCGCAGCGAATTCACCAGTTGCTCGCCGACCGTCCGCTGCCGCCGATCAACGAAATCTATGAAGAGATCTTCGAGCAGATTCTCGGCCAGCGTGTGACGCCGCCCTCGAACGAAACGGTGCAGGCGCAGTTCACGTTCGAAGCGGCTAAACGCAGCGAACTGCCCGTGCTGCTCGTGCTCTATAAGGACGGCGATCAAGCCGGCATCGAGCGAGATTGGCAGCAGGTTTTGTCGCGCGAGCAGGCGGTTTCGGCCCGGCTGAAATCGCTGGCCGAGTGCTATGTGGTGGTGATGCTGCAGCTCGATCTGCTGCCGGCGCTGTCGCAACATTTGGGCGTTCGCCCATTCGCCGCGCCCGACGGCGGCGCGCCGCTGTTTGTGGTCACGCGCAGCAATGGCAGGCAGCTCGGCGCCGTCACCACCTGGGACAAGCTCGACGAGTTAGCACTGCTGATGGGCCAGGGGTTGCTGCAAGAAGCCAAGGAGCACCCACGCCGCAAAGCTCAGCTTGCGCGACTGCGGGAGCTGCTCGAGCCGATCGATCGCACGCTAAGCGATCAGGTGAAGCGTCTGCTGAAAACCGCTCGGGACGAGACCACATGAGTTTTCGGGCCATCGTCTGCGTTATGGTGGCGCTGGCGGCGATGCGCCAAGCCCCCGCCGCCGAATTGCCCGGCCCGGAGATTTACAACATCCAGCCCAACGAAGCGGGGGCGGGCGATGTGGTGCGAATCACGGGCGACTATTTGGGCGAGACGCGCGAGGTGATCTTTTGCGTCGGCTCGACGACCAAACGGGCAGCGTTCGAGGTAGTTTCCGACCGAGACGTGGACGTGGTTGTGCCCGACTATTTCCTTCCCGGCCGCACGGCAACGGTGGCCGTCGTCACGCCGCGCGGAGCTACGGTAGGCATGCCGCCCACGGTAGTCACGGTCGATGGTTCGCGCCGCCAGCACCCGCGCACCGCGCCGTTTTATCACGTGCTGAAAGACGGCATTCTCAACGCCGCCGGCGGAGTCACGCTGGTCGAAAGTCGCGGCACGTTGCGGCTGGCCACGACGCCGGGCCTGGTCTTGCTGAAGAAAGAGGCGCTTCTTGATAAATACACGAACCCGGCCGGATTGGTGCTGTTCGAGCCAGGCGCTTTGTTTGGCGACTTGTTTGGTCATTACGTGATCAACACCGACGAGCCGCTGGTGATGCGCGTGCCGGTGCGATCCATCTCCGCGAGCCTCGGCATCGAACCATTTTTGTTCAAGGCGCCACCGCAGGCCGACGGCGACGCCACCGGGCCACCAACAATTCAGTCGATCGCGCCGCCCGTGGCGACCTACGGCGGCGTAATCTCGCTGCGCGGGCACGGCTTCTATGGCACCAAAGAGGTGCTGTTCAGCAACGGTTCACACGTGCCCAGCACGACGGCGGGCTTTCAGATCGTTTCTGACGAAGAATTGCGTGTGGAGATGCCCGACGTGCGCATGCCATATCAATGGGAGCTGTTTATCGTGGTGGTCAACAACGAGGGCGCAACGGTCACACTGCCGCCGCGCAGCCGGACGCTTTGGAGCTTCGGCGGCAGCCATCGCGAGGGCAAGGTGTTCTATTGGCAAAATGAAAGCGAATGCCGCAAATCGTCCGGCGGCAATTTGTTTTGGATCGACGCCGATCAGGTCGTCGGCCAGATCGGCGGGCTAGTGTTTGTCCGCAACGGCGGGCGTTACTCGGCCAGTGGCGCCGGCCAGCTTTTTTATGAACCCGACGCCATTCTTCCCGATCAGGTCAAGAAGAGCAAAACTTCCCGCGAAGTGCGTTCTCTGGTGCCCAGCACGGTGCCCCTGATGTTCACCACGCTCGATCTTCGCGCGCCCGGCGCCCGGGCCTTGCAGCACCTGTCCGACGAGCGCCGTGTATCGGCCCGCGGCAGTACGCGGCGTCCGCCGCGGCGAGCAAAAAAAGAGAAGTAGTGTCGCTTCGCTATGGCCTCTTCAGTTCGCGGGCGTCGCGCACCAATCGCACAAACTCGGAGCGATAGCCATTGGCGTCGTGGGCGAGGCCCGGCTGGGCGAGTTCGAGCACCATGTCGTAAGTCGCTTCGCCGCGATACGCAGACCCGCGCAGCAACATGCCAAAGGCAGCCACCGCCGACGCGAACTGAAAATCGCCGCTGACGGCTGCATCCGCCCGCGGTTGTCCGGCGACGATGTGCTCGATCAGCCGGCTTTTGTCGCCAGCGGGCTCTTTGTAGCGCAACTTGATCGTCGCTAGCTCGTCGCTGGCGACGGCCGGAACCGGCGGCTTGCTCGATTGGTATTTCAGCGGGCCAACGCCGGCGGCCGCCTGATCGCTCGGCGACAGCTCATACAGCGCCGTGACAGTATGCCCGGCGCCCACGTCGCCCGCGTCTTTGCGGTCGTCGTTGAAATCCTGGTGGGCCAAAATGCGGTCTTCGTAGCCGATCAAGCGAAACTCGCCCACCTGCGCCGGGTTGAACTCGATCTGCAGCTTCACGTCTTTGGCGATCGTGACCAACGTGCCCGAGAGCTGCTCGACCAGCACTTTGCGGGCTTCGGCGAGCGTGTCGATGTAGGCGTAGTTGCCGTTGCCCTTGTCGGCCAGCCTTTCGAGCGTTGCATCTTTGAGATTGCCGACGCCAAAGCCCAGCGCGCTCAGA
>JAICLL010000299.1 GCA_025927475.1 Pirellulales bacterium
AACAGCGACCGCCTGCGGGTAAAGAAGATCTGCGCGGATTCGAGTGGCATTGGCTTTGGCGAGTTTGCCACCGAGAATGGCGACTGCTGGGGCGGCACGGCGCGGCGGTGCGATGTGTCGCCTGGTCGAGCGATGGCCAAACAATCGTCAGCGGCGGCGCCGATGGCGTTGTGCGCTTGTGGAACGCCGAAACACGGAAGCCGCACGGCGAGCTTGGTAGTAGCCCCGACACTCCGTGGCGGGAATCGCAAAAAAGTAGCCCCGACACTCCGTGGCGGGAATCGCGGTCGCCCGAAGGCGACCGCGCTCTCCGCCACGGAGTGTCTGAGCTACCGACCGCCCACACCGGCGCGGTGCTGGCCGCCGCGTTCTCTGCTGACGGAAAGCGTGTCGCCACCTCGGGCGAAGATGGCAGAGCCCGGTTCTGGGATGTGGCCTCGCGGAAAATGCTGGCGGAGTTTGAAGGACCTGGCGGTCCGCTGGGTGCCTTGGCGATCACTGCCGACGCAGCGCGCTTGGCAGCCGGCGTTCGCGACGATCACTTTGCGCCGCGTATCTGTCAGTGGGACGTCGCCACGCGGCAACGCATTGATTTGCCTCTTGCCGAGATGCCGGTACATGCGCTGGCCTTTTCACCGCGAGGAGATCTTTTGGCCGCCGGCACCGGCCCGTGCGCGAAGTGGGACACGGCCTGCAATGTGCTGCTTTATTCACTCGCTGACGCCACGCCCGCCCCGCCAATTCGACTCGCCGGTCATCAGGCCGCGGTGACTTCGGTCGCTTTTTCGGGCGATGGCCGCGAGATTCTCTCCGGCAGCCGAGACGGCTTCGTGCGGGTTTGGAACGTGGCCCAGCGTCAAGAGCTCCGGCAAGCATATTGCCAAGGGCCGGGCGAGCGTCGCATTCTCTCGATCGCTCTGTCGGGCGATGGCGCCAAGCTGGCAGCGGTCGGGCTCGATGCGGCGATACATATCTGGGATGTCGCGAGTTTGACGGAAGAGCGCCTCAGGATCGGTCATCGCGACGTGGTCTATGCGGCCGCTTGGGCGCCTCACGAGAATACACTCGTCACCTCCGGCGATGATGGCGCCGTGCTGCTCTGGGATATTCCCAGCCGGCCTTCGCCCGAAGTCTTTCAGGCCGACGATCATGAGGTCATGGGCCTGGCCATCTCGCCCGACGGCAGCAGCCTGGCGACGGTCGGCGGCGCTTTAAGCAAGCCCGGCGACGTGCGGCTGTGGTCTCTACCCCTAGTTGCGAATGCGAAGCCCGCCGTGCTCGAAAGCCGGCAAGTGCGCCATTATGCCGCGGCTTACTCGCCCGACGGCGGCACGTTGGCCGTGGCGGGTGGCGATTGGAACAAGGCGGGGCGGATTGATCTCTGGGATATTCCCAGCGCGTCGAAGCGGGCCACTTATCTTCTGGTCGATGATGCGACTCCAGCGGAATGGCGGGAGCAGAACGAGCAGCGGCGGTTTCGCACGGCAACCTGCGTAGCTTTCTCGCCAGACGGCCGCTGGATTGTCGCCGGCGGCGGCAATTGGGGCAATGACGCGCAGCCAAGCCTGGCGCGCGTCTGGAGTGCCGATGGCCAGACGCGCGCGCTTCTGCGCAACACGGCGATGGTCCGGTCCGTCGCCTTTTCGCCGCGCGGCGAGTGGCTTGCATTCGGCGGCCAAGATTGTCCGGTGGCGATCTACGACACGAACCAGTGGCAGCGCCGTGAGGAAATCCAAATCGAACCGGGCCACCATGTTTGTTCGCTGGTTTTTTCGCCCGACGGCGCCGCGCTGGCCGTGTCGGTCAGCGGCAACGAAAGCAATAAAGCGGCGCACGTTTACCTGTACGACGTTCCCACCTGGCGCGAACTCATGTCCCTGGAAGGCCACACCGGTCTGCTGCGCGCGGTGACATTCAGCCCTGACGGCCGGCGCTTGGCGACCGCCTGCTACGATCACACCACGCGACTTTGGGATCGTGCCACGGGGCACGAACTGGCCCGCTACAACACCGCCGACCAAGGCGGCGCCTCAATTGCGTTTTCTCTCGATGGCCGTTACCTGGCCGCCGGACTACACCAGGGAAGTGTTCACCTCTGGGACATTGGCGCCGCTCAGGGACTAACCGCCGCTGCGGATGAAAGCCCGTCGCCGCCGAAGGCTCTTATCACCGGGCGACGTGTGGCAAGCATCGCGCCTTTATCGAAGTCGCCCGTCGCCGTGTCCGCACGCGGGACCGCGCCGGTCACCGGAGCAGCGACCGGTCCCACGGATCGACCACCTGCACTCGCCCTGTCGCGCGGCGAGGCAGCGCCGTTAACTTCCGTTGACCGTAAGGCGGCAGAATACGCGCTGGCAATTCAAGGGACGGTCTGTGTAAACCATGTAGCGCGCGATATCAAAGCAGTCGCGGAGTTGCCCATTGGGCCGTTCCTCCTGACCACCGTCGTTCTGGAGAACAACCAACAAGTGACTGACGAGGGGCTGGCTTGTTTTGAGGGGACCAAGGATGTGATCTATCTCAATCTGAGCGGCACGCCGGTCAGCGACGCGGGGTTCGCGCACTTTCGTGGCTGCAAGAAGCTTCGCGGCTTCAACCTGGCGGGCACGAAGGTGACCGACGCGGGCATGATCTACTTCAAGGACTGTAAAGACTTGCGGGGAATCAGCCTGGCGCGCACGCAAGTCAGTGATACGGGCCTGGAGAGTTTCAAGCACAGCGACAAAGTCGAGTATCTTTACTTAGGCGCCACGCGTGTGACCGACGCCGGCCTGGCCCACTTCGGCAATTCCAAAGGCTTGCTCAAGCACCTGTACCTGTCAAACACCGACATCACCGATGCCGGGCTGGCCATTTTTAAGGGTTGCGAAAACCTTCTGGCTCTCGGCTTGGACGGCACGCATGTGACCGACGCGGGCCTAGCGCCGATCACGGCCTTCGTAAACTTGACATACCTCGGCTTGCGAGACACTGGCGTTACATCGTCGAAAATCGAAGCCCTGCGGCAAGCGTTGCCGAGCTGCAAGATCGAATGGAGCGGCAAAGATCCTTAGGTAGTGCCGGTCTTCGCCGCACCGAAGCCCAGCTTGAAGTCATCGCCGCTCGTGCCCTTGCTCTCGCCTCGCGCCGCTGTCGCGCGCCGAACAACCAAAGCGTGGCGCAACTTCGCGAGCTCAGCGCCACCGGGCTCGCCGCATATATCGAATGCCAAGACGCCATTCCTTTTGACTGGAGTGATCCGTAGAGCGAGCGTCTCGCTTACTGACGCGTCCGGATTGCCAATACGAATTCTGTAGGGAGCGCACTCCGCGGCGTTTCGTGAATCACCAAGCGGTGTCCATTCGTTGTTCAGGTTATTATTGGCGGGCCGTCCAGGATATAATGCTGACGCATCCATCGTCAGCGACGCTGCAAACTGCCAACCTGATCTTTGTTCGGAGTTCAATTATGGAGTCTTCACTTAGGGGCAAGGTTCTTGTCCCGGCGAAAATCGAAAATGTCAATGACCTGTACAACGCCGAGAGAGGGCTGATCGGATCTGACGAGATCCGCTCGATCGAGGTCGCGGAAGCGCTGGTCGACACCGGCGCGAC
>JAICLL010000067.1 GCA_025927475.1 Pirellulales bacterium
TGCAGCTTGGCTTCGAGGCGCTCGATCTTCTTGTCTTTGGCGTCTTCGACGGCTTTACCCTTGCGACCATTTTCGAAGGCGGCATGGCCGTTCTCGAAAAACGCCTTGAGCCAGGCATAGAAGACCGTGGGGGAGATGTCTAGTTCGTTGCACAGGTCTGAAATGGCGACCTTTTCGACGAGATGCCTCTTGAGGGCGGCCACCTTCTCAGTGGCGGGAAAAACACGACGTGGCTTCTTCATAAGAACCTCCTTTGGGTTTATGCTAACCCAAACAGAGCGTTCTTCCAGTTTCGACTGAGGCAAAACAGAGGCGGCGGTGGCAAGGGCACATCGAGCGGGGGGGCGAACGACCGCAGGGGCCATGATCTTCTGCGGAGCCTGCGCAAACGAAGAGTCGCCAGATTGCACTCGCGGCGCCGCGAATGCGCTTGTAGAATCAAGTTCTCTAGTGCTCGGTGTTCGCTTCGATGCAATTAACAGTTCGAGAGGTCGGCCAGTTTCTTAGCGTGCCCGAAGCCACGGTCACGCGCTGGATCAAAGGACGCGGTCTGCCCGCTCACCGTGTCGGCGGACGCTATCGGTTCAACCGCGCCGAAGTGTTGGAATGGGCGACGGCCAATCAGGTTCGCGTGTCGGCCGAGTTGTTCGATGGGCAAGATGCGCCGGGCGATGAGGCCGCCAAGCTGGTGAGCGCCTTAGAGGCAGGCGGCATCGTCCGAAAGCTGCGCGCCGCCGATAAGCGCAGCGCTTTGCAAGCGCTGGTTGAGGTGCTGCCGCTGCCTGAGACGATCGACCGTGATTTGTTGTTGCGGCTGTTCCTGGCCCGCGAAGCATTGGCCTCGACGGCCGTTGGCGATGGCATCGCCCTGCCGCACGTGCGCAATCCGATTGTGCTGCACGTCAATCGGCCGCAAATAACGCTCTGCTTTCTCGAGAAGCCGGTCGATTTCGGAGCGCTCGACGGCAAGCCGGTCGATGTGCTGTTCTCGCTGATTTCGCCGACGGCGCGCCTGCACTTGCAACTGCTCTCGCGGCTGTCGTATGCTCTGCACGATGCCGCGTTCCGGCAAGTGCTGGCTCAGCACGGTGCGAGCGAAGACATCTTGAAAGAACTACGACAGATCGAGGCGGGTCTGGCCGCCGCCGGTGCGCGAAAGGCGGCATCGTAGGATGGAAATCTGGTTGATGGCGATCGGCGTACAGCTTGCCGCCGGTCTGGGCGCGATGGTTGTCTCGAAATGGCCGCGAGCCGCGACGGCCATCGGCGCCAGCGGCGCGGTGGTGGCGTGTGCGTTGGTCCTCGGTCCAACCTGGCGCGTACTGCTGGGCACAATCCCCGACTCTCTGAATATCGAGTGGGACGCCACGCATGGTACGTTCCGGCTGGGGATCGATGCACTGAGCGCGTGTTTTCTGCTGCCTCTTCTCGTGTTGCCGGCATTAGCGGCGGTGTACGGCGGCAGCTATCTGTTTGTCTATCGCCAACAGAAATCGCTCGGGCCCCCGTGGTTTTTTTTCAATCTCTTCGTCGCCGCCATGGAGCTGGTGGTCATCGCTCGATCAGCGATGCTGTTTCTCATGACATGGGAAGTCATGTCGCTGGCGGCTTACGGCTTGGTGACCTTCGAACACGAAAAAACAGCAGTGCGACGGGCCGGCTGGATCTATCTGGTGGCCACGCACCTGGGAATGGCGTGTCTCATCGCCATGTTTACGTTGCTCGGCAGCCAGGTGGGTCGCCTCGATTTCGACCTCTCGTTCGGGTTGCCCTCGGTCGCGCCTGGCGTGGCGGCGGCGGTGTTTTTGTTGGCGGTCGTCGGCTTTGGAACGAAGGCCGGCTTCGTGCCCTTTCACGTCTGGCTGCCCGAGGCGCATCCCGCGGCCCCGTCGCATGTCTCGGCGCTGATGTCGGGCGTAATGATCAAGCTGGGCATCTACGGCTTGCTGCGCATCGTCATCCTCCTCGGTGAGCCGGCGGCTTGGTGGGGCGCCGCGCTCGGCGCGGTCGGGTTGGTGACCGCCGCGACCGGCGTGTCGCTGGCCGTGCAGCAGCGAAATCTGAAGCGCGCGCTGGCGTACTCCAGCATCGAAAACATCGGCCTGATCGCGCTCTCGCTCGGCGTCGGATTGTGGGGCATGGCCAACCGCTTGCCCGCCGCGGCAACGCTGGGCATGGCCGCCGCGCTGCTGCACGTCTGGAACCACGCGCTGATGAAGGGCCTGATGTTCCTGGCCGCCGGCAGCGTGCTGCACGGATCGGGCAGCGGAGACATCGAGCATCTCGGCGGGCTGATGAAGCGCATGCCGTGGACCGGCCGCGCCATGCTGCTGGGCGCCGTGGGCATGGCCGGATTGCCACCGCTGAACGGTTTTATCAGTGAATATCTGATGTGCATCGGTCTGGCGGAAACGGCGATAGGCACGGCCGACAGCCCCAGCCTGGCGGCGCTGCTCGCGCTGGGCGCGCTAGCCTGGATTGGCACGCTGGCGGCCCTGGTATTCGTTCGCTTGACCGGCATCGCCCTGCTCGGCTCGCCGCGCAGCGATTCTGCCAATCAGGCGCACGAATCGTCGGCGGCGATGACCGGGCCGATGGTTGTCGTCGCCCTGCTGTGCCTGGGCGTGGCGGTTTGGCCCGATCGGGTAATGAGTTTACTGTCGCCGGCAATCGGCCAGCTTCTTGGCAACATCACCGGCGAAGCAGTCTTCAACGTCGAAGCGCTTTCGCCGCTGTCGTCGTTAGCGGCGATCAATGTCTTGATGCTGGCCACGATTGGCGTATTCGCGGCGGGCTTGATGTTTCTTTGCCGCAAGTCGGCACGGGCCAAGCGCGCGACCTGGGGCTGCGGATACTTGCGGCCCAGCGCGCGGATGCAATACACCGGCAGTTCGTTTGCAATGCTCGCGGCCGATCGCCTGCTGCCGCGACCGCTTCAAGCACGGGCGAAGAAACCCGAGCTTCACGGATTGTTTCCAGAGCCTGCCGAATTTGCTTCGCAATGCCCCGACGTGATTCAAGAGAACGTCTATGATCCGCTGTTTCATCGTGGGGCCGATGCTTTCCGTCGACTGCGTTTTTTGCAACAGGGCAGTGTGCGCGTTTATCTCGTGTACATTCTGCTGGCGGTGATCGCCGCACTCCTCTGGGTCCAGTTGCGCGCCGGGGCGACGTGATGAACATAAGTTCTTCAATGTTGACGCAGATCACGATCTCCGCCGTGGCACACCTGGCGCTGGCGTTCGGCCTGCCGCCGCTCGTCCTGGGCACGATCAACAAGACCAAGGCGCTCTTGGCCGGGCGCATCGGCCCGCCGCTGCTGCAGCCGTACTACGACCTGGTGAAGCTGCTGCGTAAAGGGACTGTCTTGAGCACAACGGTCACCTGGGTCTTCCTGGCCGGACCGGCCGTCGCACTCGCCGCGGCGACGCTCGCGGTGTTGATGGTTCCTTTGCCCGGCGCCGACGCCCCAATTTCCTTCGTCGGCGATTTTGTGGTGCTCACGCTGCTGCTCGGACTCGGGCGTTTCTTCACCGCGTTGGCGGCGCTCGACACGGGCTCGGCATTCGAAGGCATGGGCGCCGCCCGTGAAATGACCTTTGCCTGCCTGGCGGAACCGGCCCTGTTGCTGGGTCTGCTCGTGTTGGCCAGATTGAGCGGCTCGCTGCAACTGTCGGCGATGCTGGGTGAGTCGCTCACGGCGCAGTGGACCGTTGCCGGAGCGACGCTCGCTCTCGTGTTCTTGAGTTGGTTCATTGTCTTGCTTGCGGAAAACTCGCGCATTCCCTTCGACGATCCCAACACGCACCTGGAACTGACCATGATCCACGAGGTGATGGTGCTCGACCACAGCGGCCCGGCGCTGGGCATGATTCTCTACGCCGCGTCGCTCAAGCTCTTCATTTTCGCGGCGCTCGTCGTGCGGTTGGCCGTGCCGGTTCACACCGGGCAACCCTGGCTCGATGCGGCGGTGTTTATTGCGGCAGTGCTGGCTGTCGGCGTCGCGATCGGCCTGATTGAGTCGACCGTGGCTCGACTACGGCTGCCGCAATCGCCCGTGTTGCTGCTGGCGGCATGTCTGCTCTCGGCGTTCGGCGCTATTCTGCTGGTGAGGTGACGCAGTGCAGCAGGTAATCGATCTGCTTCTGATTGTCGTGCTGGCGCTGAACTTCGTGGCGCTGGGCGTGAGCCGCATCCGCGCGGTGATTAGTGCGGTCGCCGTGCAGGGCGTCGCGCTCGGCCTGTTTCCGCTGCTCGTCCATAGCCAATTCGAGCTTCGCAGCGTGCTACTGGCGTTGGTTTCCATCGGCCTCAAGGGCTTGGTGATTCCACGGCTGCTGCACCATGCGATGCGCGAAGCAGAGATTCAGCACGAGGTCACGCCGGTGATCAGTTTCACCAACTCGTTGCTGTTGGGAGCGATCGGCACGGGCCTGGCCTTGGAATTCTCCGGCACGCTTCCCTTGGCCGCCGGACATGTCGAATCGCTGCTCGTGCCCGCCTCACTCTCGACTGCCTGGACCGGCTTTCTCATGCTTACTACGCGCAAGAAAGCCATCATGCAGGTGCTGGGATATCTGCTGCTGGAAAACGGCATCTTTCTGTTCGGCATGTTGCTGCTGGAGGCGATGCCGTTCCTGGTGGAGATCGGCGTGTTGCTCGATCTGTTCACCGGCGTCTTCGTGATGGGAATCATCATTCATCATATCAGTCGCGAATTCGCGTCGATCAGCACCGAGCATCTCAAGCTATTGAGGGAATGAGCGATGGCGTATTTGCTGATCGGTTTGCCCCTGCTGATGGCCGTGGCGAGCTTCGCCTGCCCCGCCGATCGTTGGCGGCCGTGGCTGCTGCCCCTTGGCGGGCTGGCGCAGCTCACGGTGGCTTTCTCAGCGATTGTTCCATCGCCCGATATGCCGGCTGTCTCAGGCTTGGGTGGCTGGCTGTTGCTCGACGCGCCAGGCAAGATTGTGCTGGGCGTCGTGAGCACGCTCTTTTTTCTGTGTTCGCTGTATGCCCCCGGCTATCTTGCCCTGCGCCGCGATCGGCCCAACCGTATGTTTTGCGCCAACTGCTTTGGTATGCTGGCCACGATGACGCTGGTGACGCTCGCGCATCATCTTGGGCTGATGTGGGTGGCGGTCGAAGCCACGACGCTCGTCAGTGCCCCGCTGCTGTATTTCAATCGCAACGCTCGCTCGCTCGAAGCGACGTGGAAGTATCTGCTGATCAGCTCGGTGGGCATCGCCTTGGCGTTGTTCGGCTCGTTCTTTTTGGCGTACTCGTCGCTGGCGGCTGGGTTGGAGTCAACCCTGTTGTTCGAACAACTGGTTGACGAGGCAGGCGAGCTTTCGTCACCTTGGCTGCATGCCGCGTTCGCGCTGCTGCTCGTTGGCTATGGAACCAAGATGGGCTTGGCGCCAATGCACACGTGGAAGCCCGATGCCTATGGCGAGGCGCCCGGGCTAGTGGGCGCGCTCATGGCCGGCGGTGTCACCAGTTGCGCCTTTCTGGCCATTTTGCGGATTTATCGCATTTGCCAGGCGGGCGCGGCGGCGGATTTCAGCCGCGAAATGATGATCGTCGTCGGGCTGTTGTCGATGGCCGTGGCCGCTGTATTCATGGTTCGGCAACGAGATCTCAAGCGCTTGCTCGCTTATTCTAGCGTTGAGCAGATGGGCGTGCTGGTGCTGGGCGTCGGCATCGGCGGCCTGGCGCTGTATGGTGCGCTGCTTCACGTCATCAACAACGCCTTGGCCAAGGGGGTACTCTTCTTATCAGCCGGCAATCTTCACCGCGCTTTCGGCAGCAAGTTTGCCGACAACGTACACGGCGCGCTCGGTGTGGCGCCGGTCTCGGCGGCGCTGTTCATGGCCGGCTTTTTGGCCATCACAGGGTCGCCGCCGTTTGGTCCCTTCGTGAGCGAGCTGATCGTTGTCAATGCCGCGATGGACGAGGGCCGTTTTTTTGTGGTGGGGCTTTTTCTCGCGCTGCTGGCCATCGCATTCATCGGTATGGGTTCGACGGTGCTGGCCGTGGTGCAAGGCGCTCCTAGCCAGGAACCGGGCAAGTCGGCTTTTCACGACCGTTTCAACACCAGCTTCCCAATTGTTGTGTTCTTAGGGTTGCTGCTTGCTGTCGGAATTTATGTGCCGGCGCCCTTGGAGTCGCTGCTTCGAGAGGCGGCGGCGGTGCTTGAGGTGAAACGATGACCGACGATCATCGCTTCGCGGCAATGCACAATGCGCAGGCGCTGCCGCGCCGCGAAATTCCCGTCTTGCCGTTCGCGGACTTCCGCTTATCGGTCATCGAGACCGTGAAATCGGGCAAGACAATCGCCGCGCTGTTTGGCGATGCCTCGCCCGACGGCGCTCTTGAGCTTTATGCGGTACTGGGCGACGTTGATCGCGCGACACTACTCGTGAGTCAGACACGGCTGGAGCACGATGCGTTTGCTGCGCTTACGCCCGCTTGCCCGCAGGTCCACTTGTTTGAGCGGGAGCTTGCCGAGCAGTTCGGCGTCCGCCCCGAGGGGCATCCCTGGCTCAAGCCGATTCGTTTTCATCGTTCGTACCGGTCTGGTAAGGATGCGTGGGGCCGCTCCGATGCCGAGCCGATCGAGGTCGGCGTGATGGATTTTTATCAAATCGAGGGCGAAGAGGTTCACGAGGTGGCAGTCGGCCCGGTGCATGCCGGCATCATTGAGCCGGGGCACTTTCGGTTTCAGTGCCACGGCGAGCAGGTTTTGCACCTGGAGATTTCGCTGGGATACCAGCATCGCGGCATCGAGCGGGCACTGGCAGGCGGTCCTACGAAGCGCACCGTTCACATGATCGAAGCCGCCTCGGGCGATAGTTCCATCGGCCACGCCACCGCCTATTGCCAGACCGTCGAAGCGCTTTCCAACGCGCAGGTTCCGATTCGCGCAGACGCGCTGCGCGGGGTGATGCTGGAACTGGAACGGCTGGCCAATCACACCGGTGATCTGGGCGCATTGGCAGGCGATGTGGGGTTTATGCCCACCGCATCCTACTGCGGCCGAATTCGCGGTGATTTTCTTAACCTCACGGCCCTGATCTGCGGCAGCCGCTTCGGGCGGGGAATGATCCGGCCCGGCGGCGTGACTTTCGACATCGAAGAAGCGCGAAAGTCGCAATGCATCGAGCGGCTCGATCGGGCGCTGCACGACCTGAATACGGCGGTCGAGCTGCTTTGGAATTCGGCTTCGGTGCAGGCACGGTTCGAGGGCGTCGGCGCCGTTTCGCGCAGCGACTGCCTGGCGCTGGGCATGGTCGGCCCGGCCGCGCGTGCCTGCGGCGTGCCCGTCGATGTTCGCAGCGACTTTCCTTCCGGCATTTTTCGGTTCGTCCACGTGCCGATCTCGGTCTTGCAGACGGGAGACGTGTTTGCACGGGCGTATCTACGCTGGCTCGAAATCCAGCGCTCGGCGGCGTATGTCCGCGAGCAACTCCAGACGTTGCCCGAAGGCCCGCTTCGCGCGACTCCCGCGGCGATGCGTCTCGATCATTTGGCAGTATCGCTGGTTGAGGGCTGGCGGGGGCAGATCTGCCATGTGGCGTTGACCGACGCGCAGGGGCGGTTCGCGCGCTACAAAATCGTCGATCCGTCGTTCCATAATTGGACCGGGCTGGCGATGGCCCTCCGCGACCAGCAAATCTCAGATTTTCCATTGTGTAACAAGAGCTTCAACCTCTCCTACTGCGGGCACGACCTTTAAGGATAGCAATCATGTGGCAGGTTGTACGAGCGCGATGGCAACAGGGGCGCCGGACGATTTCTTATCCGGCCGGCCCCGCGCCTGCGCCGTCCGACCGCTTCCGTGGTTTGCCGATGGTCGATACGGCGAAATGCCCCGACGGCTGCCGAGCGTGCGCCGAGACGTGCCCGACCGACGCGATTGCCGTCGAAAACGGCCGCTTTCAATTCGATTTGGGGCGGTGTTTGTTCTGCACCGAATGCAGCGAAGCCTGCCCCGAGGGCGCAATTCGGTATAGCGACGACTATCGCCTTGCCACGCGAACGCGCGAAGATCTGCTTTATGACGGCCAGCAGTTCAAGCTCGCCGATGCGCTCGACAAGAAGATGCGTCGCGTGTTCGGACGTTCGCTGAAGCTGCGGCAGGTGTGTGCGGGCGGCTCCGGGGCGTCGGAGGCCGATTTGAATGTGCTCGGCACGGTGGTTTTCGATCTTGCCCGGTTTGGCATTCAGTTCGTGGCCTCGCCCCGTCATGCCGACGGGCTGGTGGTGACCGGCCCAGTCAGCGAAAACATGCGCTCGGCGCTGCTGGAAACATACGAAGCGATTCCCGCCCCGAAGCTGGTCATCGCGGTTGGCGCCGAGGCGATCAGCGGCGGGGTGTTTCGCGGACACGGCGAGGTTCACGACGGCTGCGCATCGCTGCTGCCGGTCGATCTGTTCATTCCCGGCTGGCCTCCTCATCCGCTCACGATCCTAGACGGCCTCTTGCGCCTGCTGGGACGTTTGTAAGCTCAGCCCCGGCGCCTCAGGCGCGCTGCCGATTGCCACGGTGCTGTGCCGAATCCGCGCGTCTCCCGGCAAGCCAAGCGGCCTTGGCTGTGCGTTATCGCGCGCCAGGTGTGCGGACCAGACGCGCAGTCTGCCCGGAAGCGGCCATAAGCCGGTGTTTTTACGGCGTTCCGGGACTGGCATGGAAACTGCCTAGATACGCCTCGGGCAATTCAGACTTTGGGGCAAATATCAACGAGAGATCCTCTCAAATAAGGAGCGACTGAGATGAAACCGATGCCCGTCTTGAAGTCCCAAAGTGCCACGCACACCGCAAGCTTGATCCGATCGCATCGCGAGAACATTGCAGGTCGTGCCGCGGCAATCCGCCGTCAATGGTCGGAGCGTGAGCGGCGAGAACGCGCCGGACTGGCCGAACAATTGCAGTGCTGGCTGTTGGACTCGGTCATTTCCGCAGCGGGTAAATCGCCGGCATTCGCCTGCGTGCCGGTTCGGTAGCCGGCTGCATCAGGAGGCGTACCATGACCAAATTATCGAAGTGCTTTGAAAACATCCTGGTGGCTACCGATTTTTCGGATGCCGCCGGGGCGGCGGTTGACACCGCAGTTCCGATTGCGCGGCGCTGCGGGGCGAAGTTGACCTTCGCGCATGTCGTGCCTGACGCCGCCGCCTCACTCGCCATGGCAAATTATGGAGATGGGGGCGGCCCGCTGTGGGTACCCACGCCGGAAGATGCGGCGCGCTTGCAGAACGAACTCCGCGAGGGGGCCGAGCAGCGGTTGCGGAAACTGGTTTTGGAGATGCGAACCGGCGGCCTCGATCTCGCAACCGAAGTGTTGACCGGCGAGCCTTACGAATCGATCATCGAAGCCGTCAAGCAAAAAGGGATCGATCTGGTGGTGGTGGGCACCCGCGGCATGTCGGCCATCAAGCGAGTGTTTGTCGGCAGTACCGCGACGCGCTTGGCGCGAATGTGCCCAGTGCCCGTCTGGGTCGCCCGCGGTGGATTGCCCGATAACGCACAAACCGTGTTGGCGGCGGTTGATTTTTCGCCCGTCAGCGAGCGGATTGTTTCGGTCTCGGCATCCATGGCCGCGGCGCTGAACGCCAGACTGCATGTTTTGCACGTGTACGACACCAACGAGCTGTACGGCGCGCCGACCATTTCCGACGAAACGCGGGCGGAGTTCAGCTATTACCGCCGCCGCGCGCGCCGCGAGGCCTTCGGCAGGCTGGAACGGTTGGTAGAGTCTCAGGCGGCCGATCACGGCACGGCGACGTTTCACGTCGCGCAGGGAACCGCCCACCGCGTGATCAACTCGACGGCGAGGCGGCTCGATGCCGGACTGGTCGTGATGGGCAGCGTGGGTCGCCGCGGCCTCTCGGCGTTCTTCATCGGCAATACGGCGGAAAAGGTCTTGCACACCTTGCACCGCTCGCTGCTGGTGATCAAACCCCTAGAGTTTGAGGCAAAGTCGCCCAAAGCAGAGAATGCGGGCGCCCAAAGGCGAGAATTGCAAGCCACCGTGGCCTCAACATTCGTCGGTTGAGGGATGCGCCGTTGGTAGGGTCGCCGGGTCGTGAGACAAAGTACCGATGCCTCCTCTCTGCGCCGCTTGACCGCGCCGCCCAAGGTCCAAGCACTTGCCGTAACGCAATGGAATATCCTCTTCACGGCCGCCAAAATCTCGCACCTGGGGCTGCTGCCGCAAGGACAGCCCGAGCGGCGTCAGCGCGCCTTGAGAATGGTTGGCGCCATGTATGAACTTGATTTCGGAAGCTGCACCAATCACGGCGAGTGCGAGGCGGTTTGCCCCAAGGGCATCAGCCTGGATTTCATCGCCCGCCTGAATCGCGATTACCTGAGAGCCGGTTTGGCGGTGGCGCCCGAGCCGCTCAGGAACGTCTAAGACATTGTCGTGTAGGCGTTCCGCCTGCAAATACAGCCGGCACGGCCGCACCACAAGATAGCGCGTCTAAGTTGTCGAGGTAGAACCCGCCGGCTGAACCGGATCGGTCTGGCCGCGGCTGTGATAAACGTAGACCGGGCAGTGCGCCGCGCGCTTGACTTTCTCGGCCACGCCGCCGCCAAAGAGCCGCGCCAGCCGCGGGTGGCCTCGGGTGCCCAACACGATGGCATCAACGCACTCCGCATCGGCTAGCTTGAGGATTTCGTCGGCGGGATCGCCATAAAGCAGCCGATGCTCGCAGACCATCTTCGGATCAAGCGGAGCGACTGATTCCAGTTCATCGACCTCTTGGTCGGATGGTTCCGGTTCTTCGTCGAACAGTTCACCCACAGGGTATTGCTCGAGCCGCGAAACGTGCGTCACCAGCAGCTTGGCGCCTTTTTCACGGGCAAGCGATGCGGCATAGATCAGAATCTCGTCGGTCGAAAGTGAGTAGTCGGTGGCGAACAGAATTGTTTTGGCGTACATGGCGTTCCTTTCCGGCAGCAGTGCTTGCCCCTGACGAACGCGGTTCGCAAACCACATACCCCACCGCAGTGCGACCCGCTCGTTTCGAGAAACGAGCCGTTCCGCCGGTGTTTGCCGTATCCCAACCGCCATCGAGATGTGCTTGTTCGCACAGTCCCGCGCGCGAACTCGCACGACAGCATCGGCGACCCCGCGGTGTACTTTCGCTGGTTCCCGCGAAAGTCGCCTGCGGCAGGATTCGTATTGCTCGCACGTCTGGCGCATTCGGAACTGGCACGGACAATGATTCACCATTCCGTGGAAGCCTGCCGAAACGAGCGTTATCCGAGCCAGCCGTTCGCCGCGGGCGCAGGAATTGCAAAAGCCCCACGTTTTGCGGCAATGCGACCCATTTTTTTCAAAAAGGAGTGACCAAATGGCAACGCTTCAAGAAACGCACGAACACGTGGGCGAAACGCAGGGCATCTCCAATCACGATCACGATCTGCTGCAGGATCTCAGCCGCCGGCTCGATGCGCTGTGGCGCTACGATCAGTATATTGCCAACGCCGATGGCAAGCCCGACCTGCAGAACTGCTGGCGCGACCTCAAAAGGCAAGAGATTTCGACCGTCGACCGCCTAAAGCAGTTGATCGCCGAGGAAGTCCGTCAGGACTGTTTTTAGAATGGTCCAATCACGTTTTGGGCAACCGCGGCGTACCGGCCCTGGGGCCGGCACGCCGCTTTTCATACGGGCAAGCGCCCTTTCAGCGCGTTGGCATCGAACGGTCCCGGCTCGGCGATGAGTTTTCGGGCGGCATCGACTTGCTCCCAGACGTTCCAAAGTAGCACGCCGCGAACTCGACGCTCTCGAAGGTAGTAGATTACGCCTTTCTTAAACTGGTCTTGCCAATCGGCCACGATATCCAGCCGCGAGTCGGTTTCGCCGACGGCTTCATAGCCGAGATCGAACAG
The DNA here is from genome assembly GCA_025927475.1 of Pirellulales bacterium. GTDB lineage: Bacteria > Planctomycetota > Planctomycetia > Pirellulales > JAICIG01 > JAICLL01. The sequence continues at coordinate 11,901 of JAICLL010000067.1, forward strand.
ATCGGAATAGAAGAAGGGCAGATGGTCGTAGTTCACATGCTGGCCAGCCATGGCTTGGCCCGCCATTCGGCCCATCGTGTTGGCGTTGTCTTCGTGCTCGACGCGCATCTGCTGGTCGAGGAGCGGATTATAGAAATTCGCCACATCGCCGGCGGCGTAAATGTCGGCCTGACTGGTCCGCAGTGAACGATCGACCACGATGCCGTTTTTGACCTCCAGTCCGGCCTGCTGGGCAAGCTCCACATTGGGCCGGATGCCGATGCCCGCCACCACGCGATCGACCGTCAGCTCGCGTTCGCCCTGGTCATGGGCGTCTCGGAGTTTTAGGACGCGCTTGCCCGATCGCACCTCGAGCCCGGAGATCATGGTCTCCGAAATGACCTCCACCTGTTTTTGGCGGTAATAATCATTGACAAAATCCGAGAGATCGCGGGGGAAAATGCGGCCGCCGATGCCGGCTTCGGGAAAGACCATGGTGACGCGCTTGCCGCTGGCGGCCAGGGCGGCGGCGACTTCGGAGCCGATAAAGCCGCCGCCGATCACGGCAAAATGTTGGTCGGCGTCGGCCCATTCGCGCAGTCGCTGGTAATCGCCGAAAGTGCGGTAGTAGAGAATCTCTTCGCCGCCAAACATCAACCTTCGCGGCGACCCGCCGGTGGCCAGCAGCAGCTTTTGATAGCCATACGTCGTGCCCTGATCGTCGGTTACTCGCTGTTTGGCGATGTCGAGCTGCCGGGCGGCGCGGCCGAGGTGAAGCGTCACCCGCCGATCGTCGATCTTCCGCCAGATGCTTTCCAGCGGTTTGCCTTTCCACAGTCCCTTCGACAGCGGCGGGCGATTATAAGGCCGCTGCGTTTCGGCGGCGATGAGGCCGATGGTTTCCGCCGCATCGCTTTCGCCAATGCCCTCGAGGGCTGCTGCCGCCGTCATTCCGCCCCCGACGATCAAGTAGGTATAGTCGGGCATCGTTCAACTCCTTGTAAAATGGGTGTGGCCCGGGTGTGGCCCCAAACCCGCAACTTGCCGGCATCGCATGCGTCCTTACGCTGCTAGATCGAATTACTTGGCTTCCGTCGGGCCGCCCATCGCCGTCCAGCCATCGAAACCGTCTTTTAACGCGTACGCATTCTCGAAGCCTTGTTCACGCAGCTTCAGCACCGCACCGGTGCTGCCTTGTTCGGCGGGTCACGTTCAGTAGACGACCGTCAATTGGCGTTTGGGCCAAGCTGGATCGATGTGTCCCGTCCAGCGTATCGCGCCTTGGATCTTAATCGGGCTTGAATCCCAGGGTTCCCGGTTGCGGGCGTCAAGCACCGTGATCGGCTCGCCCGCTTCGAGCCGCCTCTTGAAGTCATCGACGCGGATGCGAAGATTGCTGTTGTCAGCGGAATGAGAACTTGCCATGGGATACTCCTTGGTTTCAAGTTGAGCGGTGTCTCTGACCACGCCCTGTACGCGCCGGATCGCTCCAGCGATCGCATCGCAACACGGCCCTCAGCAGTTATGGATGCCCGTGAGTTGCAACCGCGTAACATGACCTGCCGGGCGATCGAGTTCCGCGGGTTAAAGCCGCATTCAGACGGCGACCTCCGCTGCGCGATGCAAAGATCGAGCCAGCCCGTGGATCGGCGCACCGGAGGCAGTTTCCAGGTAAGAAATCGAGCCGGACTAAAGAACCAACCGCCGCGGCCATGTGCGGCATCGCGCAAAGCGCGCGGAAGAGCACATCGCGCCATGCAATGAGCGCCAACCGTGCGCTTGATGAATACCTGAGCCGCCTGCATCGTGCATCTCGGCGCCGTAGTGCATGGCGCACGTTTTGCATCTCGGCGAAGCCGCCAACGAACGGAAACAATTCACGCCTTGGTTGGCCCTTTTTTTGACAGTGCCCCGGGGCGACGCAACCTCAGATGGACGTAGCACTCGACCAGCCTGGCCTTTTTCAAAACCAGCAGGGAGAGCAATACGCGCCCGCGGCCAACAGGTTGGCGCCACCGCGTACGGCGCTTCTTACCAGGTTCCGCGCGGTCCGCGCGGCGAGCTTGGAAATGTGCAGGCCGCTTAGCGTCGAGGCGTTTCGCATCCAGCCCAGCGAGGAGATCAGCCCGCCGTGGTGGAACCTCGGGCACACAAGCTGGTTCTTCGTCCGCAATGTGTTGCAGCCGTTTGGCGGCGCACAAGAACCGGCGGACGACGATTTTGATTATGTGCTGAATTCGTATTACGCCTCGCTCGGCGAACGAGTCGCGCGGGCACGGCGCGGTTCGTTGAGCCGTCCGACGACAGCCCAAATCTATGCCTACCGGGCATCGGTCGACTGCCGTGTCGAGGAGTTAATGCTGGCGCTCGATGAGCCGCGTTGGGCCGATTTGGCGGCTGCGATCATGATCGGCCTCAATCACGAGCAGCAGCACCAGGAACTGTTTTACACCGAGATCAAATCGATCTTGGCGCAAAATCCACCGCGTTTGCGGTGCGGCTACCTTGCCTCGCCGCCGGTCCCCGCGCGTCAGGCCAGCGCCGAAGCCTTGCGATTGGTGGAGTTTGCCGACGGGCTGTTTGAATTTGGACACACGGGCGCCGGTTGGTGCTGGGACAATGAATTGCCCCGGCACGCGTATTACCTGCGTTCCTTCGCGCTGGCCGATCGGCTGGTGAGCAACGGCGAATACCTGGGTTTTATCAGCGACGGTGGTTATCGACGGCAGTCGTTGTGGCTCGACAACGGTTGGAGTGTGGCTCAGCAGCACGGCTGGCAATCACCGATGTACTGGGAGCGGGTCGACGGCCAGTGGTGGGCCTGGACGCTCGGCGGCATGCGCCAATTGGAGTTGGACGAGCCGGTCTGCCACGTCAGCTTTTACGAGGCCGACGCTTTTGCGCGCTGGAGCGGCGAAACGTTCGACGCGCAGCGAGGCGCGCGCCTGCCCAGCGAACGCGAGTGGGAGCACGCCGCCGCGCAGATCGCTGACGACCCGGCAGATGCCGCGCCCGAGGCGTTTCTCGACCCTTGCCGGCTGCATCCGGCCGCGGCCCTTGGCCACGAACGGTTGCGGCAAATGTTCGGCGTCGTGTGGCAGTGGACCGCCAGCCATTATGAACCGTATCCGGGTTATCTGCCCTTCGCCGGCGCGCTGGCCGAATACAACAGCAAGTTCATGGATAACCAGCGAATATTGCGCGGCGGCTCCTGCGCAACTCCCCGCGATCATTTCCGTCGCACCTATCGGAATTTCTGGCCATCGCCGACGCGCTTTCAGTTCAGCGGCATCCGCCTGGCCCAAGATCTCGAGGACTGAAAATGATTGCCGGCTATCCGACGACCGCGCAAGCGGCCAACGGCAAGGCTGCCGACCGATTCGCCCGTGATGTGCTGACGGGTCTCTCACGCCATCTCAAGACGCTGCCGTCGATGTATTTTTATGACGAATATGGGAGCCGGTTATTTCAGCAAATCAGCGAGCTGGACGAGTACTACTTGACGCGCGTCGAGGGAGAGATTCTTGACGGCTATGGCGATGAAATCGCCCGCCTAGTACGAGCTCGGCCACTTCGGCTGGTAGAGTTCGGCGCGGGCGACGGGAGAAAAACCGGCCGGCTACTGCGGAGCCTGCTGGAGGCCGACCTCGAATTGGAGTACGTGCCGATCGACATCTGCGAGAGCGTACTGGTCGAGCTCACTGGATCGCTGCGCCGGCAGATGCCCGACGGCGACTTTCGCGTGCGCGGGATCGTCGGCGACTACTTCGACGCGTTCTCGCTGCTCGATCCAGCCGCCGGGCGTACGATGGTGCTGTTTCTCGGCTCGAACATCGGCAACTTTGAGCCGCGCGGCGCGGTGGCTTTCTTGCGTGCGGTGCGTCGGTCGCTCGTTCCCGGCGATTGGCTTTTGATCGGATTCGATTTGAAAAAAGATCCCGCGGTCCTTTCGCGGGCCTACAACGATGCCCAGGGCGTCACCAGAGAATTCAACTTCAACCTGCTGGAGCGAATCAACCGCGAACTGGGCGGCGACTTCAATCGCCGCCGTTTCCGCCACGAGGCGCCCTACAACATTGCCCTCGGCCGCATGGAAAGCTGGTTAGTCAGCCTGGTCGCTCAGCGGGTTTGCGTGCCCGGCGTGGGGCGTTCGTTTGCCTTCGCCCGCGGCGAAGGGATTCACGTCGAGTGCTCTTACAAATACGCCCCGGCACAAATCGCGCGGTTGGCCGCCGCGGCCGGCTTTCTGGTGCGCGCCAGTTTCTTCGACCGCCGCCGCTGGTTCGTCGATTCGCTTTGGGAAGCGGCGCCAGGCACATAGCGACTACAATCGCAACCCCTTGGGCACGAGCCAGCGCTCGGCCAGCTCAAAGCCGCCTTGGGTGACGAGGGCCAGCAGCGCGGCGGGTACGGCGCCTTCGAGAATCAAGCCAACGTCGTCGAGCCGAATGCCGGTGAGAATCGGTTGGCCGTAGCCGCCCGCCCCAATCAGCGCGCCAAGCGTGGCCGTACCCACATTGATGACGGCGGCCGTCTTGACGCCCGCCAAGATCGTGCGCGAGGCAAGCGGCAGCTCGATCAACCGCAGCCGCGCCGCCGACGGCAGGCCCAACGCCTCGGCCGATTCCAGCAGCGGCAAAGGGATGTCGCGCAGACCCACGTAGGTGTTGCGCACAATCGGCAGTAGGCTATACAGAAACAACGCCACGATCGCCGGTTTGGCTCCCAGGCCCAATAACGGAATCATGAACACCAACAACGCCAACGAGGGAATTGTCTGAATCAAACCGACAACCATCAGTATCGCCTGGCCCGTGGCCGGCCATCGTGCCGCGACGATTCCCAGCGGCACGGCCAACGCGATCGCCAAGCCCAACGAGATCGCCACCAGCCAAAGATGCTCGCCGCTGCGGCGCAGGAACCGCATGAACAAGGTGTCATCAAACACCTCGGCCACCAGGCCAAGTTTGGCGCTCAAAAAGTCGGCAGCGATGCGCTCTTCCGCGATGCCTCGCAGCTTCGCTTGGGCATTGAGTTGGATCATCTCGGCCTGTGAGATCGCGCCTTCCAACCGAAGCATGGCCGCTGTCGCGCTGGCGGCGCGGCGCGGCAAATCGTTCCGGTATAGGAGCACCGCCTCGTAGGCGGGAAAATAACGCAAGTCGTCCCGCAAGACGCGAATGCCGTACTGCTCGATCTCCGCGTCGGTGGAATACAGGTCGGTGACGTCAATGGCGCCGCTGGCCAAGCCTCGATAGGCCAGGTCGTGATCGACTCCTTGTATCTCGGCAGGCTTAAGGCCGTACCGCCGACGCAACCCAGGCCAGCCATCCTCGCGGTCCATGAACTCGTTGCTGAGAGCGAACGTCAGGTCGCCATGCCTTTTCAGGTCGGAAATGGTGGCGATGCCAAGTTGCGAGGCGGTCTTTTCGAGCATTCCCAGGGCATACGTGTCGTCGAAACCCAGCGAAGCGCTCATGGCAACCCCTTGCCGCGCGAGCCGCGCGCGCAAATCGCTCTCATCATGAAGCGCCTCGCCGACGAGGATTTCCTTCTCAAGGGTGCCGATGTATTCGGGATAGATGTCGATTTCGCCCGCGAGCAGGGCCTTCCAAACGATCTGCGTGCCGCCGAGCTCGCGGCGGTGAATGGCATCGGCGCCGGCTTCGCGCGCCAGCAATGTGAGCATGTCGCCCAGGATGACCGACTCCGTGAACTTTTTCGATCCGACGGCGACGCGCGGCGGTTCGTCACCGCGCGTGGCGCCCGGCGATGCGGCGAGAACAGCCAGCAGAACCACCATGCATTCTCTCATGGTATTTCCCCTGGCGGCGGACCGCCTGTCTCGCCATCAGCGCTGTCTTCCAACGACCGGCCGCGTTGCGCGTTGATGAACCGGCTGACGAACGGATCGGCCGGCCGACGGAGCAATCCGTCGAAAGTGTCTTGTTGGACGATCGCCCCTTCGCGCAACAATACAATCTGGTCGCCGAAGTGCCGCGCCTCGGCCAGATCGTGCGTCACCAGCACCACGGTTTTGCCCAGCGATCGAAAAACGCGGCGCAGATCGGTCTGCAAATCGGCCCGCACGAGCGGATCGAGTGCCCCGAGCGGTTCATCCAGCAAGAGCAGTTCGGGATCGAGCATCAAGGCCCTCATTAAGCTGACGCGCTGCCGCTGTCCGCCAGAAAGCTGGGCGGGAAACGCGTCGAGCCGCTCGAGGGGCAGTCGCACCAATTCGGCAAGCTCAGCCAGGCGCTCGTCGATGCGCTGCCGCGCCCAACCCAGATAACGGGCCATGAGCGCCGCGTTTTTCCGCGCTGTGAGATGCGGGAAGAGTCCGCCTTCCTGAATGACATATCCCATGCGCCGGCGGACGCTCAGTAAATTCGCTGGACTCAGTTCACTCCCGTCGAAGACCACCCGGCCTCCGTCAGGCTGCGCGAGTCCGATCATCAGCCGCAGCAACGTTGACTTGCCGCAGCCGCTCGGCCCCAGGAGCACGGTGATTTTTCCGGGCAGAACACTCAGATCGGTGGCGTGCAGCACGCGCACGCCGCCAAAGTTTTTCGAGACGGCGAGAAGCTCGAGAGAGGCCGGCATTCTAACTGGTCGCAAAGATCATCACAGAAAAGGCCTGCTCGCCGTTGTGCCGTATGAACTTGCGTGCAGATCGGACGGAGCAAACACACTCTGCTCGATCGTACCTTAAACCGTTCTGGCCGTTAAGACACTGGTTCTTTCGCGCGCTGGGCCGCTCGCAGGGCCACCTCGTACCGCAGGGCCCGCGGAAAGAGGTAACCGTTCTCCTCATGCACGTTCTGGTGCAGATTCATTTCCAGGTCCCACAGGCCGTCGAGCAACGATTGAAACGTCTGGCAGACGTCGAGCGGGGCCACGAAACCGTGCGTCAATTCGCGAATGCGCAGAATCTCGGCGTCAACGGCGTCATGGTCTTGCTCGAGGCGGTTGACCTGGCCGACCAGACCATGCGGCCCGGCCGGCAGTTTCGATTTCGCCAGTTCCCGAATCGCCGGAAACAACTCGCGCTGCTCGCGTTCGATATGCGATTCCAGCCGCGCACAGAAAGCTTGGAACGCCGTTTCGAGTTTTCGCATATCGGGATGGCTGGCGTTGTAGGCCGAAGTGACTTTTGCCAGCAGATCGGACAGCCGCGGCAACTCGCGCCGGTAATAGGCGTGGTGCACGTCTTCCAGGTGCTGGCATAGCTCGGCCAGAGAGGCGGTCGCCCAATCGGCGCCCAGCTCGTGGTGAGCCGAACTGCGAAAGCGATCGAGTTCGGACTTGACGATCAGCGGATCGAGGTTTCTTTCGCGGCACAATTCGGAAACCGACTTCTCGGCATCGCGGCACAGGTCAATACCGTGCTTCGTGAAATGTCGGGCCAGACCGGGCCGAGAGGCGAGCCACTCTCGCAGCGTGCTGTGTAGATCAGGATGTGGCATGGTGTGCTCTGAGTGTTAAGGCAAGAGGATCGTGCAACTCAATGTTTGCAAAACGTAGGCCGTTGGTCGGACGGTAGTCCGATGGCGTCGCGGCGGCACTCTTCACCGGCTTTTCGATGAAAACGCGTGGCGCCGCGGCGCGGGCCGCGCGCGCGAAAACGCACAGTCCGGGCGAATCTGCACGCTGCGCCCACGGATGGCTCTGCATCCCGTACAAGTCTGAAAGGGTAGGTCTTGCTGTCGCACATCACGCTGGCATCGTTGTTGCGGCCCCTCGCGTTCGCGCGAGAATCAATGTTTGCCAGGATCTTGTTGAGGTGAAATCATGTTGAAGCTCAAACGCGCTTACGAGCCGGCCTCGCCCGAGGATGGCTGCCGCGTGCTAGTCGAGCGGCTCTGGCCGCGTGGCGTCAGCAAGTCGCGGGCGGCGATCGACATCTGGATGAAAGACGTGGCGCCCAGCGCCGAATTGCGTAAGTGGTATGGCCACGACCCGAGCCGCTGGCAGGAATTCCGCAAGCGATATTGGAATGAGTTGCGATCGAATCGCGAGGCGGTAAAGGCCTTGCGTCAGCAAGAGCGCAAGGGAAAAACCACCCTCATTTACGCGGCTCACGATGAGGAGCACAACGGCGCGCTGGCATTGCGGCAGTTTCTAGCGCGCCATAAGCCCAGGCGCCGGTCGGCCAAACCTCGAGCCGTTGCTCGGCGGCGCGCGTCAACCTAGCCATATCGGCTGGGTGGCTCGGGCAGAAGCTGAGCTGCGCAAAATCGGGGCGTTTTTTTTGATTGGAAGGCTCTGGGATGGCGCGGGTTTTCTATTACCGTGGCTTCTGCGGGCCGCGGTAACCGCCATAAATCCAACCCGGCGAATCGCTGGCGGGGAATGACTGCATCGACGCCTCTTCGACGATATCGCACGCCTCGCGCTCCCGGCTCCCCGACGGCCTGTCGCACACGGTGGTGGTCGCCCTCCGGCGGCGCCGACGCGCCTCGATTTTGCCCGCGCGAAAGAATTGCGCCGCCTTCAACTCCTCCTCGGCCTGTAACCAGTCCTGTGCATCGGTGCCGCACGGGCAGCCTCGGCTTTGCCAGATCTGATAGGCACGGCGGGCAATCCGCTCGCGCGAGGGAACTAAACGACCGCGGGCCGGGTCGCCCGTGCGGTTGCGGAGCGGGCGGTCCTGCGGTCGCTCGCTTTGTCGAACTTCGCTGAACATGGGTCAATCCTCCTCCGTTGGTCGCGGCAGACCGCGATGAGAGTTAAACGAGGTATTTCGCTATTCAGGCCATTCGCAAAGCACGCGCCACGTCGCAAAACCTTGCCTGCTTTGCATGGCGGACGTAAGCGCGAGCCCTTACCACTCCTGCGGCAGTGCGGAACTGCACGTGCAACTGTGCTCAACCGCACTCTGAGCCTCATGACACGCGCTGTACGCGCTTGCGCAACGCACTCAGTGAAGCGGCTCCTAGTCGCCGATGGTGGGCATCGAACTTGCGGCAGGCGTGTCTGCAACAACACGGTTCCGATCAACACGTTCCGCGCAACTTCACTCTTTACGGGAGGGCTACGGTCATGGCCACGGTCACACATGGTACTGGGTTTTTTACCACTCCCGCCGAGCACAGCGGGCCGGCCTATCAGGCTTATCGCATCCTGCATGTGGCGTTCATCGCCGCGCCGCTGATCGCCGGATTTGATAAGTTTTTCAATGCGCTGGTGGTCTGGGACGACTACCTTGCGCCGCCCGTCGCGCAGCTCCTCGGGGGCAATACCCATGCTTTCATGCTGCTGGTCGGCATCATCGAGATTGCGGCGGGCATCGGCGTCTTGTTGCGCCCCCGCTATTTCAGCTATGTCGTCGTAGCATGGTTGGGGGGCATCATCGTCAACCTGCTGCTGGCGGGCACGTTTTTCGACATCGCCTTACGCGATTTCGGGCTGGCCCTGGCGGCGCTGGCCTTGGGACGGCTGGCAACGGTGTTTGACCATCGCCTGTTCGGTTGATGGAGCGCAAGTGCGGTGCCTCCGGTCGTGAGTTCTAGGCGATGACCCGCCGGCCAAAGTGCGCTGCCAGCCGGCGCACGGTGCGCTCCACTTCGCCTTCGAGCTGGTCGGCCCGCAGCAGACCGGCTTCGACCAGCAAACCGGCTAGCTCCCTAAGACACGCCAGCGATAGCCGGCGATCGTACAGCAGCATCAAGCGCCGCTCCACGAGATCGTCGAGCCGCCGCACCCACTCATGGCCGATCGTCCAGCGCGCAAACGCCCGCGGCAAATCGACGCCCGGCAAATTGGCCCGATCGTCAGCGGCCAACTCCGCCAAGATGGCGCCGGTCTGCGTGCCGCGCAACTGCCAGAGGGCGCGCACCTGCGCAACGCTCCAGCCGTGAGCGTCAGCCAACGATTGCCAGGCGGCTTCGACGCCAGCGGCGTCGCTGGGATACCCTTCCGCGCCGGGCAGGGGCCGGTCTCGGCTGGTGGCCGCGTCGCCGGGCAGGCCCAAACGACGGCGAATCGTCCTCGCCGACGATTCGGCCAATGAGCGGCAGGTGGTCAGCTTGCCGCCGATCACGGAATACAGCGGCACCGCGCCGCCCGTGTGTTCTTCGAGCCAATGGCGTCGAGTAATGGCCGCGGGGCGGTCGACGTCGGCATGCGGCAACGGGCGCACGCCGCAGTAATGAAAATCGATGTCGTCGCGCGCCAGCCGCACGCCGGGCAGCACCTGGTTGACCGCGGCGATCAAATAGTCGATCTCCGCGTCGGAGGCCACAGCGTCGGCGGGATCGCCCGAATAAGGCAGATCGGTGGTGCCCACCAAGGCGGCCTCGCCCAAGGGCAAGAGGAACACGGGCCGGCCGTCGGCGGCTTCGGTGTAAATGCCGGCCTCGCCCAACGCCGCGCGCAGCCCGGCGTGAAACGTAACCAGGTGGCTGCCCTTGGTGCCGCCCATCAACTGCGGCGATGAAGCGTGCAACTGCCGCAAGGTCGCGTCGACCCAAGCGCCCGTGGCGTTGATGATGGCCGCCGGCTCAAACTCCACCGCCGGACGCGAGGCATTGTCTTCGGCATAAATGCTGACCGTGCGGCCGGCCAATTCAACGCGGTGATAGGTGAAAAGCTGAAAGTCGCCGGCGGCGCGCGCGGCGCGGCGGGCGTCATCGAGCAACGCCACCACAAACCGCTCGGGAAAACGAACCTGGGCATCGAAGTAGGTGCAGACCCACGGATAGCGCGCGCGATCGACCGGCGGCGACCATCGCTCGTCGATGCGCGCGACGCGATGCCGCGGCAGCGACGAATCGCGCGCATAAAAGTCATACAGCCACAAGCCGGCGCGAACCAGCCACAGGCCCCGCGGCGGAGCGGCCCGCGCATCGGCGGCCTGGGCGCCGTGCCGATCGCCGCCAAAGAACCGCGCCAGCGAATGCCGCAGGCCGCCCAGCCGGTTGCCGACGGGAATGTGCAGTTGCAGCGGATGGACGAATTGCGGCGCCAGCCGCAACAAGCGGGTGCGCTCGGCCAACGATTCGCGCACCAGATCGAACTCGCCATATTCCAAGTAGCGCAGGCCGCCGTGAATCAGGCGCGATGAATAGGCGGTGGCGCCGCGGGCCAGATCGCCGGTATCGACCACCACCACCGGCAGCCCGCCGACGACCAGCTCGCGCGCCAGGGCGGCGCCGTTGATGCCGGCGCCCAGAATGAGAATCGGTCGAGTGGGGTTAGATTCAGAGGTAACGCCCATAGTAACCACTAAGGGTGCCACGGCATCCGCCGCGGCGCTGTTGACATTGACCCGACGCGCGGCGGAAATCCCCGCGGCGGACGCCGTGCCGGCAGGCTCGAATAGATAACCTGGGAAGGCCGTCCCCGAAAAGGCGTGGTTTTCGCGGCGCCAACGGCGACATTATTTCTTGCCGAGCGTACGCTCCAGCGCCGCGACGTTGGCGCGGACGCCCTCCAGGTTGGGGTTCAACCCCAACGCGCGGCGGAAACTTTCCAAAGCTAACCGCGGCTTGCCCAGCTCCAAATAACATTGTCCGAGGCCCGCCGCCGCGCCGAAATGATAGGGATTCAATTCCAGCGCCTGGTGGCAATCGGCAATCGACTCGGCGTGGGCGCCCAGGCCAAAGTGAGCAATGGCTCGTTGGTTCCAGGCTTCAGCCAGATCGGGCGCCTCGGCAATCACGGCGGTGGCTCGCACCAGCGCTTCGTGATACCGCCGGGCGGTGTTTGCCCGGATGATCTTGTCCAGCTCCTTGCGTTGTGCCTTCGAGCCGGCCCGCCGCCAGATCAGCCGCAGGGCGTCTTCGGCAAAGGTGCGCACGCCGCGGTCATCGTCGCGCAGGGCACGGCCCAGCACGTCGTTCGAGCTGTATTCGGCCAGATGCCCCAAGGCCAACACGGCGGCTCGGCGGGTGAGCCGCGAACCGCGTTCGGCTAGCCCTTCGAGCGTCCCCACGGTGTAGGCCCGCGACACCTGCTCGACAAACGCCGACAGCCGCTTTTTCGAGAGGTAGTCGTGATAGAGTAATTCCAGCAACGAGAGACGGAACGCCGGTTCGCTCACGGCGGGTGCCCTCCTAACCAAGGGTCGTTAACGCACAAGTTCCAGTGTAATCGGGTTTGCCGATTGCACCAGTCTTGAAACCGCCGGGTGTGCCGAGCGCAGCGCGTTCCACCGCTGGCCCGACCTATCTCGATGGCCAAAACCGATCCGACCTCCCGAAGCTTGCAAATCGGAGCTTACCCCGCTTGCCGCGCTGAACGTGCGTCCCGTAAAATCAAGGATTCGCTTCCCACCGACCTCGAAACGGATTTCTCGCATCTCCGGTCTACTCAATGCCTGCTGCTGATATTGTCATCAAAGGCGCCCGTGAACATAACCTGCGCGACGTCCAGCTCACTCTGCCTCGAAACCGGCTCATTTGTCTGACGGGCGTCAGCGGATCGGGCAAAAGTTCGCTGGCCTTCGACACGCTGTATGCCGAAGGACAGCGGCGCTATGTCGAAAGCCTGTCGAGCTTTGCGCGCCAGTTTTTGGGGCAGATGCCCAAGCCCGACGTCGATTTGATCTCGGGCCTCAGCCCGTCGATCTCGATCTCACAAAAGACCAGTGGCCAGAACCCGCGCTCGACCGTCGGCACGATCACCGAAATTTACGACTATCTGCGCGTGCTCTACGCTCGGACCGGCCAGGGACATTGCCCCAAATGCCGCCGCCCGATCACGGCCCAGACGCGCGATCAGATCATCGACCGCATCGGCACGCTTGCGGCGGGAACCAAATTCCTGGTGCTGGCGCCGATCATCAAGGCCCAAACGGGCGAATACCGCGATTTGTTCGAAGATTTGCTGAAGCAAGGCTTCGTGCGGGCGCGGGTCGATGGCGCCGTGGTGGCGCTCAGCGACGATTTGCGGCTCGACCGGCAGATGCGACACAATATCGAGGTGGTCATCGATCGGCTGGTGGCCGGGCCGAGCTTGCGTCCCAGATTGGCTGAGGCGGTCGAGCTGGCGCTGCGCGTGGGCAAAGGCAACCTGATGGTGGCGCTCGAGGGCGGTTCGGCAACCGCGCGACCCGCACCGGCGGAAGGCGCGGGCGAAGACCAGCCTGATGAACTGGCGGATGAACGCCCCCGCGCGGGTCGCAAGCGCGCCCGCCAGAAAAGCGACGATCTGCACTTCTCGGCCGACTACGCCTGCACCGCCTGTGGCCTGAGTTTCGAGCCGCCCAGCCCGCAACTGTTCAGCTTCAACAGCCCACAGGGCATGTGCCTCACGTGCGACGGCCTGGGGCACGTCTATAGCTTCGATGCCGAATTGCTCATTCCCGATGCCAGCCGCTCGTTCAAAGAGGGCTGCTTTGAGTTGATCCCTGCCTGGGCCGATTTGGGGCGCTGGAAACGGCACATCTACGAGGGCGTGGCGGAAACCATTGAGCGCCAACACAACCTCGAGCCGGGCACGCTGCTCGATACGCCCTGGAACCAACTCGCCCCCGAGCACGTGCACCAACTGCTCTGGGGCACCGGCGATTTGCACATCACCTATGCCTGGAAACACGGGGCCGGCACGCACATGTACGGCGGCACGTTCGAGGGCATCATCCCCGAACTGCTCTCGCGCTACCGCAACACGCACAGCGGCATGCAGCGCCGCCAGTTGGAAAAATACATGCGGGTCATTGGCTGCGGCGTCTGCCACGGTGCGCGGCTAAACGAACAGGCGCGTGCCGTCACGCTTACCTCGCGGCACCCGCGCTTCGCGGCGCAGGCCAAGTCGCTGCCCGAGGTTTGCAATTTGGCCGTTTCCGACGCCGAAGACTTCTTTGCCGATCTGGAGCTTGACGCCACGCGGCAGATTGTGGCCTCCGAAGTGCTCAAGGAAATCCGCGGGCGGCTCGGCTTTTTGACCAATGTGGGACTGAACTACCTGACGCTCGACCGCACCGCGCCCACGCTCTCCGGCGGCGAATCGCAGCGCATCCGCCTGGCCGGGCAAATCGGCTGCGGCCTGGTGGGCGTGCTCTATATTCTCGACGAACCTTCGATCGGCCTGCACCCGCGCGACAACGACCGCCTGCTGGCTACGCTCACGCGGCTGCGCGATCTGGGCAACACCGTGGTGGTGGTCGAGCACGATGAAGACACGATGCTCGCCGCCGATCATCTCATCGACTTTGGCCCCGGCCCCGGTGTGCGCGGCGGCGAAGTGGTGGCCTCGGGCGATGTGACAGAAATCTGCAACTCCGACCGCAGTCTCACCGGACAATATCTCTCCGGCAAGCTGCGCATCGACGTGCCGCAACAGCGCCGCCCGACCAATCACAAATGGCTGAAGGTCATCGGCGCCGCCCAGAACAACCTGAAGCAGGTCGATATCGAGATTCCGCTGGGCACGTTCGTTTGTGTGACAGGCGTGTCCGGGTCGGGTAAGAGCTCGCTGGTCAACGGCATTTTGGTCGAGGCTCTGCGCCGCGATCTGAATGGCGGCGAGGGCGAACCGGGCCGCCACGAGCGCATCGAGGGCCTGGAACATCTCGACAAGCTGATCGCCATCGACCAGTCGCCCATCGGTCGCACGCCGCGCTCGAACCCTGGCACCTATATTAAGGTCTTCGACGAAATCCGCCGGCTCTATGCCCAACTGCCCGACTCGAAAGCCCGCGGCTATCAAGAGGGGCGGTTCAGCTTCAACGTCGAAGGCGGCCGTTGCGAAGCCTGCCAAGGCAACGGCTCGAACCGGCTGGAGATGGACTTTCTGGCCGATGTGTGGGTAACCTGCCCGGTGTGCGAAGGTCATCGCTTCAACCGCGAGACGTTGCAGGTGCGGTTCAAGGGCAAGTCGATTTCCGACGTGCTCGAAATGGACGTGCAGCAGGCGCTCGAACACTTTGAAAACATTCCCAAGATTCGGCACAAGCTGCAAACGCTGCACGACGTGGGGCTCGATTATCTGAAGATCGGCCAGCCCTCGCCCACGCTGTCGGGCGGCGAAGCTCAGCGCATCAAGCTGGCCCGCGAGCTGGTCAAGAAGAGCACCGGCCGCACGCTCTATCTGCTCGACGAGCCAACCACCGGGCTGCACTTTGCCGACATTCGCATGCTGCTTAAGGTGCTGCACGACTTCGCCGACGCCGGCAACACGGTGCTGGTGGTCGAGCACAACCTCGACGTCATCAAAACCGCCGATTGGATCATCGACCTGGGACCCGAAGGCGGCGACGCCGGCGGGCGGCTGGTGGCGGCGGGCACGCCTGAAGAGGTGATGCGCGTCTCCGAGTCGCACACTGGCCAGGCATTGGCCCGGCATCTGGCGGGGCAGGAGAGCCGCTCGCAGGACGCCCTCTCGCCGCGCCCCAAGAAGAAAACCACGCAGCCGCAAGTCATCTCGACCAAGATCAAGGTGCAGGGCGCCCGGCAGCACAACCTCAAGTCGGTCGATGTCGAAATCCCCCGCGATCAGATCACGGTCTGCTGCGGGCAGAGCGGCTCGGGCAAAAGCTCGCTGGCCATGGACACCATCTATGCCGAGGGCCAGCGCCGCTATGTCGAGAGCCTCAGCTCCTACGCCCGGCAATTCGTCGGGCAGATGCAGAAGCCGCAGCTTGAGCACATCGAGGGGCTTTCGCCGGCCATCGCCATCGAGCAAAAGCATCTCGGCCACACGCCCCGGTCGACCGTCGGCACGGTGACCGAAATCTACGATTATCTGCGGATCTTGTTCGCCCGGCTTGGTCAGGCTCACTGCCCAGATTGCGATGTGCCGATCGGCACGCAGTCGGCTGACGAAGTGATCGACAAGATCATGGCCCACCCCGAAGGCACGAAGCTGTTCCTGATGGCGCCGCTGGAAATTCAAGTGGGCGAGCGTTATGAGACGCTGTGGGAAGAAATCAAGGCGGCGGGCTATCCGCGCATGCGGGTCGATCGCCAGTCGTACTCGATCGACGAGCCGCCCAAGATCGACCGCCGTCGCAAACACCTGGTCGAAGTGGTGGTCGATCGGGCCGTGATCCGCTCGAACAACCGCTCGCGCATCGCCGATAGTGTGGAAAGCGCGCTGAGCCTGGGCCGCGGCGTGTTGCACGTGTGCTTCCCCGATGACAACGTGCCCGAAGAAAACTGGCGCACCGAGATCCACAGCCAGCACTTTGCCTGCGACCGTTGCGGGCGAAGTTTCGAGCCGCTCACGCCGCACAATTTTTCGTTCAACAGCTCGCTCGGCTGGTGCCCGTCGTGCGAAGGATTGGGCACACAGACCGGCGCGAACCCCGCGGCTTTGCTGCACGATCCGAAGCTCAGCCTGGCCGACGGCGCGGTGGCCATTTGGCCGGAACCGGAAAATCCGTATTTCCGCCCGTTGGTCGAAGCCTTCTCGGCCCACACCGGCGTGCCGCTCGACGTGCCCTTCGAGCAGCTCGCCGCCAAACACCGCCGCGTCATCTTGCACGGCACCGGCGAAGACTGGATTGCGGTGTATTCGTCGGTGAAATCTCCTTCGTCGTCTGTAGGGAACGGACTCCGTGCCGTTCCGCGAGCTGCGACTCAACGTCGCACCGCGACTCAAACACCGGCACGCAGCCCCGTCCCTACCGAGGCGGCGTTGGACGCGAGCCGCTCGACGGGGACCCAGCCGAGCAAGAGCCGCACCGCGCAGGCGCCGCTCTTCCGCTTCCAATACAAGGGCCTCTATCCCGCGCTGGAAGAAGCCTCGCGCCTTTCGCAGGGTTTTCGCAGCCGGCTCGACCACCTGGTCGACGAAGTGGAATGCTCCACCTGCGGGGGCAGCCGCTTGCGCGACGATGCCGCCGCCGTGCGCTTCCGCGGGCAGACCATGGACGAAGTCTGCCGCACGCCGCTGGGCGACTTGCTTGAGCGGACGTCTGGCCTGAAGCTGTCGGCCAGCGAGCGAAAAGTGGCCGGCGAGTTGCTGCGCGAAGTGACCAATCGCTTGCAGTTTCTGATCGACGTCGGCCTGGAATATCTGACGCTGCACCGCGCGGCGCCCACGCTTTCCGGCGGCGAAGCGCAGCGCATCCGGCTGGCCAGCCAGGTGGGCAGCGGGCTGACCGGCGTGTTGTATGTGCTCGACGAACCGACCATCGGGCTGCACCCGCGCGACAACCGCCGCTTGCTCAAGGCGTTGACCAAGCTGCGCGACCTGGGCAATACGCTCTTAATGGTCGAGCACGACCGCGAGGTCGTGGAAAGCGCCGATCAATTGCTCGACTTCGGGCCGGGCGCCGGCGAACACGGCGGCCAGATCGTGGCCCGCGGCACGCCCGCTCAGGTGGCACGGCAAAAAGGTTCGGTCACCGGACCGTACCTGTCGGGCAAGAAGGCCATCGCCGTCCCGACGAATCGGCGCATGTTGTCGCAAGACACGGAGACGCGGAGACGCGGAGACGCGGAGAAGACCGCCAAGTCGCTGCGGACCACCGCGAAGTCGCAGGGCGCGAGCTACGAAATGGCCCGCGTGGTGAAATCGGTGGCGCGGCGCGGCGTGAATCTGTCTTCGCAGGCAATTCGCGCGGCGGTCGATGTGCCAGAGCCGCCGGGCGGCGGCTGGCTGGAAATCATCGGCGCGCGGCACAACAACCTCCGCGGCGTCGATGCCCGCATTCCGCTGGGCACGCTCACCGCCGTCACCGGCGTCAGCGGCAGCGGCAAAAGCTCGTTGATCGAAGACGTGCTCTACAAATCGCTGGCCCGCACGCTGCACCGCGCTCGCACGTTTCCCGCCGCGCACGAAGCCATTCGCGGCGTCGAGCGCATCAACAAAGTGATTCGCGTCGATCAGCAGCCGCTGGGCCACACGCCCACCTCGAACCCCGCCACCTACACCGGCGTGTTCGAGCTGATTCGGGCGCTCTACGCCCAGTTGCCCGAAGCCAAGCTGCGCGGCTACACGCCGCGGCGGTTCAGCTTCAACGTGCCGGGCGGGCGTTGCGAGAAGTGCGAAGGCAACGGCCAACTGCGGATCGAGATGCACTTCTTGCCCGATGTGTGGGTCGAGTGCGACGAGTGCCGCGGCCAGCGCTACAACGCCGAGACTTTGGGCGTGCGTTTCAAAGGACAGAGCATCGCCGACGTGCTCGACATGCCGTGCGGCAAGGCGGTCGAGCTGTTCGCCAACATACCGAAGGTTCGCAAAGTGCTCGAAACGCTCTGCGACGTGGGGCTGGACTACATTCGGCTGGGCCAGGCGGCGCCCACTCTGTCAGGCGGCGAGGCCCAGCGCGTCAAGCTGGCCGCCGAGCTCGCCCGACCCGACACCGGCCAAACGCTTTATCTGCTCGACGAGCCGACCACCGGGCTGCACTTCGACGATCTGGCCAAGCTGCTCGACGTGCTCAACCGGCTGGTCGACCTGGGCAACACCGTGGTGGTGATCGAACACAATCTCGATGTCATCAAAACCGCCGATTGGGTGATCGACATGGGACCCGAGGCGGGCGACGGCGGCGGCCACGTGGTTGTCTGCGGCACGCCGGAAGACCTTGTCGCCCACACCCGGGCGAGCAAGAAAGCGCGAGCGGACAATGGACGGGTAGCTCCGGACCTTGTGCCCGGCGGTTCTCAGTTTCGTTCTTATACCGGCGAGATGCTGGCCGACGTGCTGGCGGTCGGTCCGCACACCGAGCGCAAGCCGCACGACTTTGCCGCCCGCGAAACGCTGCGGGCGGGCGATCTCGACATCGCCGAAGTGGGCCGCGACGCGCGCATGCCCTGGGAAGTTGATGGCCGCGGCTGGCACACCCGCGACCGCGTCGGCCGCAGCGGGCAGCCCTGCCGCTGGGAAGGCAAAATCCTGGCAGACGTGATCGACCGCATTCACGAGCTGGGCGAATTCAGCCCGACCGATTGGAACGCCCGGACCGTGGTCGAGATTTCGGCGGCGCGCAAATCGGACGGTTGGTTCTTCCAC
Organism: Pirellulales bacterium; assembly: GCA_025927475.1. GTDB lineage: Bacteria > Planctomycetota > Planctomycetia > Pirellulales > JAICIG01 > JAICLL01. The sequence continues at coordinate 30,786 of JAICLL010000067.1, forward strand.
GCCATCACCGGCGAAGAGTGGCTCTTGAAGCTCAAGTTTCGCGTGGCCAAGCGCACCTTCCGCCGCGACGACCTGGTGAGCCAGCTCGACCTGAAGCCGCTCAACGAGATGCACCATTTGCCGGTCTATGGCAGCGAGCCGCGCGTCAAGTGCAAGCAGCTTCGCGGGCCTTGGCAAGAGGTGCAGTTGGCCGTCCACGCCTACGAAGAAATCGACCGGCCCAGCTTTTGGCAGTTCTTGAAAAACGCCGTCGAGGGTTTTCAGCAATTCACCGAGCGCGTGCAGCAGCAGCCCGAAGACGTGATGCCCTGGAAAGTGCTGGGCCGCAAGTGGCACCTGTCGCGCAAGGGCTTTCCGCCGGGCAAACGCGTCTCGTGGGACACCGAGGTGCTGGAAGAGTTGTGCGAGCTATTGGCCGAGACGGCGCCCCATGGGCAGTTTTTGTGGAACAACCAGCAAGTCGTGCATTTGTTCATCAATGGGCCGGGCGAACCGTGGGCCACCATCCACACCAAGCGCCCGGCGGCGATCGATCTGGTATTGACCGGCCCGAAGAACCGCTTTGCCTTGGGCCGCGTGGCTGGCCTGGGCGCCGAGCGCGAGCTGCAAACCGACCGTCCCGACAAGGACGTCGTGAAGCTCAAGTTCCGCGCCGCCGACGAAGTCGTCGGCGGCGAGCTGGCCGAATTCTTGCGCGAGCACCTGGCCGCGGTCGCCGGAAAGAACGGTGTCTAAGCGGCGATGGTGGCCGGGGCGGAGCCTGGGCTGCGCAAAAAGGGGTCACTACGGTCGCCCGCAGTTGGTTCCGCTTTTGTTCCGCAAAGATGCCACCGGCTTGCCCGGTGGAGTTTCACGTTGGCCGTCTACAAGAAGGCCGTTCTTCCCGGTCGTCTTCCGTCGTTCGCCGCCGGGGGTGCGCCCCCCCCCGGCCGGGGGGGCCCCCGCGCGGTGAAACAGGCGGGGCGGGTTAAGGAGAGGAGTTTAAAAACCAACAACAA
>JAICLL010000061.1 GCA_025927475.1 Pirellulales bacterium
CGGCTGCTAGCAGCCGCGGCGGTTCTGATCGCCGTGTTCGCTTTCACCGCGGCACCTGCTGCCCATGCGGAGATGAAGGCGGAGGTCGACCTCGAGCTGGTGCTGGCGGTCGACGCTTCGCTCTCGGTGGATGCCGAGGAGGCACAGCTCCAGCGCCAGGGCTACATCGCCGCCCTCACCGATCCGCGCACCATCAAGGCCATCCAAGCCGGAGTCAACGGCCGCATCGCGGTGTTCTATTTCGAATGGGCGAGCGAGTTCTACCAGCGCGTCATCGTCGACTGGACCGTGGTCGAGGACGAGGCGTCGGCGCGCGCGGTCGCCGACATGATCGCGGCGACGCCTTATCGCGGCGAACGCCGCACCTCGATCTCCGGCGCGATCCAATACGCCACCGGTTTGTTCGGTCGGTGAATTCCCGCATCCTGCGTCACGGGCGGAAAACTATCGCCGATTCCGTGCAGCGGTGCAAGCACAGTTTCGCCGCCCCACGGGCTCTGGTCGGTTACGACGCGTCCACTGCTCAGGCCGGATCGGAGAGCGGCACAATCTTCCGCACCTTGTGCGGGCGTATCGCTTGCACCACCAATGAAGCTTCCTACAAGCCGGCCAGCGGGAACATCCGCCGCAGTTCTTCGCGGTCGGGCTGGCGACCGTATTCGCACAGCTCAAACGCCTCGGCAAATTCGATCTTGGCGGCTCGCTCTTGACCGTACCACTCGCCAAGCTGCCGCCGAAAACGGTCGGCCAACGCCCGATTGCGGCCGGCGAAGCCCTCGCGCACCTTCTGCCGCCGCTCGGCCTGTTGCGCTTCGCCCGCCGGCAGCAAGTCTGCCGAGCCGTTCGCTCCGCCCTCGTAAAACTGCGATTCGATGATCGCCAGCGCGGATAGCTTCTGTTCGATCACCGAGTCGATCGATACCGCCACGTCGGGCTGAAACGGATTCGGCTTTTGAAAACGATCGGGGTAGTACATGAACACCGGGTTTTTGGTCAGCGGCGGCACGTCGGGGCAAAAGAACGGCACCGTCACCATGTAGGCCGCGTCTTGCACCAGAACGCCGGTATAGCGGTGGTCGGGATGGTAGTCGTTCGGGCGGTGGCTCAGCACCAGATCGGCGTTCCACTGACGGATGAGCCGCGTAAGGGTGCGGCGGTTTTCCAACGTGGGCAGTAGTTCGCCATCGTGGATGTCGAGCACTTCGCTGGTGACGTGCAGCAGAGCATCGGCTTGGGCGACTTCGGCTTTGCGGCGGTGCGCGAGCGGCCCGCCGGCGTCGCGCCAGTGGCCGATGTCGCCGTTGGTTACCGAGACGAACTTGACATGATGCCCTTGCGCCGCCCAGAGCGCCGCGGTGCCGCCGATTTGCAACTCGCAGTCGTCGGGGTGCGCGCCAAAGCAAATGATGCGCAGTTTGCCATCGTCGTGTGGCGGCTCGGCTTCTGGCTTGACGTCAGCCGCGCTGGCGGTGCCCGGGCCCAGCGGATCCAACCAGCCGGCTTCAATCGACATGCCAACGACCAGTCCCACCGCGACGCCGATCAGAACGAACCTCAAGAATGGCCACCGTTTCATGAAACAACTCCGCATAAAGTATGTGACTACAGCGACAAAGTAAGATTGCCGGCAGTATAATCACGCGGAAGGTGGCGTGCGCTTCTACCTTCACGCGGGCCGCAATGAAGTGGGTGCGCGACGATGCCTGATCGCAGCTCCCGGAACGGCACGGAGTCCGTTCCCTACAGACGTCGAACGTAAAAACTGCCGTATTTTGAATGTCAAACGATGGAAACCGAATTCCTCGACTGGTTGCGCGGACGGCTTGGCCAACATCGCCGTTTGCCTCTGGGCATCAATGACGACGCGGCACTGCTCGAGCTACGCTCGACGGGAACCGCGCCGCCGGGCTGCGTGATGACCGTCGACCTGCTGACCGAAGGCGTCGATTTCCGCCTGGCGGAAACCACGCCCGAACTCATCGGCCGCAAGGCGTTGGCGGTCAGCCTCAGCGATTTGGCGGCGATGGCCGCGCGGCCCTCGGCCGCGCTGGTGGCCGCTGCCTTGCCGCGTGCTGACGCGCTGAACCTGGCCAAGCGGCTCTATGATGGTCTGCTGCCCCTGGCAGAGCGTTATGACGTCGCCATCGCCGGCGGCGACACCAACACCTGGGATGGGCCGCTGGTCATCAGCGTCACCGCCGTGGCAGAAGTCGGTTCTCGCGGGCCACTGCGCCGCGACGGCGCCCGGCCCAGCGATGCCATTCTGGTCACCGGCGCTTTCGGCGGCAGCATCTTGGGAAAACATTTCGACTTCGAGCCGCGGATTGAAGAAGCCTTGCTCTTGCACGAGCGGTATCGGGTGCACGCGGGCATGGATGTGAGTGATGGACTATCGCTCGATTTGTCGCGCCTCTGCGCCGTCAGCGGCTGCGGAGCAGTGCTCGATTTGGAGGCCGTACCGATCGCCGATGCCGCCAGGCAACTCGCCGCCGAACGCGCCGATGGCGCCACGCCGCTCGACCATGCGCTGACCGACGGCGAAGATTTTGAGTTGTTGTTAGCGGCGCCGCCGGAAGAGGCGCGGCGGCTGGTCGCCGAGCAACCCTTGTCGGTACCAGTGACGCTCATCGGTGAATTCATCGCTCAGCCCGGCCTGTGGCGCCGCGAATCGGGCCAGCTCGCGCCGCTCGCGGCACGCGGATATCTGCATTGAGGTCTCAACATGCACCGGCGATTTCAGTTCAGCTTGCGAGCGTTGATGTTGGCCATGCTGATCGCGGCCGCCTTCTTTGGAGGGATGGCTGTGCAGCGTCAACTCGACCGTCCCAAACCATTTCTGCTGCACAAGAGGACGAGCGTCCTCCCATAGACATTGTTGTGGACGTTCGTAGTCGCGATCTGGAAGATGCCCCGGGCAATCTTGCCAAACCGCTTGAAGAGGCGGCGGACGACGGGCAAAAGCACGACACCGGCTTGCCCGCGTCTAAGCAGTAGCGGCGGCGAACGTTGCGCAGGGTCTACATTACGCGGAGCAGCCTGCTCGGAGGAGGGCGAAAAGATTTCTCGCCAAAAGCGGCAGGCGCACTCTTGACACCCCGGATTCTTTGTATTAGTACATTAGTACAAAGCCTCTTGCGTCACGGCCATGCAATTGCACCTCTCCAACGACGGCGTGCCGATCTACTTGCAGATCGTCAACCAGGTGAAATACCTGGTGGCCTCCGGCAGGCTCAAGCCCGACGAAGAGCTGCCGCCCATCCGCACGCTGGCCGAGCAACTGCTCATCAACCCCAACACCGTCGCTCGGGCATACCGCGAGTTGGAGCTGGCCGGCGTGGTGACCAAACGCCGCACGACCGGCACCTACATTTCCGCGGCTGGCTCGCCGTTGGCCAAGCGGCAGCGATTGAAGATCCTCACTCAGCGCATCGACGCCCTGTTGGCCGAGGCGCGGCAAATGGACATCGAGACCGAAACGATCATCAAGCTCATTCATGACCGCGGCGGCGCACTGCGAACCGCCTCGGGACGCACAGCGGCGCGGTAGTCCCGGCCCTGGCCTGCGCAAAATGCACTGTTCCGAGGCTAAATACGAAGCCCAAACAACGCGGAAATTGTTCCGCCCGCCACTGTCCGGGCTTGTCCCGGCGGGGCGACGATTGACTGCTAGAAACGAATCGACTGGGACCTCTTTGTTTTCGTTTCCGCGTGGCGTCCGCTGTCGAAGGCGGCGGACGCCACGCGGAAACGGAGGAGGGAAGGAGGGCGGCGATTCTAGCGGTCAATCATCGCTCGACGGAGACAAGCCCCGTCGTGGCGGAACAAAAAGGGAATCAACATCCGGACAGAAAACCCGGCCCACCAACGGAGAAACCCAATGATTGCCTCCTCTGCCTTGCCCGACGATGTGGTGGTGGACCTGCAACATCTCACCCGTGTCTTCGGTGAAAATCGCGCGCTCGACAACGTAAGCCTGCGCGTACGGCGGGGCGTGGTGTTCGGCCTGGTCGGCGCCAACGGCGCGGGCAAAACAACGCTCATCCGCCACGTGCTGGGACTACTGCGGGCCCAGCGCGGCACGGTGCGCGTGTTCGACCGCGACCCCGTGGCCGATCCGGTCGGCGTGCTCTCGCGCGTCGGCTATTTGTCAGAAGAAAACGACCTGCCCGGCTGGATGCGCGTACACGAGCTGATTCGCTATACGCAGGCGTTTTATCCGACTTGGGACGCCGAATACGCCGAAGAGTTGCGGCGGACGTTTCAGCTCGATCTGGCGGCGAAGGTCAAGCATCTCTCGAAGGGGCAAAAAGCTCGGGCAGGGCTGCTGGTGGCTTTGGCGTATCGGCCCGAATTACTGGTGCTCGACGAACCTTCGTCCGGACTCGATCCGATCGTACGCCGCGACATTCTGGGGGCCATCGTCCGCACCATCGCCGACGAGGGGCGAACGGTGCTGTTCTCGTCGCATTTGCTGGATGAAGTCGAGCGCGTCTCTGACTGCGTCGCCATGCTTCACCGTGGACGGCTCGTCTTTGCCGGCGAGCTGGACGAGGTAAAACAAACCTACTATCGCTTGACGCTGCGGTTTGACGGCCCGCGCGACGCACCGCCGTTGGTCGAGGGAGTGCTGAACTGGCAGGGAACGGGCAGGGAATGGACCGCCATCGGCCAGGGCCGGCCCGGCGAATTGGAGATGGCCGTCGGAGCGACGGGCGGCGAGGTGGTCGAGCGCCGCCCGCTTTCGCTCGATGAAATCTTTTTGGCGCAAGTGGGAGGTGGATAAATGTATTATCCGGTTCGCGCGATTTACTGGCAGCTTTGGCGGCGGCATCGCATTGGCGCCGCGCTCGATGTGCTGTACCTGGTCGCCGCGGCGCTGATTGTCGCGCTGCTGCCGGTGCCGATACGCTCGCGCGTCGTCGGCTTTTACCTGGCAATGGCCGGCAGCGGCATGCTGCTGCATGTGTTGACCGTCTTTTCGTACGGCGTCGAGGTAGAGCTTTCCAAGAAAGATTCGGGCTTTCCGCCACGCACGTTTACGCTGCCCGTGCCCACGTGGAAGCTGGTGAGCTGCCCGATGTTCGGCGGTCTCGCCGCGATCTACGCCGTGTGGATCTGGGCGGCGGTGTTTGTGTTGCGGCCCTGTGGCTATCCGGCCCGGCTGCTGTCGCCGGCGGCGGTGTTGGCGGCCTTCCTGGCAGTGATTCAAGCACTGGCCTGGACGCCGTTTGCCGAAGGCTGGATGCGCATCGTGCTGACCACCGTCATGCTCAGCCTGCTGGCCGCGGCGAATTTTGTTTTGGTGAACCTGGCGGGCATCGAGTGGGAAGGGTGGAACGTCGCCGCGTTCGGCACGGTGTGGGTCGCGGCCTGGTGCGCGGCCCTGGCGGGAGTTTCGCGCGCACGGCGAGGGGATGCATTCAATTGGCCGGCCGCCCAGCGGCTCATCCAGCGCATCCTGGAGTGGCAGCCGGGGCGGCGCCGCGCGTTTCGATCGGCATCGCACGCTCAGCGGTGGTGCGAGCTGCGGCGCGGCGCCGCGCTGGCGCCTTTCTACGTGGGGGTATTGCTAGTCATGTTGACGCCGGTATTGTTTGTCGAGCGAAGTTTTGGCGCATCGAAGTGGGGGCTGGTGCTGGTGGCCATCTTTCTGCCGCCGATGATCTTCGCTTTTTTGGGTACGACGTTCGGCAAGCCCGACCCTTGGTCAAAGTCGTCGATTTCCGCCTTCTTGGCGACTCGCCCGCTTTCGTGCGCCGATCTGGTGGCCGCTAAATTTCGAGCCGCGATGATCGCCAGCGCCGTTAGCTGCCTCATGGTCGTCGCATTCCTCCTGCTCTGGTTGGCGTTTGCAGGCAACCGCGACCTGGTGCTCCAAGCGCTCCAAGGTATATCGCCGGTCAAGATCATCGCTATCGCATTGCTGGGGCCGATCGTCTGGTGGGCTTTCGTATGGAAAAGTCTGGCCGAGGGGTTTTATCTTGGGCTGACCGGGCGCGAGTGGGTGGTCAACGCGGCGGGCATCGCTTTCGGCAGCCTGTTCATGATCATGCTCGGGGCAGGCTTGTGGCTTTACTTCTATCCCGCTTATTTACCGGCCGTTTTGCGATGGACCTCGTGGTTGCTGGGCGTGGCTCTCGCTGTCAAGCTTGGCCTGGCGGCTTGGACGATGCATGCTCTGCGCCAGCGTCGGCTCGTGCCCCGAAGGCAATTGCTGCAAGGCCTGGCGATGTGGTGCGCGATCGTCGCCGCCGTGTGCTGCGGCGTGGTCTGGCTGGTGCCGCGGGAATGGGCCTCGGCCTGGGCGCTGACGGCCGGTTGCATCTTGATGACACCATTCGCGCGGCTGGCCGCGGCCCCGTTGGCCTTGGCCTGGAACCGGCATCGATAGGCGTTAAGTTCTCGTTTCGCAGAAACATTCCCGGAGGATGGCCTTCCTAGGCCGTCCCCTATTGACGTGGACGGCCTAGGAAGGCCATCCTCCAATTCCATTCGCCGGAACAAAAAGCGTTTCACGCTGATCCTCGCCGAGGACCTACATACTCGCCTCGCCGCCGTCGGTGTGTTATGCTAGGCGGTCTGAAAGGCACGTTCTCCCCAGCCCACCCCAACGAACCCCGCCCAGGAGCCTTCCATGTCCGAATCCAGCGGATCGCAACCCAAAACCGTTTCCATTCCTTCTCGACGCGACTTTCTCAAGGGTTCGACCGCCGCAATGGTGGGCGGCGCACTGGCGGGCACGCTGGCGATCTCGCGTAGCGCTCATGCCGCCGGCGACGACGTGCTGAAGATCGGGCTGATCGGCTGCGGCGGCCGCGGAACTGGGGCGGCTCAGAATGCCCTGCTGGCCGATGCCGGCGTGAAGCTGACCGCCATGGGCGACACCTTCGCCGACCGCTTGCAGGGCAGCCTCAATCATCTGCGGCAGTTGGAAGCCAAGGGCGAAGTGCCCACGGGCTCGGTCGATGTCACGCCCGAACGCTCGTTCATTGGTTTCGACGCCTATCAAAAGGTCATCGAGAGCGGCGTCGACGTGGTGTTGCTCTGCACGCCGCCGCATTTTCGCCCGGCACACTTCAAGGCCGCGGTGGCGGCGGGCAAGCACGCCTTTGTCGAAAAGCCGGTGGCCGTCGATGCCCCCGGCGTGCGCAGCGTGCTGGCCACCGCCGAAGAAGCCAAGCGCAAGGGCTTGGCGATCGTGTCGGGGCTTTGCTGGCGATATCATCCGCCCAAGCGCGAAATCATGCAGCGCATTCACGACGGCGCCGTGGGCGAGGTGCTGGCCATCCACACCAGCTACAACACCGGCGGACTGTGGGTCAAGCATCGCCAACCCGAATGGAGCGATATGGAGTGGCAATTGCGCAATTGGCTTTATTTCACCTGGCTGTCGGGCGATCACAATGTGGAGCAGCACATACACAGCCTCGACAAGGCGGCCTGGGTGATGCGCGACGAACCGCCGCTAAGGGCCACGGGTTTGGGCGGGCGGCAGGTGCGCGTGCAGCCCGAATATGGCAACATCTTCGATCATCACGCGGTGGTGTATGAATACGCCAGCGGCGTGAAGGTGTTTGCCTATTGCCGGCAGCAGGATCATTGCAGCACCGACGTGTCGGACCATGTGATTGGCAGCAAGGGCAAGGCCGACATCATGGCCGGCAAGATCAGCGGCGAGAACCAATGGGCATACCGCGGCCCCGCGCCGAATATGTACCAGGTGGAGCACAATGAGCTGTTCGCCAGCATTCGTTCTGGGCAGCCCATCGACAACAGTCTTTACATGGCCCGCAGCACAATGCTGGCGATTCTAGGCCGGATGGCCACCTACACCGGCCAGACGATCACCTGGGACCAGGCCATGAATTCGCAGGAAGACCTGACCCCGCCGGCCTACGACTGGGTTTCGCTGCCCACGCCGCCGGTGGCGTTGCCGGGCATTACCAAGTTTGCATGACGCGATGACTTCGATGATGATAAAACTACGGCGGCAGTCGTCGCTTCTCTTATTTTTGCTCGGTGTGTGCAGCCTTGCGCCGCGCCTGGCGCGTGGTGAGAATTGGCCGCAATGGCGCGGGCCGAAAGGCGACGGCATCAGCCAAGAGACCGATCTGCCGGTGACGTGGAGCAAGACCGAAAAGGTCGCCTGGCGGTTGCCGCTGCCCGGCCCCGCCGGTTCGACGCCCGTGATTTGGAACGACCGCATCTTTCTGACCTCGGCCGGTCCCGCGGGCGACTTGCTGTTGCTCGGCGTAGGAACCGACGGGCGCGAATTGTGGAAGGCCAAGGTCACCGGCGGCGATCGGGCGGTGCGCGGCGACGAAGGGAACTCGGCTTCTCCTTCGCCGGCTACCGACGGCGAACATGTTTGGGCGTTCTTCGCCAACGGCGTGTTGGCCTGCTACGATTTCAACGGCCACGAGGTGTGGAAACAGAACCTGCAAGACCGTTTCGGCAAATTCAACATCGCGTTTGGTCTCACCTCGACGCCGGTGCTCGATGGCGACCGGCTGTATTTGCAGTTGCTGCACAGCGGCGCCTCGCAAGTGATCGCCCTGGACAAAACCACCGGCCAGCAAATCTGGAAGCACGACCGCAAAACCGATGCGCGGGCCGAATGCGAACATTCCTACGCTTCGCCCACGCTCTATCGCGACGGTCAGCGAGAGTTTTTGCTGACGCACGGCTGCGACTATATCATTGCCCACAGTCTGCAAGACGGCCACGAGCTGTGGCGCTGCGGCGGGTTGAATCCCAAGAACAGCTATAACGAGACGCTGCGGTTTGTGGCCTCGCCGGTGGCCGCACCGGGCTTGATTGTGGTTCCATCCGCTAAAGATGGGCCGGTGCTGGGCCTCAGCCCGGATGCAAAGGGCGATATCACTACTTCGAGTGAAGGGCACGTGTGGACGCGCTCTCGCAACACGCCCGACGTGCCCTCGCCGCTGGTCGTCGATGGCCTGGTTTATCTTTGCCGCGAGAACGGCGTGCTGATGTGTCTGGATGCGGAGACCGGCAAGCAATATTACCAAGAACGGGCGTTTTCCGACCGTTATCGCGCCTCGCCTGTGTATGGCGACGGCAAGATTTATCTCACCGCCCGCGGCGGCGTCGTCACGGTGGTTCAGGCCGGCAAGGATTTTGAGATTCTGTCGTCAAACGATATGCAGGAGCCAACGTCGTCGTCGCCCGCCATCGCCGGCGGCCGGATTTATCTACGCACCTTCGAGGCCCTGTATGCGATTGAGAAGTAACGCGAATCTTGCCGCAGTGGTGGCCAGAGCTGAGGCTGGCCGGGCGCGGGCCGGCGGTTATAAAATGGAATATTCGGCCAGGCGAAGCCCCGGTCGGAACACACCGGGGCATCGCTTAGGCTCTGCCCCAGCCACCGGATTTAGGTTGGTGCTCGCCTGCGCGTCGCTCTTGATTCTGCCTGCCTCGCCCGCCGCGGCCGGCGAACTCAAGTTCCGCACCGAGCAACTGCCCGAGCGGCTCGAAGTCGGTTATGCGGTGACGATCGCCGATATGAATTCCGACTCTAAGCCCGACATTGCGGTGGTCGATACCGAGCGCGTGATTTGGCTGGAAAACCCGAACTGGCAAGTCCACACGCTCATCCAAGGCCAGACCAAGCGCGACAACGTCTGCATCGCGCCCTACGATATCGACGGCGACGGCAAAGTCGAGTTTGCCCTGGGGGCTGATTGGCGGCCGATCGACACGCGCACGGGGGGCACCATCCAGTGGCTCAGCCGGCCCGAATCTGCCGATCAGCGCTGGCAGGTCCATGCCATCGGCGAAGAGCCGACGGTGCATCGCATGCGCTGGGCCGATCTTGACGGCGACGATCGCAAAGAGCTGATTGTGATGCCGATGATGGGCCGCGATTCGACCAAGCCTTTGTGGATGGAGCATCCGCTGCGCGTGCTGGCGTACCACATTTCCGACGATCCCAAATCGCCGTGGAAACCGCAGGTGCTCAACGAGGAGCTACACGTGGCCCACAACTTTTGGCCCACCGATCTCGATCGCGACGGCAAGATAGACCTGCTCGTGGCCAGCTTCGAAGGCGTGACGCTGTTGCAGCGCGGCGAGGGCAATCGCTGGACGAGCAAACGCATCGGTTCGGGCAACCAAGATAATCCCGAAGCCCGCGGCGCCAGCGAAATCAAACACGGCAAGCTGGCCGGCGGAGGAGATTATATTGCCACCATCGAACCCTGGCACGGATATCAAGTGGTGGTCTACACGCGGCCCAAGGATCCGGGCGCCACGCTCTGGGACCGCCAGGTCATCGACTCGGACCTCAAGTGGGGCCACGCAGTCTGGTGTGCGAACCTGGACGGCGACGAGGACGACGAGCTGATCATCGGCGTGCGAGACGACAAAGAAGCGGCCGGCCGCTGCGGGCTGCGCATCTATGATCCTCAGGACCGGCAAGGGGCGAAGTGGCGAAGGACCATCGTCGATCCGGGCGGCGTGAACATCGAAGATCTGACCGCCGCCGATTTCGACGGCGATGGGCACACCGATATCGTGGCGGTGGGCCGGCAATCGCACAACATCCGTATTTACTGGAACGAAACGGAGTAGGGGATCATGCCCGAAGCCGTTTTACGATGCCGAGGCGTGCGCGGCGCGACGACGGTCGAACACAATACGCGCGACGAAGTGCTGAAGGCGACCCGGCAGCTATTGGCGCTGATGATTCGCCAGAACGGCATCGAGCACGAAGACGTGGCCAGCGCAATTTTCACCACGACGGTGGACGTCGATGCCGAGTTTCCGGCGTTGGCGGCGCGGCAGTTGGGCTGGATCGACGTGCCGATGCTTTGCACGCACGAAATCAGCGTGCCTGGCTCGCTGCCGCGTTGCGTGCGGATATTGATTCACTGGAACACGACCAAATCGCTCGACGAAATCGTGCCGGTTTACATTCGCGGGGCGACCGCCCTGCGGCCCGATTTATGCAAGCTGCCGCCGGTTGACTTTGACGAGCTCGAGTCGTGGATCGAGGCCGAGTTGGCCGCCCAAGATCGGGCCCGCGCGGCCCGCGCACGAGGCCCCTCGTAAGCTTACTTCCGCGCCTGCGATGTATTCACTTTGCGCTTGACCACCGACTTGGTCGAATGGCTGGCGGCTTTGGCGGGCTTCTTTTGCGATTTCGCGACTCGGCTCGGCTCTTTGCCCGACGTGCCAGCTTTGGCCGATTTGGCAACCTTGCTCGACTTGGCAACTTTGCCCGGCTCGGGGCGCTCAGCCAAGTGTGGGCCGTGACCGTGCAGCCGGGGTGGCGGCGCCGATACGCCGAGCAGCCTAGCCAGCCCCTCGGGGCCGGGCGGCGGCGCGAAATAAGGCAGGCCGCGCAGCTTGGGGCGATGGCTGGCCTTGGCCGAAGTCCAATACGGGTTGTAGCGAAACTTGCCGCCGAACAGCAGATTCTCGCCACCGAGCATCCGGCGGTACCAGTTGGCCCCCCAATAGTACCCCCGCGGATAATAAGGGCAGCGCCTCACATAGGTGTGCGGCGGATAATAGAGAATGCGGTCGGGAATCGGCACGCGGAACGGCTGCGGCGTGGGCGTCCACGAAAGTCCCGCTGGATAGGGTGTATACGGCTTGCTGATACGATTGTTGGTGACGCCATATCCCGATGACATCTGGCCCGGCTCGGCCTGGCTGGCTGCGGCCTGCTCAGCCGCTGGCGTGGCGACCGCTTCGGCCTCTTCGATGGGCGGCGGACCAAAGAGCGGCTCCTCCTGACCGAGCACGACTTGTGTCTGGAAGACCCCATAGAGCAGAACCCAGGCGGGTAGATGCGATTTCATGGCAATGACCTTCGGCCGCCAGTCGGTGATGGACGAGAACCCTCAAAACTGATCGGATCGCCCGATGCGGAAAATCGCGTCAATCTTCAGCGACCGATAAAGTCGGCGCAGTTTGCGCTGTTTTTCACGGGCATGTATGCTGATCTCGGCGCCGACCGGGAGTTCCGCAGATGCGGCGCTGCGCGCAAAAAAAGCCGCGGGCAGGCGCTGGGCTTACCCGCGGCAAATCGCCTCTCGCTACTGCGAGACGGGACGATGGATCGAGGCTCGAAAGCCAGGCCTACACCGTGTAGCCATCACGATATTTGGGCCGGACGATGGCGGCCACCTCGGGGGCGTTGGTCGCTTCGAGCTTTTTGGCGTCCCACTCAATCTTCTTGCCCGGACTGCCGGCCTCGGGCGCCGCCCACACGGCCAGATTGCCCAGCAAGATCGTCTCGGTCAGCCCGCCGGAGTAATCGGCGAAGTTCGACATAGCCGGTTCGCCACCCTTGATCGCGCGCACCCATTCCTCGAAGTGACCGGGCGAATGAACCCATTCCACCTTCGGCTCGCTGATGCCGCCCAACAGCTCGAGCGGGTTTTCGGCGTAATCGCCCGGAGCGTAGAGTTTGCCCTTGTCGCCGATGACCAGCGCCCCGCTGCCGCTAGGGTCTTTACCATCGATGAGGTCCTTCGAGGGCTTCTTGCCGCCGTCGTACCAGGTCATGGTCAGCCCCGCCCGCGTGTCGGTCTTGGGAAACTCGAACTTGATGATCGACCACTTGGGATAGCTGTCATGGTTATGGCCCGAGGTTTCGGCCTGCACCGACGTTGGATCGCGCAGTGCCAACGCCATGTAGGGCATGTTCACCGTGTGGCAGGCCATGTCGCCCAACGCGCCGGTGCCAAAATCCCACCAGCCGCGCCACGCGAAGGGATGATAGCCGTTGGCAAAGGGGCGGTACGGCGCCGGGCCGAGCCATTCTTCCCAATGCACGTGGGCCGGCACCGCGGCGTCGGCAGGCCGCGGTCCGCCCTGCGGCCAGATGGGGCGGTTCGTCCAAATGTGTACTTCCTTCACGTTGCCCAGCACGCCCGAGCGAATGACCGCCGCCGACTTGCGCAGCTTGTCGCTGGCGGTGCCCTGATTGCCCATCTGCGTGGCCACTTTCTTTTCGCGGGCGATCTCGGCCAGCCGGCGGGCTTCCCAAATGGAATGCGTCAGCGGCTTCTGGCAGAAACAGGCCTTGCCCAGGTTCATGGCCATGGCCGCCACCACCGCGTGGCAATGGTCGGGCGTGCTGACGGTCACCGCGTCGATGCTGCCGGCCATTTCATCGAACATCTTGCGGAAATCGTTATATTTTTTGGCCTTGCCGAACTTTTGCGAGGCGCCGTTGAGCGTGTTGTCGTCGACGTCGCAAATGGCCACCACGTCGCCGTGATTGCCGGCGTCGCTGGAATCGCTGGAGCCCTTGCCGCCCACGCCCACGCAGGCAAAGCGAATGCGTTCGTTGGGCGATTTGCTCTCTTCGGCCCGCAACCCGGCGGCCACCCAGAAACCGGCGCCGGTGGCGGCCGTCGTTTGCAAAAACTTACGACGACTAGATTGACGAGACATGAGGTAATGCTCCTTGACAACGGATGAAGGAAGGTGGGTTCGGAAACGCTGGGTCTGGCGGGTCGTTCTAAGATAACGTAGCGGACGCCGCTCGACCACCACTTTTTGGGGAATTTGCGGGTTAGGGCGTTTGGGGGGCGGGCTGCTGGTTGGTGACTGGTGGTTGACGACTGGCGGCTGGGGCAGAGCCTTGGCGATGCCCCGGCTGTTTCATGTGCGGAGTGCGTAGGTGACGAAAGCCCGGGTCGGGCGGGTAGCGCCTGCCCGGCGGCCGGCCACAATGGCCGGGGCCGTCGCAGCAACGGCCGCCAATCCCCAATTCCCAATCCCCAGTCCCCAGCCACTACTGATACAACCTCACTTGCGGCTCGCCATCGCGGCCGATCCACCCCCGATATAGCCCCTCGGTGTTGAAGGCCGCCGAAAAGCTCCCCCTCGCGTCCAAAACGATGGCGCCGCCGCTACCGCCGGCTTTCTTTAGCGTTTGATTGATGACCTGTTCGGCGGCCGCCTCGACGGGCAAATGCTGGTATTTCATTAGCGCGTTGATTTCGTGCGCCACGCTGAAGCGAATAAAATACTCGCCATGCCCGGTGCAAGACACGGCGCAGCCCGCGTTGTCGGCATAGGTGCCGGCGCCGATAATCGGCGAGTCGCCGACGCGGCCGAATCGCTTGCCGCTCATGCCGCCGGTCGACGTGCCGGCGGCCAGGTTGCCGTGGCGGTCGAGGGCCACCGCGCCCACCGTGCCCCACTCGTGCTTAGATTTCCGTGCTGGCTGCGACGAACTGCTCGACGATTTCGCCTTGCGCTGTTCTTCGAGTTGCTCCCAGCGGGCCTTCGTCCAGAAATAACTGGGATCGACGATTTCCAGCCCGGCGTCGGTGGCAAATACTTCAGCGCCGCGGCCGGCAAGCATCACGTGCTTTGATTTCTCCATCACCGCACGCGCCGCCGCGATCGGGTTTTTGACGATGGTTACACCGGCCACCGCGCCGGCACGTTTTTGCCGGCCTTCCATGATTGAGGCGTCCAGTTCATTGCGGCCTTCCCAGGTAAAAACCGCGCCCTTGCCGGCGTTGAACCGCGGCGAATCTTCCAGCACGCGGATGGCCGCCTCCACCGCGTCGAGGCTGGTGGCCGACTTCTCTTCGAGCGCTTTTCGCCCCACCAGCAGGGCCTCTTCCAACGTCGAACGGATCTGCTGTTCCTCTTCTTTGCTCAACTCGCCCGGCGGCTGCCCGATGCCGCCGTGCAACCCCAGCACGACATCGCTGGCATGCCAAGGCTTTTCTTCGGCGGCGGCGGTGGCGGAAAGCATGAGCAGTGCGAGTAAGATCCGAATTGTGTGCATCGGTTCACTCTCCTTCCGGCGGCGCCGACATCGCGTCGCTCCAGTCGTCGGTGCGGAAGGGCGAGGCGGGCAGCCCGGCCTGGTTGGTCAGGTTCGGCTCGGCAAGCTGGTGCCAGCCGAATCGAACCGCGACGGGCGCCTCGACCTCGGGACTTTCGACCAGCAGAGTCTCGCCGTCGATCGTGGCTTTGGCCCGCACAAACTTCTTGTCGGCTCCCGCAATTGAGAACCAGGTGAGCGGCTTGCCGTCGCGCGATGCCAACCCGCCCTCAGCATACTTGAACTTCAAGCGGACCTGCTTGCCTTCGACCGTCAGCGAGTCGAAGATCGGCCCGGAGTAAACCACGTCGGTTTGGCCATAGACTTTGGCCAATGCCCACCGCGCCAGCCGCCGGCCGACTTCCTGTTTGTTGCGTGGGTGAATATCGGCAGGGTTGCCAATGTCGGTGGTCACGGCCATGCCGGTGTTCGGCACACTCAGCGTGGCGGCTTGGGCCTCCCATAGCTCGGGCAGCGCCGTGGCATTGTGGTCGTAACGATACGGAGCGAGCTGCACAAAGAGGAACGGCAAGTTGCCCAGCCCCCAGACGTCGCGCCAGCCGTGGATCAGGGCCTTCATCAACTCGTGGTAGTGCATTGCTTGTCCGCGGTTGGCCTCGCCCTGGTACCACAGTACGCCTTGCATTGCGAACGGCGCCAACGGATGAATCATGCCATTATAAAGCGAGGTGGGCGCGCCGTAGGCTTTGAACGGGTCGGCGGGCGGCGTGGGCGGGTCGCTGATCTCGCTTCCCGCGGCCAGCGCTTTTTCGGCCGCTTCAACCCAAGCTTTGAACTCCGGTACTTTGTTCTTCAGCGCGGTCTGATAGGCCGCGCGCAAGGTTTCGATTTGTTTTCGTTCGGCCGCCAACTCCGGAGCCTCGGCGAATCCTTCAGGCGGAATCCACGGCTCAATGCGCGTGCCGCCCCACGAGCTGGCGATCAATCCCACCGGCACGTCGAGCTTTTCGTGTACCTCGCGTCCGAAGAAGTAGGCCACCGCCGAAAAGTTCCTCACCGTGTCGGGCGTGCAAACGGTCCAGCCTGCTTGCACGTCTTTGGCGGGAGTCGCCGAAGGGACTTTTGGAACCAGAAACAGCCGCAGCATCGGATGATCGGCGGCTTTGATCTCTTCCGCCGCATGGTCAGCCGCCGCAACGGGCCATTCCATATTCGATTGCCCGGAGCCCAGCCACACTTCGCCCACCAAGATGTCGGTGAGCAGAATGGTGTTGGCGCCTTGAATGGTCATTTCGCGCGGCTGGCGACTGGCTTGCATGGCGGGCAGCTTGACCATCCAATTGCCGCCGGCGTCGGCTTTGGTGCTGGCCTTATCGTCGCCAAACGCGACCGTCACCTCCTCACCCGGCTCGGCCCAGCCCCAAATGGTCAACGGCGAACTGGCCTGCAAAACCATGTGGCTGCCAATGATAGCCGGCAGCCGAACGGCGGCGCGGGCCGATGGGCCACTGACGCCGGCAATGATGACCGCCGACAGCAAGAGCCGGCGTAGGAAGCGGAAGTTACTCATGGGTCTCTCTCGATGCACAACGTGGCCTGCCCGCCGCGTCAAGTATAGCTTCGCCGAGGCGAATGGGGCCAGCAGAGCCTGCCGCGGGCAGCCCGCGATTTCCGCTCGACCACTAGCACCGGCGGTGAGTTTTGCTAAAAGAATAAGCACACGACGGACGCCCCGTCCACGTCTTTTTAGCCCGCAGATCAGGAGCAACCCCAACGATGTCAACCAATGGCAAACTCAACCGCAAGCTGCGCATGGCCCTGGTGGGCGGCGGACAAGGGGCGTTTATCGGCCGCGTGCATTGCACCGCCGCCGTGCTCGACAACCGCGCCGCCCTGGTGGCCGGAGCGTTTTCCAGCGACCCCGGGCGGGCAAAAGCCTCAGCGCCCGACTACGATGTTCCGCCCGATCGGGCTTATGGCTCGTACCGAGAACTGATCGAATCAGAGAAAAAACTGCCTGCCGATCGGCGGATCGATTTTGTCTCGGTCGCCACGCCCAACTACACGCATTTCGAGATTGCCAAGGCCGCCGTCGAGGCCGGCTTTAATGTCATCTGCGACAAGCCCATGACCTTCGACCTGAAGCAGGCCGAAGAGCTGGCCGCCGCCGTCGATCGCTCGGGCGTGGTGTTCGCCGTCTCGCACAACTACACCGGCTATCCGATGGTGCGGCAAGCCCGCGAGATGGTGCTGTCGGGCGAGTTGGGCGAGATCAATGCCTTTCGCTCGAACTACATTCAAGGCTGGTTGCGCACGCGGCTCGAGAGCGATTCGCAGAAGCAGGCCGCCTGGCGCACCGATCCCTCGAAGAGCGGCGCCGCCGGCTGCTTTGGCGACATCGGCACGCACGCTTATAATCTGGCCCGCTACATCACCGGCCTGCTGCCCGACGCCGTGAGCTGCCATTTGAAAATCTTCGCCGAGGGACGCAAGCTCGACGACTATGGCCACGCGGTCATTCGCATGGAAAACGGCGCACTGGGCACGGTGACCGCCTCGCAAATCAGCCACGGACGCGAGAACGATTTGTTCATCGAGGTCGATGGCACCAAGGGGGCGGTCGAATGGCATCAAGAAGAGCCGAACAAGCTGCTGGTGCGCCGCAACGGTCAGCCGTTGGCGGTCTACACGCGCAATCCAGGCGCGGCGTACATGACCGGCACAGCGAACGCGGCGTGCCGCTTGCCGGGAGGGCATCCCGAAGCGTTCTTCGAAGCCTTTGCCAATATTTATCGCGGGGCGTTCGACAGCATGGTGCTGCGCTCCGGCGGCGAGCCCTTTGAGAAGATCGACACCATCTATCCCAACGTGAGCGACGGCGTCGAAGGAATGTTTTTCATTCAGCAATGCGTGGCCAGCAGCGGCGCCAGCGGCGCCTGGCTGCCGTTGAAGCACGCTCGGGCAAGACGATAAGCTGGACATCAACTTCCTAGGAAGAACTGGAACGGGACGAGTTCCGTTCTACGTACGCGCGCAGCTCGGCCAGCTCGCGCTCGTAGCCGCCCGATAGAATCGGAAAACGGCACCATGTTTTCGGATCGAGATTTTCATCGTCCACGTGGAACGAGGGGGCATATCGCTCGCGTTTCCACTGGTTGCGACACCAAAGCCGGAAAAACCGCTCAACCCAAAAGGCCAATTGCTCGGGCGTGTGCTGCGTAAACCGGCCGCGGATGCGCAAAAAAACCTCCAGCGGCGTGTACTTGTCGCGGATCGCCGCTCGTTCGATCTCGTCGAGCACCTCATACGGCATCAGATCGTCTTCATCTGTTTGGCAGCGCACGAGCGGGCGCAGTTCGGCGGTGGGCGGCTGGCAATTGACGGCGGCTAGGGCGGGAATGGCGTGCAGGCCCTCGGGGCCATGCTGCTCGAGCCACACCAGCCAGCGCCGCAAAAACGCTTTGTCGATGCCGGCAATCGGCGACAGCCCGCCGCTGGTGTCGCCGTCCATCGTGGCATAGCCCACCGCCGCTTCCGAGCGATTGCTGGTCGAAAGCAACAGCGCGCCGCGCAAATTGGTCAACAGCCAGATTCCGGGCGAACGCACCCGGGCCTGAATGTTTTGCAGCGCCAGATCGTCGCCGTCCCAGCTCAGCGGGCGGCCAATCGCCTGCGAAACGATCGCCGTATACTGCTTGACCAGATTGTCTACATTCCATTCGAAGAACTCCGCGCCCAAGGCGGTGGCCAGCCCGAACGCGGCGTCACGCGTCGTCTGCGAACTATTGACCGTCGCCTGATAGACGCAGGTGAGCAGTCGCGGAATAGTAGCAGGCACACTCCGTGTGCCGTCGCTTTCTACCTTGCCGCTCGCATCCTTCACGGCCGGCGTTCCGCCCATGTACGCGAGTTTCGCGCAAAACCGGTCGGCCCCCAATTCGCCGATGCCCAACTCGGCAGCCATCGCCGCCAGGCACGCGACCGCCGAAGAGTCGACGCCGCCGCTGAGCGACACCACAAACCCGCACGAGCGGCTTTTGCGCAAGTAATCGAACAGGCCCAGACTGATCGCGCGTGCAAACTCTTCTTCTTTGACGTAATGCCCGCTTTCCCAGCCGCGCGGCGCCACCGCTTCGGGCTCGGGCGCAAGCGTCGGGAATTGGAAATCGGCGCGTATGCAGTCGGCGTCGGCCTCGGCGCTGGGCAGGAAGCTGCCGGTGCGTGATTGAATCATCCGCGTGGCATCGACGTCAATTTGCGCGGTGGTGAGTTGAAAATCTGCGAAGGAGAACCGCGGCCCCACCGCCAGCAGCTTGCCTGCCGAGGCGATCAGTGCGCCGCCGTCGTAAATCGCCCGCCCGGCTTCGTTGCCCAGCAGGTTGGAATAGACATAGCTCACGCCAAAGGCGCGCGATCCTTCGAGCACGAAGCGATGGCGGATTTCGGCCTTGCCAAAGGCGAAATGGCTGGCGCTCGGGTTCAGAATGACATCGGCGCCACGCGCCGCCAGTTCGCTGCCGGGCCGGTTGGCCACCCAGGCGTCTTCACAGATTTCGAAGCCGATTTTCAGCCCGCCGCAGTCATAGTGAACATCGCCCAGTGGATATTCGCGGCCAAGCACGGCGATTTCGGCCCGATGTCCGGAGGGCCACGGCTTGAACCAGCGCGGCTCGTAATGAATGCCGTCGCCGGCCAAGAATCGCTTGGCGGTGAAACCCAGAATCTTGCCGTCAGCCACCAGGCAGGCCGTATCGAACAGCCCGTGATGATAAAGCAGCGGCAGCCCGAGTGAGACGATGATGCCGCGCGTTTCCGGCGCGATCTCGCCGAGCACTTCCAGCGCCGTGGCCTGCAAGCCGGGCGAGTGAAAAGCGTCTTCGCAGCCGTAGCCGGTGATGCACAGCTCCGGCAGGCAGAGCACGCTCACGCCCGCCTGGCGGGCCGCCTCGATGGCCGCCAGAATGTGGGCTTTGTTTCCCTGCCAGTCGAGCGGCGTTTGATTCAACACCGCCGCCGAGACCTTGATTAATTTCATTGTTGTTAGGGGACGAGCCAATCGATGACGTTCAAACCGGGAACATTGGCAAAGTCGGCTCGCCCTGCGTCACCACCGAGATGTAAAGTTGTCCGGAATGCTGCACGAACCTCTTGAAAACTCGCGGCCATCGCTGAAATGATGACGAACCCTTATCCATCTTAATCAACTGCGGCTGGCCAATGAAGGATCATGGCGCCCGGTCCAACCAATCGGCAAAATACACCGCCAACAGCACCGGGCTGAAGATCGCGAACGCGGCGAACAGGGCGTCGCGCATCGTACCGGGCAGGCAAGTCCACGCGGCCAGCAGCAGCGAGAGGAAAAAGACGCTCCGCAACAGGCTCTTCAAAGTGAACTGTAAACGACGGCGGCCGCGCATGCCTTTTAGCTTAGCGTCCGCCGCTGAAAAGAAGAAATGTATGCACCGCGATCGATTTTCGCATACAATGTCGATCCGCGTCGCAAGGCCCGCCAACCATCGCTTCTCCGCAATTGTCATGGCCACTGACCTGATCCGCGTGGGCATCGTCGGGCTGGGCGGCAACACGCGCCGCCGGCATATCCCCGGTTTGCGTGCGTGCCTGAATGTCGAGGTTCACGCGGTCTGCAATCGCCGGCCCGATTCGACTGCCGCCGCCGCTCGTGAATTCGGTATTGCGAAAACCTACGAACATTGGCAAGACCTGGTGGCCGACCCCGAACTGGACGCCGTGGTCGTCGGCACCTGGCCCTACCTGCACTGTCCGATCACGCTGGCGGCATTGACGGCGGGCAAGCACGTGCTCACCGAGGCGCGCATGGCCATGAATGCCAGCGAGGCTCGGCAGATGCTGACCGCCAGCCGCGAGCGCCCGGAACTGGTCTGCCAAATCGTGCCCAGCCCGTTCGGGCTGCGAGCCCATCGCGTCGTGCTGGAGCTGCTGGGTTCCGGCTTCATCGGCGAGCTGCGCGAAGTCGTCGTTTCGGCCGCCAACGACGACCTGGCCGATGCCGAAGTGCCGCTGGGCTGGCGGCAGGTGCGCGAGCTATCAGGGCTGAACATGCTGTCGCTGGGTATCCTTCACGAGACGCTGATGCGCTGGGCGCCGGCGCCGGTGCGCGTGATGGCGCAGCTTCGAGCATTCGTGCCCGAGCGGCTCGACCCAGCCACCGGCTTGCTGCGTCGCGTAGGCACGCCCGACAGCGTGCAGGTGTTGGCCACGCTGGCCGGCGGTGCGCATGCGGTGTATCACATCAGCGGCGTGGCGCGGTTCGGCGGTGGCACACGCATCGAACTTTATGGCAGCGACGGAATGCTGAAATACGAGTTGGCCCCGCACGACCGGCTGTGGGGCGCCCGCCGCGGCGAGCAGGGTCCGCGTGAACTTGAAGTGCCGGATGAAAAATCCATGCAGTGGGAAGTCGAGGCGGAGTTCATCGGCGCCATTCGCGGCGAGCGGCCCGTGCGGTTTACTGATTTCGCCAGCGGCGTGCGTTATATGGAATTCACCGAGGCGGTCGCCCGCAGTGCGGCGTCGGGCGTGGCGGTGGAACTGCCTTTAGCCCCCAAATAGGGGTTGAACAAGCGACGCGGCTGCGAGAAACTATAGTAGAGGCAGTGGTTTCCGACGCGTCCCGCTTAGCGGTGCGCCGTGATGAGGGAGGAGGCGGTCCTGTGTCCATTCAACACCATTTTGCATCGAGCCAGACCATCGGGCGGCCGATGGAGATCATGCTGGTCGAAGACGGCCTGGTCGATGCCTGCGTCACCATCAACGCCCTGAAAAAAGGGAACATCCAGCATCGGATGACCCTGATCCGCGACGGCCAGGAGGCAATGGAGTTTTTGCGGCAAGAGGGCAAATTTGCCCGAGCGCCGCGACCCGACCTGATGCTGCTCGATCTCGGCCTACCCAAGAAAGACGGCCGCGAGGTGCTCAGCGAGGTCAAGCTCGATCCCGAGCTGAAGTCGATTCCCGTGGTAGTCATGACCAGCTCGGACGACGAAGAAGACCGGGTGCAAAGCGAGCTGTTGGGTGTCGACAGTTTCATCACCAAGCCGGTTGATCTCGAAAAATTCCTGGCGGTCGTGCGGCAGCTTAAACGTTATTTGCACGCCGATTTGATTTTGCCGGCGGCACTTTAGCGCCGAATGATCCGGCCAGGTAAGCCGCTCCGTCTTTATCTGGCCTTCCAGCGGTTAGCGTCGCGCCGATTGTCCATCGCGTACTGACGCCACGCGGTCCCAATTGCCGACCATGCTTCCATGCGCCTCTTGGGCGCACAGGTTGGGTTTTCCAGCCCGACGCCTCAGGGGAGTTGGCGTATGGCGCGCGGCGCCGCATGGATCTTCGGTCTGCTGCTGATCGGCGCGACGGCCCCGGTGCGCGCCGACTCGTTCCGCCTGCTGCATTCGAACTACGAAGCGCTGCAAGCCCGCGCCGACTTGATCCAGCAGGCCCGACACCAGATCGACGCCTCGTATTATTGGATCGACGACGATCAGGTGGGGGCGCTCTTTCTTTCGCTCTTGCGCGAGGCCGCCCTGCGCGGCGTGCGCGTGCGCCTGCTGGTCGATGCCGCCCACAACGACATTCCACCCCAGGTGCAGCGCTGCCTGGTCGCCAGCGGCGTGCAAATCCGCGAATACCATCCCCATCATCGCGGGCATCCGCTTTGGCTGAATCGGCGGATGCACGACAAAACGCTGATGATCGATGCGATACACCTGATCGTCGGCAGCCGCAACATTCGCAACTGCCACTTCGGCCTGGCCCGAATCAACTACGTCGATCGCGACGCCTACTTGCAAGGGCAGACCGCGCTGGAGGCGCAGCGCTATTTCGACTGCGCGTGGCACAGCGACCAGGTGTTTCCGACGGAGTTCGAGACCTCGCTGGCACAGCGTCTCCGCCAGCGCCGCCCCGACGCGGCTGATGCTTCGCAAGAACAAACCTTCTCGCGGCGGGGAGACGGCCGAACCGGGCCGATGCCCTCGCCGTGCTGCTGCGAGCTTTGGCTGGCGGCCGGGCAGGGTCTCTCCGTCTGCGGGCAGCCGATTGAGCTGGATCGCCCGCGAGACTGGTCGGTCGACGCCGCCGAGACCGGCTGCGCCTGGTTTGTCTACGATCCCGGCGGCCTCAAAGGCCAGCCGCGCGGCATCAGCGAACAGATGCTGCGGCTGATCGATCGGGCCCGCGGCAGCATCGTGCTCGAAACGCCTTATTTTGTAATGTCGGCGGCCTTCAAGCGCGCCTTGGCGGCGGCCGTTGGCCGGGGCGTGCGCGTCACCGTTCTCACCAATTCGCTGGCCAGCACCGACCATATGCTGGTGGCCGCCACCTTTACCAACCAAAAGCATTGGCTGCTCTCGCACGGCGTGCAAATCTTCGAATTGGCGGGTCCCGACCACTTGCACGCCAAGACCGCCGTGATCGACTGCCAAATCGCGTTTGTCGGCTCGTACAATTTCGACCCCCGCTCGGAATACCTCAACACCGAGACGGGCGTAATTGTCGACGATCCTGACGTGGCCGCCCTGGTCGGCGAGTCAGTCGGCGACCATCTGCGGCGGGCCTATCGCATTGGCCCCGATGGTCGCGAGCCGGCGACCGGCCAACGTCAACCCGGCGCCACGCCTGGCCAGGTTTTGAAGATGGAAGCTCTGCGAATCCTTGCGCCGCTCTTGCGACGATCGCTGTGAGCAGGCGTGCATGCCGGCGGGGGTTCGCGCCATTTCTTTCTCGTCATCTTGCTGCCAACAATATTCCTGTCATCACCAGAGCATCAGTGGTGCAGATCAAAGTCTGCCGGCTTCAGCTTTTTCTGCTTCCAATAGTTGTCGTCTTTGAAGCCGAACATCGTCGGCTGAAAGGGATCGACAAAATCGACGTTGGCCTTGGCCGGAATCTGCTCTCTTAAGCCCGTCAGGTCGTAGCAGGCGTTGACGATCAGCCGCCGCAGCCCTTCGCTCTGAAAATCGACCGACGCGCCCATGGTCGTGCAAAACGCCCGGCCTGGCTTCCCGGCGGGTGCTTGAAAATCTTTGAGCCACGCCAGCGGCATCATCGGCTCGTTTTTCGGTCCTTTCACCGGCGGGTCCGAGGGTTTCATGCCCGAGAGCACCTGGCCGTAAAGCAAAATGGTCGCATCGGGCGTAAGGTTCCTGATTCCATAGACATCGGTCAGGCCAAACACGTCGCCGACGCCGCGAAGGATGGGGTTGTCTTTGTTTTTTTCGTTGACAACGCCGCGGGTGGCCTCGCTGCCGTGGCTTCCATGATGGCTGATCCAGGTGTCGCCCAAAACCTGCTGGCCAAAGCCGCCCGGCCACTGCGAGCTATTGAAGCTCCAGCTTGCATAGGGACTATGGGGATGCCGGCTGTAGCTGAAGGCGTGCGTCGCGGTACGCAGGCCAATCACCGGTTTTCCGGCGGTGATGAAATCGACGATGTGCTTCATCTGCTCGTCGGGCAGCTCGCGGAAGCGCGTGCCGATGATCATCAGATCGGCATCGTCAAGCTGCTCCAGGCCGGGAATGTTTGACTGGTTGTTGGAATGAATCAGTCCCGTGTCGGGGTCGATGGCAAAGTGGACGGTGCACGCAAAGCCGTGCCGCGCGCTGAGGATTTTGGCGAGCATCGGGCAGACTTCTTCCGAGCGATATTCTTCATCGCCCGAAACGAGCGCGATTTTTTTGCCCATGCCCGGCCCGGCCTGCCCCTCGAACCGCAGCCAAGTCTCCTCGGCTCGTACAGCGGCTGCGGCAAGACAACAAACCGTTATCAATGGGAACAGCGAGCGATAGGACATCACGATTCCTCTGGTTGGATGGCTGCCGTGGGATGATTGGTAGTGCTATGATAGACAGCCGAGCATCGCCGCGCCAAATGCGTCAATGGCTGATCGTCGATATTCCCTGGCGACGCTCCGAGCCGCCCCTTACCTACGCCGGCAGGACGAGGCAACTCGTTTCAGAGAACTTGCATGAGCTACTACACACGCGTCAGGTTTGATTTCTCCGATGATCCCCCGAAATCTTGGAGATCGTACGATCTTGGCTGAGTGTCGAAGGAGGTAGGGTCTCCTTCACGCTGGAACCTTTTTCAAGAATTCTCGATAACAGCTAACGGACGTCTCGTTTCGGCATCGCTAGACCGGTACCTATTGAGACGCCGTCGCAGGGTACTCCGCGAAGTTCCGCAGCATCTTCAGGCCGTCGGCCTGGCTCTTTTCGGGATGGAACTGCGTGGCAAAGAGATTCTCGTGCCAGATCATCGCGGTGAACGGCGCGGGATAGCTGGTTTCGGCGGCGATGACTTGCGGATCGCGCGGCACCACGTAGTACGAATGAACAAAATAGACGTGAGCGCCGCTGGCCACGCCTTCCAGCAACGGCGCAGGACGGCGAAGGGTCAACTGGTTCCAGCCCATGTGCGGCACCTTGTACTCGGCGGGCAGGTCGAACCGCACGACCTCGCCCGGCAGCACACCGAGCCCTTCGTGCCGGCCTCCTTCGTAACCCACCTCGAACAGCAATTGCAGGCCGAGGCAAATGCCCAGGAAAGGCTTGCCCGAGTCGATGGCCCGCCGCACCGGTTCGATCAGCTTGCGGCGGCGCAGTTCGCCCATGGCATCGCCAAAGGCGCCGACGCCGGGCAGCACCACTCGCCCGGCGTCGGCAATGACCGCCGGGTCGCTGGTGATGGTGGCGGCATGTCCGACCTTTTCGAAGCCCTTTTGCACGCTCCGCAAGTTGCCCATGCCGTAGTCGATGATGGCGATCATGGTCCGCTGCCGAATCGGTTCTGAATCAGTGGCCGGAGGCGTTAGCCCCTACAGCGACACCTCGCCTGCCGCGGTGGTTCGCGCCTTTTCGACTATCTTACCGCCCCGAGGCGCGTTCGGGATAGACAACCAGCTCGACCCGGCGATTGCGCTGCTTGCCGGTGGTGGTGTCGTTGGAGACAATCGGGTGGTTCTCGCCGTGACCGACCACAAAAAGCTGGCCGGGCCGCAGCCGCGTGCGGCTGACCAGGTAATCGTACACCGCCATCGCCCGGCCTGTCGAAAGGTGATGATTGTTCGACCAAAGCTGGCTGCGAACCGGCTCGTTGTCGGTGTGGCCCTCGACGCCGATCGTCTGGTGAGGATATTGCCGGGCCAAGGCCGCCGCCACCGAGTCGAGCAAGGCGGGGGCCGAGGGCAGCAGCCGGGCGCTGGTCGGTTCAAACAACGAGTTGCCGGGCAGTTCCACCCGAATTACATCACTGTCGACGCGGGTTTCGACGCCGGGAATCTGAATGGCCGCAAGCTGATCGCGCTGGCTGTTGTTGGCCGAGATGCTGGCGCCGATGCGGCGTTTGGCCGAGGCCGCCAGCGTCTCGGCCCGTTTTTCGACCTCGGTGTGCGACTCGCGCAGCTTGGCCAGTTGGCTCGCCGCGCCGCTAAGCTGCTCGCGCAAGGCCGCTGCTTCGTCTTCGAGCACCCGTCGCTGCTGCTGCGACTGAGCCAGCAGGGTGCCCTGCTCTTGATTGTCCTGGTCGAGCGTCGCCATCCGGCTTTGCAGCTCTTGATAGCGCTGGCTCAGCGTCGTGTGCTCCTTTTGCAACGTTTCGAGCTTGCCTTGCAGCACGTACGGATTCTGGGCGCAGCCGAACAAAAGCGGTCCGAGACCAAGCCAGAACGCAACGCGGAAGCGGCGCACCGCAAGCTTCTCCGAGCGAAAACCAGCGCCGCCGGGCGGCGACGCACGACGTGAGCAAAACCGGCGGCAGCCGCGCGCGGACTATCCCACCGGTAATTGCGGGCGAATCGTACCCAGAGCCCCGACCGGGCACAAGGGCGCTTTCCCTCGTGCGATCGCGGTTCCTTGCCTCACTGCCCCAGCCACCGGAGTTTGGAATCGCTTTCGGTGTACCAGGCGTTTGACAGGCGGTGCAGCGCACCCCATAACTGCACTTGCGGCGGGCAGGGCGAAATCTAGAATCCGTGCGCTCCGAAACAGGAAGAACTGTGAAAATTGTCTATCTCGATTGCCTGAGCGGAATTAGCGGCGATATGACTCTGGCCGCGCTGGTCGATTCCGGCGTCGAACTGGCCGCCATCAGCAGCGGCCTCGATTCGCTCGGTCTGCCCGGCGTCAGGCTGGCGGCCAGCGAGGTCAAACGCAAAGGCTTTCGCGCCACGCACATCACGGTCGAGCACCCGCCCGAGCACGCCCACCGGCACCTGCATCACATCACCGACATGATCGACGCCAGCCAGCTTTCGAGCCGACAGAAAGACCTGGCCAAGCGCATCTTTACGCGGCTGGGCGAGGCCGAAGCCAAAGTGCACGGCACCACGCTGCGCAAAGTGCATTTTCACGAGGTGGGCGCTGTTGATTCCATCGCCGATATCGTGGGCGCGGCGATCGGCTGGGATCTGCTGGGAGTCGATCGCATCGCGTGCTCGCCCGTGCCGACCGGCTGCGGCACCGTGACCATCGCCCACGGCACATGCAGCATTCCCGCGCCGGCCACGGCGGAACTGTTGCAAGGCATTCCGCTGGCAGAATCGCAAGTGCCCGCCGAGCTGACCACGCCGACGGGCGCGGCGATCGTAGCCACGCTGGTCGATCAGTTCGGGCCGCTGCCGGCGATGAAAATCGAGCGCATCGGCTATGGCGCGGGCACGCGCGAGCTGGCCGATCAACCGAACCTGCTGCGGCTGTTCGTGGGCGAAGCCGCCGACGGCTTGGCCGCCGATCAAGTGTGGGTGGTGGAGACCAATCTCGACGACGTGCCGGGCGAAGTCGTGGGCTATGCCACCGCCAAACTGTGGGAAGCCGGCGCCCTGGACGTCTACACCACGGCCATCCAGATGAAAAAAAACCGGCCTGGCGTCACGATCACGGTGCTCTGCCAGCCGCCGCACGTGGAAAAGATCGAGCGCGTGTTGTTCCGCGAGACGGGCACGCTGGGCGTGCGCCGTTGGCCTGCCAGCCGGCACAAGCTCGAACGAAAGCCACACCAGGTGGAAACCGAATTCGGAACGGTCGAAGGCAAGCTGGGTTGGATCGCCGGGCAAGAGCCGAGTTTTTCGCCCGAGTTTGAATCGTGCAGCCGGCTGGCCATCGCCCGTGATGTGCCGTTGAAGAGCGTATATGAAGCGGCGCACCGGGCGTTCAGCGGCGAACGGTAGGCAGGGGGTTCGGGGTTCGGGGTCCAGGGTTCAGGGTTCGGGGTTCAGAGGTACCGAGATCGCCCTTGTCATTCAATACGGCTCGCGCCTTGGCCGACGTCCGTAGGGAACGGACTTCACCGCAGATCTGATGTCAACGGAGTCCATTCAGCTTCCGAGCAACCACCGTTATGCAGCTTTTGGCGCAGCTAGAACCGACGACGGTCTTATTCCTATCGGGCTTGGGCTTGGTATGCGCGGTGCTTTTGTTTCGCACGCACCGCCAGCTCAATACGCGGCCCAAGGGCCAACTTTCCCATCCTTCGAGCTGGTCGAAGCCCCGGCTGCCGAAAACGCCCGACGCGCATCATCTCGATTTGCCGCGCGATGCCCAGCGTTGGGAAGTGCAAATGCACGAGACCGCCCGCGAGTTGCGCGGGCAGCTTGACAGCAAGATCAGCGTCTTGCAGCATTTGATTCGCGATGCCGCGGCGGAAACCGCCCGATTGGAAGCGGCCATCGAGCGCGCGGCCAGGCTCGAGGTTAGCGCGGCGCGCCCCGCGCCGCATCTGCAAGCCGCCGCGGTCGCCGCGGTCCATCCGCCCGCGATGCGACCGCGTGCGATGGCTGAGCCGTTGCCCTCGCCAACCTCCCGACGTTACGCCGAGATTTATGCACTGGCCGATTCAGGATTGGCCAGCGCCGCCATTGCGACCCGGGTTGGCAGCCCAATCGGCGAGGTCGAACTGATTCTCGGCCTGCGCGGCAAGGGCTAGACAATCCGTGGCACGGCCTGCCAGGCTCTCTCTGGATCTTGACGGCCTGGAAGGCCGTTCCTACAGATGATCGATCGTTGCGAGAATTGCCTCACGGCCAACCACCGGCGACTGACAGGCAAAATTCTCGCAAACGTACAGCGCCGGCTGATCCCCCGCGGCGGCCTTGCCGGCAAAGGCGCCTTCGAGCGCGGCGCTGCGCCCCTCGCCCGGCCGCGAGGCAAACACTTTGTTCGGCAAATAACGCCGCCCAATCTCGCCACGCAATTCCTCGGGCGCATCGACCAGCACCAGTTCGGGCGTTGGTCCCAGATAAAAATCGAGTGCGATAAGCATCTGCCCGGCCGCGGTGGGATGCTTTTCTAAAAGCCCCGCGAAAGCCGTCAGCGTCCGATGGGCGGCTTCCAGATCAGCGGCCCGCCCGCAAAGCTTGCCTAGCCGCAGCAAGAACGTGACGGCCATCGAGTTGCCGCTGGGCGTTGCGCCGTCTTGCACGTCTTTCTGCCGCGCGATCAGCGGCTCGTGATCGTCGGCGGTGTAATGAAAGCCCCCGCTTTGTCGATCGGCGAATTGCGCCAGCACCACGTCGGCCAACTGTACCGCGGCGTCGATCCAGCGCTCTTCCAAGCTGTTTTCGTAGAGCGTGACGAAGGCGTTGGCCAGGCAGGCGTAGTCATCGAGATAGGCGCTCAGCTTCGCCTGGCCCTTGCGCCAGGTGTGCAGCAGCCGGCCGTCCGCGCGCAAGCGGTTCCAAAGAAAATCGGCGGCCTGGCGGGCGGCAGCCAAGTAACGTGGCTCGCCCAGCGCACCGGCGGCGTAAGCCAGCGAATCGATCATCAGCCCGTTCCAGCTTACCAGCACTTTGTCGTCCAGGCCCGGCCAAACGCGGCGGTTGCGCACCGCCAACAGCTCCTGCCGGCTGGCCGACAACTCGGCGGTCAGCTCCGCCAAGTCGCGCCCCAAGATTTTCGCGCACTGTTCGAGCGTCTTGGGCAGATTGAGAATGTTGTGCCCCTCAAAGTTGCCTTCGTCGCTGACATCGTAGACATAGCAGAACGTCTTGGCTCGTTGCGGTCCCAAGATTTGCTCGACTTCGGCGGGCGTCCAGACATAGAATTTACCTTCCTCGCCTTCGCTGTCGGCGTCGAGCGTGCTGTAAAAGCCGCCCTCGGGCGCGGTCATGTCGCGCAGCACAAAATCGAACGTCTCGCGGGCCACGCGGGCATAGTCTTCGTGGCCTGTGGCCTGATAGGCTTCGACGTAGCACATCGACAGCAGCGCGTTGTCGTAGAGCATTTTTTCGAAGTGCGGCACCAGCCAGCGTTCGTCGACGCTGTAGCGATGGAAGCCGCCGCCGAGCTGGTCGTAAATGCCGCCGGCGGCCATGCGGTCGAGCGTGAGCGTGACCATGCCCAGCACGGCGTCGCGCGGCGAGCGACGCCAGCGGCGCAACAGCAATCGCAGATCCATGGGGTGCGGGAACTTCGGGGCGCCGCCAAAGCCGCCCAACCGATGATCGAAAATCCGCTCCAACGCCGCCTCGGCGGCTCTGAGAGGACGGTCTGATAATTCGCCCGGCGGCAACGGCATGCTGCCGGCCCGCCGCAGTTCGGCGGTCAGTTCATCTGCCTGTTGCACCACTTGCTCGCGCCGTTGATGCCAGGCGTCGAGCACGGCGTCGATGACCTGGTCGAAGCCGGGCATGCCCATGCGGCCCGTCGGCGGCCAATAGGTGCCTCCATAGAACGGCTGCAAGTCCGGCGTCAAAAACACCGACATGGGCCAACCGCCCCGCCCGGTCATCGCCTGCACGGCGGTCATATAAACCTGATCGAGATCGGGCCGCTCTTCGCGATCGACCTTAATACAGACAAATCCGTCATTCAGTCGCCGCGCAATCGCCTCGCTCTCGAAGCTTTCGTGCTCCATCACGTGACACCAGTGGCAGGCCGAATAGCCAATCGAAAGAAAGATCGGCCGCTGCTCGCGCTTGGCGCGCTCCAGCGCCTCGGCGCCCCAGGGATACCAATCCACCGGGTTGTTGGCGTGCTGCAATAGGTACGGGCTGGTTTCGTGCGCGAGGCGGTTCGACATAGATTCAGAGATCGGCGGCATTACCGCGCGGTTCCTTTCGCATCGGCGAGTGGTGGCTTTCGGTCCTCGGTGGCGGCGGCCTGCGCTTCTTCCAGAAGGCAAAGTAGCTTTGCCTTGGCGGAGTCAAAATCTTGAAAGCCGTAGCGATACCCACTGTCGAAAGCTGCGTCTGGCTCCAGCTCGTCTACACAGAACAACGATCGCGACGGAAAATAGTCAAAATCGAACAAGCGACTCCCTAAGTGAACTCGCATTGAAAGGGCACCGGATGGGAAAACACTGATCTCGGTAAAGAGCCCACTTGGGCTCTGACTCAGTTCGTCGGCGAACCGAGCAAAATTCTCTGCAAGTCTCATGCTCCTAGACTCCAATGTCAGTTCCCTATACCCGGTTGTTGAAAGTCGACCGCTCCGGTCGTTGCACGCCTAATCGTAATGCGTCCGTTACTGGCGACTGAAATATTGTGCCCGCGAGTTGACGCCGTGATAGTTCCATCGCGCTGCCGAAAGATTCGATCAGCTTGCGAACCAGTTTCGCTCCGAGGTAGGCTCCCAGCAAAAAGCCTGCCGCCACGCACGCCACCACGTTGAGCTGGATGAAACGGTGTTGATAGTAGACCATCGCGGCGAAGATGCCGACCGGCGGCACCAGCACCGCCAGGCTCGTACCCTGCGCCTGCGGCTGGCTAAAGCCAAACAGCAGCATCAGGCCGGGCACCAGCAGAATGCCGCCGCCGATGCCCAGCATGCCGCTGAGCAGCCCGACTACCACGCCCAATAATACGAGACCGAAAGAAGTCATCATCGTCATGCTGCCGCTTCTGGTGGTCAAAGTCAATCCGCGCCGGCCATCAGCGGATCGCCAAGCGCCGCGAAGCCCTCGCGCAGCAATTGACACAACTCGGTCAACACGTGCGCGTGGCGAGGGTTTTCGGCGAGATCGTGCATTTCGTGTGGATCGGCGGCCAGATCGAACAGTTGCCGCTTGCCGACCCACAAGATCGCGACGACCGCCGGCAATCGGCAGCTCCATCGCCAGGCGATCCATGGAAGCGTGCGCTTTCGAGTCATGATGAAACGTGGCGGAGAGAGCGGTAGGGGCGACTTGTTTCCAAACCGGTCGCCTCATTATACTGCCTGCGGGGGTCACTGCGGCATCGTTTCTTTGTTGTCAAACGAGCATGAGCCAGCGCAAGACCATCACGGCCGAGCCGGAGAACAGCGAAACGCCACTGGAGTCACAGGCCGGTTGGGTCACTCCGAACCGGCTGTTCTTTGTGCGCAACCACTTCCCGCGCCCCGAAATCGATCTCGGCGCCTGGAGATTGTCGGTCGAAGGTGGTGTGCGCCGCCCGCGCCTGTGGACATGGGAAGAGCTGAACGAGTTGCCTCAGCGCACGGTCTTCGCCACGGTCGAGTGCGCGGGCAACGGCCGCTCGTTTTTGCACCCCTCGGCGGCCGGCGTGCAATGGGCGGCGGGCGCCATCGGCCACGCCGAATGGAGCGGCGTACCGTTGCGAACCGTTCTCGAAGCGTCTGGTCTGGAACCCGCGGCAATGCAGATTCTTTGCCAGGGCGCCGATCGAGGCGTCGAGGCTGACCACCCGGAGCCGATGCACTTCGAGCGGGCGCTGCCGCTTGATAAGGCGCTCCATCCCGACACGCTGTTAGCGCTGCGGATGAACGGCGAGCCGCTGGAGCCTGACCACGGCTTTCCGTTGCGATTGTTTGTGCCGGGTTGGTATGGCGTGGCGTCGGTGAAATGGCTGGTACGGATTGCAGCGCTCGACGTCCCCTTTGGCGGTTATTTTCAAACCATCAAATACACAGTCCGCCGACGCCCGACGGCGACAGCCGGAAGCACCGGTTTGGAGACCGTCGTCGTCGGCCCCATGGCCGTGAAGTCCGAGATTTTGCGTCCGCGTTCAGGCGAGGTGTTGGGCCTGGGACCGAACCGCGTGGTCGGGCTGGCCTGGGCCGGCGAAGAAGCTGTCGCGCGCGTCGAAATCAGCGCGGACGGAGGATACGCCTGGTCGCCGGCCGAATTGATCGGCCCGCGCGCGCCGTATTCGTGGCGGCTGTTCGAAGCGACCTGGCGGGTGGATACGCCCGGGGACTATACGGTCCTCGCGCGGGCGATCAGCGAATCGGGCCGCATGCAGCCCGTCGAACACGATCCGCTCAACGGCGGTTACCTGATTTCGTTCTATCGCCCGACCCATGTGCGCGTGATGGCGACGGGTCGCAGCGATGCTCAGCCGGGCGACTGGCAGGCGTTGTTGTATGACATGAATGCGTTTGCCGAGGAGAACGCGCGGCGTCCCTTGGATGTCGATCTGCAATTTGCCGCGGGGGCGGGCATTTAGGGCGGCTCGCTACGCGCCGCCCCACCACGGATGGTACGGAACGCCCGTTCAACTGGTCCAGCGCCCTGGACATGCCTCACATTGTGATATGGCAGGCAGAAAACGCCTGCCTGGTTGACGTGACCGCTTAGCTGAAGCAAAAGCAGCAATGCTCGAGGCGATCAGCAAGTTCGTACTGGCAGTCCGCCGCGCTCATCGGCACAACGGCCCGATAATCGTCGATGCTCCCGCCCACGTACGTGCGCTGCGGCGCGTATGCGAGCAAGGAAAACGAGCGTAGCGATGGAATTGCTAGACACGGAGTTCTGAGGGAACGAGCCGTTCAGGCGTGGTGTACGTTAGGCACGGGCGTCTCGCCTTTTTGCGGAGGCGCGTTTGTGCTGCGGACTCGTTGCATGTCCTCGCGAATCGCCCGAATTTCCGTGTCGCGGCGAAGGACGGCGTCGCGGCTGGACCAAGGAACCGGCAGCGCAACCTTCGCCCGCCTGCCGATGGCCGGATCGGTCGGCGGCTTGTCGCGCAAGTACGCCCATTGCAGGTTCAGGGTGTCTCCGTTCTGGATGCCGATGCTCCTCATCGCATTGGTGGCCGGCCCGCCAAAGGGAGGCTCGGTGCCCTCGTTGCAATAAACGTCCAGCAAGGAAATCTCTTCGCCTGTCAGGATCATGGTTTGGTCGCGGAATTGGCTCTATAAAAACGCCTCAGCGTTCGCAAACAGGCGCGTGATCAGGTTCAGAAACTGCCGACCGGCTGCTGTGGTCTCCAAGTCGTCCCCTAACTCGAAGCGATGTTCGGCCGGGTGGTGTCCTAATAGTGCGGTGCTGCCGTGCAAAGTGATACTAACCCGAAGCGTCAGCGAGGCAGAATCTCCCCATTTCCTCGCTGACGCTTCGGGTTAGGCGTGAGTCGCAGGTGTTGTGGCTTAGTCTCAAACGGTGCGGTTTTAACAGC
>JAICLL010000277.1 GCA_025927475.1 Pirellulales bacterium
AACGCGCAGGCGCTGTTGAATGGCACGCTGACACGGCGTACCGTTAAATAGGGCGGTTGGGGATCTCTCATGGCATTTGTACATAGCCTGGTCAGAGCAGAAACGAGCGATAAGCCGGGATGGTGTGCGCCCGCCGAGCTAGGAGAGGGCGCGCCTCATTACGTGAGTTTTGTCGTCCCGATTGACGGAAACCGCGAGTTTCTCCCGAGTTACACGTGCGAGACGGTTGTAGCAGTGGCAGAGCAAAAGCGACACGAGCTGCATGAGTTATTGTATCAGGGGCAGGACTCGTTCCTTTTGCGGCTTGGCAGCCGCGAGATCTGGTTTGCAGTCCGGCCTGTGTCAAAGGCCGAACGTCGCTTGCCCTACGTCGGTAGGCTGAGACATGAAGATTTTGAATGCCTGCTGACGGAAATCGAACCGGACGAGCCCCGCATGCTCGACCGACTCTACGACGAAGAGAACACGTTTATCATTGGTTGCGAGCCTTTTTCGCACTATCTCGGCATCGAACGGCTGGCGCAAAGCCACATACGCTGAAAGGTAATTGAATGACTTCTCGAACTGCATCGATCTTTTCTGCTCTGTGTTTGCTGGCTATCTGCCAAGCGGCGCCGGCTCAGGAGCAAAGCCCCGCCCCCGTCAGCTTTTCTAAAGACGTCGCGCCGATCTTATTAAAGAACTGTCAGGCCTGCCACGGGCAAAACGATGCCAAGGGCGGTTTCCAGCTCTTCAATTACGCCACGCTGATGAAGCCCGGCGATTCCAGCTCCGCTTCCATCACGCCGGGCAAACCAGACGATAGCGAAGTGCTGCGGCTGATCAGCTCGCAAGACAAAGATGAGCGCATGCCCAAGGACGCCGATCCGCTGCCGGCCGACAAGATTGCCCTGGTGAAAAAATGGATCGAAGAAGGATCCAAGTACGACGCTGCCGACGCCAACGCCACGCTGGCCTCAATCGTGCCCAAAGAGCCGCGTCCGTCCGCCCCGCAAGCCTACCCGCGCACCATTCCGCTGACGGCCTTGGCGTTCCGGCCCGATGGCCAGGAGTTGGCCGTTGGCGGCTATTATGAAATCACCATCTGGAACCCGGCGACCGGCGCCTTGCTGCGGCGCATCGGCAATATCGATCAACGCACGTTCGCCCTGGCCTATAACAACGACGGCAGCTTGCTGGCCGCTGCCAGCGGCACGCCCGGTATCTCGGGCGAGGTGGCATTGGTCAACCCGAACGACGGGAAGATCGTCAAGGTTTTGGCCGCGATGTCGGACAACGCGCTCGACGTACAGTTCAATCCGGCCGGCGACAAGCTGGCCGCTTGCTCGGCCGACCGCTCGATCCGCATTTTTAACGTGGCCAGTGGAGCGCAAGAAAAGATCATCGAAGACCATGCCGACTGGGTGATGGGCATCGCCTGGAGTCCCGACGGCGCCAAGCTCGCTTCCGCCAGCCGCGACAAAACCGCCAAAGTCTTCGATACCGCCAAGGGCGAATCGCTGGCCACGTTTCCGGGACACCAGGAAGTTGTCTACGGCGTTTCGTTCTCGGCCGATGGCGCGCAGGTGTTCACAAGCGGCGGGAACAAAGTCGTGAGCGTCTGGAATCCCAACGACGGCAACAAGATCGCCGACATCGGCGGTTTTGGCGGCGAGGTGTTCAAGGTGCTGGTGCGGAAAGACATGGCCTACACTTGCTCGGCCGATAAAACCGCGAGGCAACATAAGACCGCCGACCGGGCACAGGTACGCGTATTGAGCGGCCACACCGATTGGGTTTATTCGCTGGCTTACAACGAACCGGCGCAGCGATTGGCCACCGGCAGCTTTGACGGCGAGGTGCGCGTCTGGAACCTGGCCGATGGTAAGCAAGTCGCGGCTTTCAAAGCGGCCCCCGGCTTTCCGCCAGCCGCGCCCGCCGCCGCATCGGCCAAGTGAGAAGCGCCGCTTCGCACGGCCAAGGCATCAACCCACATCGTCGATCGCCGTCCGCAACTCGCGCAAGAAGTGCTCCACGTTGTTCTCTGTGTTGTAACCGTGAATCGCCACGCGCAACCGCCCGGCATGGCTCATAACATGAACCTTGCGGGCGTGGAGCCGGCGATGGATCTCCTCAGCCTTAGCGTGCCGGAAGGCGAGGATGCCGGCGAGCTGACCGGGTTCGTCGGGCGTGAGCAGATCGACGGGCAGCTTTTTGAGACCTTCGAGGCAGGCGAGCACCAGCGGCCGCGCGTGGCGGTCGATGGCTGCGACGCCGACCTGCTGGATGTAGCCGAGCCCCGCGCGAATGGCATAGACCGCCGGAAAGTTAGGCATGCCCACGGTGAAGCCCGCGGCGCCCGGGCGGCTGACCGCGCGGTCGAACCGTTCGGCGCCGAACGCGTCTTGCAGGTTAAACCAGCCGCCCGCCGGCACAGTCCAGGCATTGGCCCGCGCGGCAGGCACTCCAACCAATCCGCCGCCGTGCGAGGCCAAAATCCATTTGTGCGTGCTGCTCACAATCAAGTCGACGCCGGTCAAGTCGAGCGGCATGCGCCCGAGCACCTGAGTCACATCGAGCGCCAGCAGCGCCGAAGAGTGCCGCCGCACCGCGGCCACAACTTCGCGAAGAGGCAACATGTATCCATTGAAGAAACTGACCAAAGAGGCCGTCACCAGCCGTGTTGCGGGACTTAGAAGCGGCAGGAGGTCTTCCACACGCAAGGCTCCGTCGCGGTGCCGCCAGACCCGAACACTGGCCGGGCATCCGCGTTGCAGCCACGGCGTTGCGCCGGCGGGAAAATCGAGGTCGTTGATAATTACCTCGTCGCCCTCGCGCAGCCGCAAGGCCATCGCCGCCAAATTAAAAGCCTCCGACGAACATGAGCAGATTGAGACTTCGTCGGACGAAAGGCCGAACGCCTCGCCAACGAGATCCTTGGTCGCTTCCCATTGCTTGAAGTGCGCGTCGCGACCGTCCATGCCAAGCAGCTTGTCAGACGCGTATTGCCGCAGGGCCGCGCCCACGGCGGTTGGCGGAATACCTTCCGCCGCCGTGTTCAAGTAGGCGACGCCGTTGAGCGATGGAAAATCGCGCTCTCGCGATTCAATCGTTAGCATGAACCCTCCGTTGAGAATACGGAGTTTACCAGAGGCGGTGAGCTAGGCAACATGCTATGGCTTGCCAGCGGCGAATTTGCGTTTATTGTTGACAAAAGAATTCCCCTTGAATTTTTTCCTTGCCTTCGTCAACCTTCCAATTATAGTCAGTTAAAAGCGTTGTACCGCCGAGATGGCGGTCGCCCCAGCCATGAGTAGCTTCGTTGAGGACAAAATGACCAAGCGCCGACGTTCTGGCCGCACCCGCCCTTCCTTTCTTAAGCAGGCCGCTCACCGCGCCCAGCAATCTAAGCGATTTTCCTTCGAGCCGTTAGAAATTCGTTCGCTTTTGTCGGGCGTCTCTTTGAGCAGCTCTCTGCCGACCTGGGCGCCCGAAGGGCCTGGACCAAATCTCAATGCGCAAGTGACAAACATCCTCAGCGACACACCTTCTGCCTTGAGCAACCCGGTGTCGGCCGCGATCGAGGCCATTGCCGTTAACCCCGGTAATCCCCATAACGTTTTCATCGGCACGGTGAACGGCGGTGTGTGGAGCACAAACGACATCACCGCGACACCGCCGGTTTGGACGCCGTTAACGGATCAATTTACCTCACTGCAAATTGGCGCCTTGCAGTTCGATCCGACGGACGCGACCGACAAGACATTGGTGGCAGGCATTGGCGAAACCAGCAATATTATCACCACTCTCGGTCCTCTCACCGGATTGCTGAAAACCACCGACGGCGGCAATACCTGGAAAGAGCTTGGTGACGCTCCGCTAGCGCTCGGCGGCTTGCAAGGCGAGAGTATCACCGCGGTCGCATCTCGCGGGAACACGCTTCTCGCCGGCGTCGGTCCCGGCTATCCGGACGCTTCGACGTCGCAGGGGCTTTTTCTCTCGACCGATGGCGGTTCTTCATTCCACGTGATTTCAGGACAGAACGGCCTGCCAAACGGCCCGGTGTTCGACATCGCGGGCGACCCGAGCAACGTCAATCGCCTCTACGTCGCGGTGGGCGGCGCCTCGGGCGGCGTTTTCCGCGTCGATAACATCAACAACGTCGGCAACACCGGTGGGGGTTGGGTGAACCTGTCCGGCAACATTACGCCCAACACGGCGATCAGTTCGTTGATCGGCAATCAGACCAGCAACATGAAGCTGGCTGTGAGCGCCGCCGATCCCAACACCGTCTTTTTCGCAATCAACGACAACGGGCAAGCGGCCGGTGTGTTTTACACGAACAATCAAGGCAACGTCTGGACGCAGATGGACCTGCCGCAGACGTTGGACGAGTCGCGGAGCATCACCGCGGTCAGCAACACATCGCCGATTCAGATCACCGTCGGCGCCAACGAATCTCTTAAGACGGGCGACCGGGTGCGCATCACAGGCGCCACCGGCGTGGCCAACGGCGATTACACCGTCACCGTTCCGCCGAATGACAGCATCCATTTTACTCTCGATGGTACAACCGCCGCGGGCGGTGGCGGCGCGGGAGGAACCGCGCAGCTCATTCAAGGCGTCAACGGCGGCGGGCAGGGATTCCCAAATTTTTCGCTGGCCGCCGATCCGAACAACGCGAACATCGTTTACGTTGCGGGCGACGATCAGGAAGTGCTCGCCGCCGACAACTCCATCGGCGCCACCAACTTTACCGTGCGCCTGTTCCGCGGCAACACGGCCGTCGCCGCGGGCGGTCCGAGCGCTGTGCCTTCTCCGCAGTGGTCGCCGCTGACAAACGTTGGCACCTCAAACGGCTCTGCGCCGCACGCTGATTCGCGGGCCATCGCGCTGGCCAACGGGAATCTGTACCTCGCCGTCGATGGAGGTATTTTCCGCGAGAGTAGCCCGCTCGACGCGACCGGACAGTGGTATTCCGTCAACGGCAATCTACAAATCACGCAGTTCGACGGCATTTCGTACGACGGCGTCTCGCACATCATCTTCGGCGGCGCTCAAGATACCGGCACGCCTCAGCAGACGGCGCAAAACTCGCCCATCTATAGCGACCCGACCATTGCCCAGGGCGACGGCGG
>JAICLL010000143.1 GCA_025927475.1 Pirellulales bacterium
CACGAACAGATTATTCCGCTGGGCCTGTCAGGACAGGGAAGCAAAAAAATCAAGCAGATTCTCGACCAAGTACTCCAACTTGCGGCATAATGACGCTACGGCGTCGTTCATCTGCTAGCAAAAACTGCGAAACTTGAACTGAGATACCACCGATGAAAAACCTTCTGGCGTTTTCCGGCGTGATGGCAGTCGTCACGCTCCTGCCGCAGGCGGCGCCGCGCGCCTCGGCCGATGCGCAACGTCCGCCGGCCATTGCCACCGAAGACGTGCCCGACGTGCCTGCCGAGCTGGTCGAACGGCTGCTGCAATATCAGAACATGCGCGCGGCCCAGTTTCTCGGCTGGTCGCCCGACGGCGGCGGCATGCTGGTGCAAACCAGGTTTGGCAACTCGGCGCAGCTTCACCGGGTGTATGAACCGGGCGGGCGGCGCGAGCAAATCACGTTTTTCGACGAGCCTGCCGGCGGCAGGTTCATTCCCGAAGCTCGCGACGGCGCCCTGTTGGTGACGATGAGCCAGGGCGGCAACGAAAACCAGCAGGTGTATCTGCTCGATCGCGTGGCCTATCAAACGAAATTGCTGACCGACGGCACCTCGCGCAATCTGCTGGGGCCGCTACGGCACGACGGCCAGCAGATGGTCGTGCTGAGCAACCGCCGCAACGGCCGCGACACCGATCTCTATCTGGCCGACCCGCGTCGGGCCGCCAGCGAGTCGCTGCTGATGCAGACCGACGGCCAGTTTTGGACCGCGGCCGATTGGTCGTTCGACGGCAAGCGGTTGCTGCTCTCGCGGTATGTTTCCATCAACGAGTCGTATCCCGCTTTGTTCGAGATCGACCGCCGCGAGCGCCGGCCGTTGCCGCTGCCGGGCGACGGCACGGCGGCGGTGGGCGACATGGCGTTCACGCCAGACGGCCGGCAAGCCTACGTCACCACCGACGGACGCGGGGAGTTTCTCGAGCTGGGCCGGCTCGATTTGCAAACGCTCAAATATGACTGGCCGACGGGCGATCTGCGCTGGGACGTGCGCGACGTCGAGGTCGATCGCAAGAGCGGGCGCGTGGCCCTGACGGTCAACGCCGATGGCGCCAGCTTGTTGTATCTGTTCGATGGCGAGCAGGTGAAGCCGCTGGAGGTTCCGCTGGCGGTGGTGAGCGATCTGGAGTTTTCGCCCGACGGCAAGCAGTTGGGCCTGACGCTGGCGCGTCCCGACGCTCCGCCCGACGCCTATTCGATTCGGCTGTCCGACGGCGAGCTGGTGCGCTGGACCTACAGCGAGACGGGCGGGCTCGATCCGGCCAAGTTTGTGCGGCCCAAGCAGATTCAGGTGCCGTCGTTCGATGGGCGGCAAGTGCCGGCCTATTACTTCCGCCCGGCGAAGGCGTCGAAAGAGCACCCGGCGGCGGTGCTCATCAGCATTCACGGCGGCCCGGAATCGCAGTTTCGCCCCGTTTTTTCGAGCGTCACCCAGTTTGAAGTCAACGAGCTGGGGCTGGCGGTGATTGCGCCCAACGTGCGCGGCTCGGCCGGCTACGGCAAGACTTATCTGAAGCTCGACAACGGGCCGCGGCGTGAAGACAGTGTGCGCGACATCGGCGCGGTGCTCGACTGGGTGGCGCAGCAGCCCGAGCTGGACTCCCGCCGCGTGGCCGTCATCGGCGGCTCGTATGGCGGCTTTATGGTGCTCAGCTCGCTGGTCCATTTTCCCGACCGCATCCAGGCCGGCATTGATATTGTTGGCGTGGCCAACTTCGTCACGTTTCTCGAACACACCAGCCCCTATCGGCAAGATTTGCGGCGGGCCGAATATGGCGACGAGCGCGACCCGGAAATGCGGGCCTTCTTCGAGCGGATCAATCCCACCGCGTCGGCCGACAAAATCCGTTCGGCGTTGCTGGTGGCGCACGGTAAGAATGATCCGCGCGTGCCGTTTTCCGAGGCGCAGCAGATTGCCGATCGCGTGCGCGCGGCGGGCAGACCCGTCTGGACGCTCTACGCCGACAACGAAGGACACGGCTTCGCCAAAAAAGACAACCGCGATTACCTGACGGCGGTGGAGATGATGTTCTTACAAAAGCATCTGGAACTGGAATGAAGGACCCGCGACCGTCTTGGCTCAGCCCTGGTCGCTGGCATGAAGCCTGTCGCTGCCGCCCTCGGCCAGTGCCTCTGCCAAATATCGCCCCGTGATCGATTCGGCGTTGCGAGACACCAATTCCGGCGTGCCTTGCACCACGACGCGACCGCCTTGCTCGGCCGCGCCGGGACCGAGATCGATCACATAGTCGGCGGCCTTGATGAGATGCAGATTATGCTCGACCACGATCAGCGAATGGCCGATCGCCAGCAGCGCCTCGAAGCAATCGAGCAGTTGCACGATGTCGGCAAAGTGCAGCCCGGTCGTCGGCTCGTCGA
This sequence comes from Pirellulales bacterium, assembly GCA_025927475.1. GTDB lineage: Bacteria > Planctomycetota > Planctomycetia > Pirellulales > JAICIG01 > JAICLL01. The sequence goes on from JAICLL010000143.1 coordinate 2,417, forward strand.
GCAAAAACAACGTCCGCCCGCGTTTGACCCCCGAAAGATGCGCCGCCAACTTCAACCGCTGCGATTCGCCGCCACTGAGCGTGTTGGCCGGCTGCCCCAGCCGCAGGTAATCGAGGCCGACGTCGATCAGCCGCTTCAGCCGGGCTTGCACCTTGGTCTGCCCGCGGAAGAAGCCGAACGCCTCGCGTACCGTCAGGTCGAGCACGTCGGCGATGTTCCGTCCGCGGTAGGCGACGTCGAGAATCTCGCGGCGATACCGCCGGCCCTGGCACTCGCCGCACTTCATATATACGTCGGCCAGAAACTGCATGTCGATTTCAAGATAGCCTTGCCCTTCGCAGGCGTGGCAGCGTCCGCCTTCGACGTTGAAGCTGAAATGCCCGGCGGTGTAATTGCGTGTGCGAGCGTCGACCGTCTCGGCAAACACCTGGCGGATTTCGTCGAACGCCTTGATGTAGGTGACCGGGTTCGAGCGCGGCGAGCGGCCGATGGGCGATTGATCGACCATCACCACGTCGTTCACCTGGCCGTCGCCAAACAGGTCGTCGCAGTCGAGCGGTGGGTGGGCTTCTTTGCGCAAGCGGCGGCACAGGGCCGGGTAGAGCGTGTCTTCGATCAGCGTGCTCTTGCCCGAACCGCTCACGCCGGTGACCACGCACAGCAGCCCCAGCGGAAACTCGACGGTGATGTTCCGCAGGTTATTGCCGCGCGCGCCGGCCAGTCGAATCCAGCCGCGTTCGGGCGGACGGCGTTTGGCGGGCGGGCGAATGGCCCGGCGTCCGGCCAGGTAATCGCCCGTCAGGCTGGCGGTCGAGAGTTGCATTTCGCGCGGCGTGCCCTGAAAGACGACGCGCCCGCCGCGTTCGCCCGCGCCGGGGCCGATCTCGACCACTTGGTTGGCCGCGCGGATCATCGCTTCTTCGTGCTCGACCACCACCACCGTGTTGCCGCGGTCGCGCAGGCTTTCGATGGCCGCCAGCAGCCTGCCGGTGTCGTGCGGGTGCAGACCGATCGAGGGTTCGTCGAGCACATAGAGCATGTTCACCAGGCTCGAGCCGAGTGCCGAGGTGAGGGCCACCCGCTGCGCTTCGCCGCCGCTGAGGGTGCGCAGGGGGCGGTCGAGCGAGAGATAGTCGAGCCCGACCGCCTGCAAATAGCCGAGCCGCGCACGCACTTGTTCGAGCATCATGCGCGCCACGGTGCGCTGCCAAGGCGGCAGCTCGAGCTGTTGAAAGAATTCGGCGGCCTCGCGGATTTTCAGGCCCGACAACTCGGCGATGTTCTTGCCGCCCAGCCGCGTGGCCAGCGACTCGGGACGCAGCCGAGCGCCGCCGCACGTCGGGCAAGGCCGGTAGCTGCGCCAGCGGCTCAAAAAGACGCGAATGTGCATTTTGTATTTCCGCCGCTCAAGCCAGGCGAAAAACCCCCGCAGCCCGCCGAAGTTGCGCCGCGGCACTCCCTCTGCGATCAACCGCCGCTGCCGCTCGTCGAGCTGCGCGTAAGGCACATCGACCGGCAAGTCGCAGTCGCGCGCCAGGGCGAGCAACTCTTGCAGCTCGTGGGCGTAGGCCGGCGTGTTCCAGGGGGCGATGGCGCCTTCGCGCAGCGACTTTCGCTCGTCGGGCACCACCAGCCCCATGTCGATATCGATGATGTTGCCATAGCCTTCGCACTCGGGGCAGGCGCCCAGCGGACTATTGAAACTGAACAGCCGCGGTTCGGGCGTGGGGTATTCGCGTCCACAGTGGTCGCAAGCCAGCCGTGTGCTGAACGCCAGGCGCCGCCAGCGGCGGTTGTCGATGGTCAGCTCGCGGCCGGGCGGAAAGCCCTCGGGCGGGTCTGGCGTTGTCAGCTCGACGAAAACCTGGCACGCCCCGGCGCCTTTTTCAAAGGCGGTTTCCAGCGAATCGAGCAACCGCCGTTCGCTGGCCCCGCCGGCGGCCAACCGGTCGACGACCACTTCGATTCGCCGCCGCGCATCGTTGTCGTCCGCCGACCGTTGCCATGGCTGCTCGGCGGGACGATCGAAGTCGATCAGCCGCCCGTCGGCGATGGCTCTGACAAAACCTTGTTCGCGCAGCGCGGACGCCAGCGCCGAAGGGTCGCTCAGGGCGACGGTGTCGAAGGGAAACGTCACCAGGTAGCGTGTGCCGTCGGGCAGGCCGGCGAGCGTGGCGGCCACGCTTTGCGGCGTATCGCGCCGCACCTCGCGCCCGCAGCTCAGGCAAAACACCTGGCCCACCTTGGCCAGCAGCAGCCGCAGATAGTCGTGCGTTTCGGTGGCGGTGCCAATGGTCGAACGGCTGGAGCGGCCGGGGCGTCTGCTGCCGCTGGCCACCGCGATGGCCGGCGGAATGCCTTCGATGCGTTCCGCCGCGGGCTTTTCCAGCCGCTCTAAAAACTGCCGCGTGTAGGCCGAGAAGGTTTCGATATAACGGCGTTGCCCTTCGGCATAGAGCGTATCGAAGGCCAGGCTGCTTTTGCCGCTGCCGCTGACGCCGCAAAACACGATCAGCCGGCGATGGGGCAGGTCAAGATCGACGTGCTGAAGATTATGAACATCGACGCCCCGCAACGAGATGAACCGGTTTGGACCCACTTGGTCATTTTATCGGCGCTGTGGCGAGTATGTCGAGCGGCGGCGCTTGCCCGGATTCGATACAGCATTTAGGGTGGGCCGTAGCGTTGCGATGCCGCGAAGGGCGTTCCCTAATTGGTTTTGACATTCCAACCTCAAAGACTGCCATTCATGTTTGACCCGTTCCCAATCTCGCGGCGACAGTTTGTAGGCGCCGGGGCCGCGTCGTCGCTGGCGGGGCTTTGCTTCGCTCGACCTTCGACCGCCAGGGGCGCCGAAACGAACGCCAGCTCACAGGGTTGCGTCGTTTCGGATTCGTCCCCGGCTTCTGAAGCGGGCGCACAAATGCTCGCGCGCGGAGGCAACGCCGTCGACGCCGCAGTGGCCACCGCCCTGGCGCTGGCCGTCACGCTGCCCGAAGCGGGCAACCTGGGCGGCGGCGGTTTTATGCTGATTCACCCCAGCGATCACGCGGAACCGGTGTGCATTGACTATCGAGAGACCGCCCCGGCCAAGGCCACGGCCAACATGTTCTCGCCGGGCGAGAGCCGGTTGGGCCACAAGGTGGTGGGCGTGCCCGGTACACCGCGCGGATTGGAGCTGGCCCACCGGCGTTTCGGCAAGTTGCCGTGGCAGGCGCTGATCGCGCCGGCGGTGCGCTTGGCCGAAGAGGGTTTTGCCGTCGGCCCGCGCCTGGCCGCCGCGTTGAATCAACTGTTGGCCTCGTCGCACGAATTTGCCGAGCTGCGCCGCGTGTTTGGCAAACCGCGCGGCGACTGGCAGCCCGACGATCGGCTGACACAGCCCGACTTGGCCGGCACTTTGCAAAAACTTGCCGAGCACGGCCCCGCGGCCTTCTACGAGGGGCCGATCGCCGAACAGATTGTCGCCGAAATGCAACGCGGCGGGGGCTTGATCACGCGGGCCGATCTGGCGGGTTACCAGGCCAAGGCGCGCGCGCCGGTGCGCGGAACGTATCGCGAATATGAACTCCTCGGCGCGCCGCCGCCCAGTTCGGGCGGAACCGCCACCATCGAAGCCCTCAACCTGCTCGAGCATTTCGATCTTCGCAGCCACGACCGCTGGTCTGGCCGCACGGTGCACCTGCTCATCGAAGCTTTGCGGCGAGCGTTCTGCGATCGGGCACGCTGGTTGGGCGATCCCGACTTCGTCGAGATTCCAAAGCGGCTGCTAACCAAAGAATATGCCCAACGCCTGGCCGCGGAGATTGATGCGGAACGCGCCACGCCCAGCGAGCGGCTCGCGCCGGAAATCGAACTGCGGCCCGAGGGAACCGAGACCACGCACTTCAGCGTGATCGATGCCCAGGGCATGGCGGTGGCCAATACCTACACGTTGGAGCATAGCTATGGCTCGCGCGTGGTGGTGCGCGGGGCGGGGTTCTTGCTCAACAACGAAATGACCGATTTCAATTGGCAGCCCGGCGTCACCAATCGCCGCGGCCAGATCGGCACGCCGGCCAACACCATCGCACCGGGCAAGCGCATGCTCAGCTCGCAATCGCCCATCATCGTGTTGCGAGAAGGACGCGTGGTGCTCATCACCGGCAGCCCCGGCGGACGGACCATCATCAGCACCGTCGTGGGCCTGTTGGTCAACGTGCTCGAGTTTGGCATGGAGTTGCAGGCGGCGGTCGATGCTCCGCGACTGCATCACGGCTGGCTGCCCGATGTGGTGCAATTCGAGGGAGCGGCGCAGGCTGCCTTTGTCGAGTTGCTGAAAGACCTGCGTGCCCGCGGCCATGCGATCGACGACAAGCCACATCGGCAAGGTTCGGCCAATTCGATCGCCCGCGATCCACGCACCCAGGCGATATCGGCGGCAGCCGATCGCCGCCGCGAGGGCGCGGCAGCACGGGGCTGAAGCTGGGGGCTGGTGGTTAGTGGCTGGGGGCTGGAGGCTGGCAGGCGGCCTCCGCAACGAGCTCCCTTGGCATCGGCGTGGGGGCGCTTACGAAAGGTCGGCTGGTTCGTCGGGTCCGGCGGAATCGGCTGCGGCGACGATTTCGGCCGTGGCGATGGGCGGCTCGGCCGCGCGGCGGTCGGCCACGCGACGCTCGACCGTCTGGGGCGCGGCCTCGGCAGTGGCGGCGAATTTTTGCAGTGCCGCGTAGTATTGCCAGCCCCAGAACAGCGCCACAACCCCGCCGCCCAACATCAGATAAAACGCCGTCGGCGAGCCATGCAGCCAAAGCGCGCCTTCGACCAACGCGGTAACCATCCCTACCAGTGTGACGGCGGCCTTGTTCAGGCCGGTGTCGCGCATCGTCCGTCGCTCATGTTTATCGATCGCCGACCGCGCATTGAGGTTTGCCAACTCGCGCATGGCCGACAGGTCTGCGGCCCGCTCGGGCGGCAATGCGCGGCGCCCCATCTCGCTGGGATCCGACAGCTTGGCGACCACCGGCGCGGCGGGCGATTCTTCCGGCTCGGGCTGGTCAACCACGGCGGGCGCCGCTCTCGGCGACGGTTGCGCCTCGTGGTGCGGCCGCGATGGCGGCGACGGCGTCTTGGCGCCCAACCGTTGCATCAGCCGAGCCATATAGGCGTCGATGGAATCTTCGTCTTCCTCGGCGGGCTTCGCAGGTCGGGTGGCGATTTCACTCGCAGGCGAGGCCACCGCCGCATCGTCGTCGGACTTGGCGTGCTCGTCGGGCGTGGTGTCGAGCGAGATGCCGAAGCGGCTCAGCAAATCGGTCATGTTCACCGGCGCCGCTTCGGCCGGTTCGGCGAACGAGATTTCTTCGGCTTCGTGACCCGCAAATTGGTGCAGCAGATCGGCGGCCTCGACATGCGCGTCTGGCGACTCGGCGGAAACTTGACTCGTCGCATCGGGAAGGGCGCTCGCCGGCTCGCCGGTGGCGGCGTCTCGGCGAAGCGCCCGCAGTTGCTCGGCGTGCCCGGCCAATTCCGCCTGCTGGCGCAGACGCTCGGCTTCCCAATGGCGGCGGTCGTCGTCCAAGGCGCGGCGGGCGTTTTCCAATTCGGCGGTCAGCTCGAGCAGTTGATCTTGCAAAACCGAGGCATCGACCGGCGCGGCGAGGGGGGCGGTGGCCCGATGCTGCGCTTCGGCCTGCCAGGCCTGACGTTCTTCGTCCCAAGCCCGACGCAAATTTTCGAGCTCGGCTTCGAGCGCCGCCAGACGCTGGTGATCGGCGGCGGCTTGTTGAGCGGCCGTCGCCTGGTCGGCCTCGGCGGATTGCGAGCGCTCGGTTTGTTCCGCTTGCCAGCGGGCGCGCTCCTCATCCAGTTCGCGGCGGGCGGCTGCAAGCTCGCTCTGGTGGCGGGCAAGATCTGCTTCGGCGGCGGCCTGCTGACGCTGAGCCTCGGCCACCACCGAGTGTTGCGCATCCAGCTCTTGTTGGAGTCGGGCCAGCTCTTCCTCGGCCAAGTGGGCCGCGGAGTCGATCGGCGCCGCCACCGGTTCGCTCTGCTTCGCTTCCCAGGCCGCACGCTCTTGCTCCAAGGCCAGCCGGGCCGCTTCGAGCGCGGCCTGCTGCCGGGCCAGCTTTTCTTCGGCCGCCGCGCGGCGACGCTCGGCCTCGGTTTGAGCTTCGTGAAGCCGATCGACCTGCTCGCGTTGAGCCGCCAGTTCGGTCCGCAACTGCGCCGCTTCGGCTTCCGCCGCCGTCAAGGCTTCCCGATCGACTTCGATCCGTTGAGTTCGCTGGGCGTCCCACTCGGCTCGCTCGTCGTCCAACGCTTGGCGCTGGTGGGACAGCTCGCGCTGCTCGTCAGCAAGCCGGGCTTCGAGCGCGGCGCGCTGATCTTCGGCTTCGCGCAACTGCGTTTCACGCGCCGCAAGTTGCTGAAGGCGCTGCTCCGCGTCGTTCTTTTGACGGGCCAATTCTTCTTCGGCCGCGGCCAAAGTGCGCTGACGCCCGGTCCATTGAGTCTCGCGCTGATGCTGCTCGGCGTGCCAGGCGGCCCGCTCGGACAACAGCGCCCGCCGGTCAGACTCCAGGCCGGCCAGTTTTCGGGTGAGCGTTTGCGACTGCTCGGCAAAATCGGCCAGCGACCGATCGCGCTCGGTCTCCCAGACGGCCCGTTCGGCGTTCAGCTCGGCCAGCCGGCGCTCGAGCTGCTGCATCTTGTCGCCCAGCCGCGTGCGGGCTTCTTCTTGCACCTCTTCCCAGCCGTCGCGTTCGGCATGGAAGGCCGTCTGCTCGGCATGCAGGGCGGTGCGCTCGCGGTCGAGCTTTTCGCGGTCGGCGCGCAAGGCCTGCTCTCGCTCGCCGAGCGCCGCCACGCGCTGTTCGATTTCGGCCGAGGCGGCCTGCTGTTGATGGTCGGCGCCATCGGCTGCGACTTGCAGATGGCTCGATTGGCGATCGAGTTCGGCCCTGGCGGCGGTCAGCGCCGCTTCTTGCTGGGCGAGCGACTGGGTCCGCTCGGCGAGTTGCCGCTCAATCGCCTGGCGCTGCTCGTCCCAGGCATGGCAGGCGTCGTCGAATTGCCGCTGCCGATCGCGGCACTGCTGTTGCCAGGTCGTACGTTCTTGTTCGAGCAAGCGGACTTCGTCGGCGAGCTGCTCGCGGCGGTTCTCCAGCTCGGCCAGTTCTTCATCCACCTGCCGGCGTTCGGCGAACAGCACGTTATCATCGGCGTGCTCGTCGGCGAGCGAAGGATCGGAAAAGATGACGTCTAGTTCAAGCGGGCCGAGCGAGAGCCGGTCGCCAGGCCGCAGCGGTGCATCGGTAAAGTTGCGTCCATTGAGCCTCGTGTCGGGCGAGAAGCGGCGCACGACGGTTTCGGCCTGGCCGCGCAATATCCAGCAGTGCAAGGGGCGCACGCCCGGCTCGCCGAAATGCAGCAGGCAGGCCTCGTCGGCTCCAAGCGTGCATTTTTGTTCGGTGACGCGCAGGACTTCGCCGGCCCGCTGGCCCCCGGCGACGCGCAGCGCTAGCTCGGCGCGTGGCCGGCCTAGTAGTCCCAGTTGCTCCGCGACAGGCGCAGACGATGCCATGAGATTCTGTCCTAAGTGTAGACGCTCTGGGAGCATGTACCTTACGGCGGGGGTGTGGTCAAAACTCAACACCCCCAGTTCAGGCGACCGGCGGTTTTGGCCGGTTTATTGCCCCGAATCGGCAAAGTTTGCAAAAACGGCTGCATATCCGGGGCGGTATTGTCGATTATCGGGTAGGCCCGGCAACCGCATCCCAAGTGTCCGCCTCGGATGACTGGGAAGTTGCGATCGCGGGGCAAATCGGCGGCGAAGGCGTAGGGCGCAACCACTTGGTGTGCCAAAGGTTAAGGTGTGTCGCTTGGCGGCACGGCCGACTCCACGAATTCCTCCGATTTTAGCGATCTTTGGTAGCTTGCATGCGTACTATAGTTTGGTTGCGGCTGATCGGGCTCGACGACGGCGGAACTTTGAGACGCCCAACCAATCGGGAACAGGTTCGAGGGTCTTAGGTCATCGTTCGATGGCTTGGCGGAATGCAGTGGTGCGCCGAAACCCCGGCATCGCCAAGCCTCGGACTCCGAGAAGGTATCTCCAATGGCACGCAAAGATGCGATCATGAAAATGCGCGAGATTCTGGTGATCCGGCGCGACGCGCTGCGCAAGGCTCTGGCCGGCGATCTCAGCTTATTAAAGGAACTGCGCGAACAAACCGCCGGCGACGTGGTCGACTTCGCCCTGGACTCTGCCCAGCACGAAATCAACTCGCAGTTGGCCGAGGTCGAAAGCCGCGAGTTGGCCAGTATCGAAAACGCCCTCGAACGGATGCGTTCGGGCCATTACGGCGTTTGCGAACAGTGTGCCGAGAAGATTCCGATGGCCCGGCTCAACGCCTTGCCCTATGCCACCTTGTGCATCGACTGCCAGCGCGAGGCCGAACGGCAAGGCTCGGTGGGAAGTTCGGAAGCCGATTGGGGCCGGTTAATGGACTCCAGCGGCGGAGACGTCGAATTGTCGATCAACGACATCGAGCTTGATGTTTCTTGATTTTCGGCTCTCTGAACACCACAATACGGGGCGTCATGGCTAATTGCCGCCGCTCGTTCAATGTTGTCGCCGCTTGCTTGCTGGGCTTTTCGCTCGTCGCCGGCCCGCGCGCACCCGCTTGGTGCCGCGCGCAAGAGTCGGGCGATGGCCTGGCCTCGGGCGAAGAGTCGCTCACGCCCGAGCAGCGCGAAGAGCTGTATGCCTCGCTCGAACATCGGGCGGAGGCATTGGCGCCTCAGCTTAATATGCTGAAAACCGTCGTCCGACTGGTCGGTCCGACGGTGGTGCATATCAAGGCCGAAAAAAAAGAGGAGCCAACTCGCCGTTCTCGCCAGGAGGTGATTGAAGAAGCCGGCTCGGGCGTGGTGATCGATTACAAGGGCAAGTTCTATATCCTCACCAACCGGCATGTCATCAAAAACGCCCGGTTGCCCGACATCCAGATCAGCCTGGCCGATGGCCGCGAGCTGCGTCCTCACAAGATCTGGTCTGATGCGGATACCGACGTGGCCCTGATGGCGGTCTCGGCCCCTGGACTGGTGGCCGCGCGGCTGGGCGATTCTTCGACACTCGAAATTGGCGACTTTGTGCTGGCCGTGGGCAGCCCCTTTGGCCTGAGCCACTCGGTGACCTACGGCATCATCAGCGCCAAGGGCCGCCGCGACCTGGAACTGGGCGAAGACGTGCGGCTGCAAGACTTTCTGCAGACCGACGCCGCCATCAACCCCGGCAACAGCGGCGGCCCGCTCATCAACCTCAAGGGCGAGGTGATTGGCATCAACACGGCGATTGCCAGCAATTCGGGCGGCAACGAGGGCATCGGCTTCAGCATTCCGATCAACGGCGTGCTGCACATTGTCAAGCAGTTTATCGAAAAAGGGCGGGTGGTGCGGGCCTACGTGGGGGTGGGCCTCGACGGCAAATTCACCACCACCGTGGCGGTCAAGCTGGGCCTGCCGCGGCGGCAAGGCGCCCACATCACGCGCATCGAGCCGGGCAGCCCGGCTCAGGCCGCGCGCCTGCTGCCCGGCGATGTCGTGCTCCGCTTCGACGGCATTCGCGTCGAAAACGACGCGCACCTCATCTATCTGGTGAGCCTGACCGAAATCGGCAAGGAAGTGCCGCTGCAAGTCTTCCGCGGCGGGCAGACGATGGAAGTCATGGTGCGGGTGGGCAATAAGCCGTAAGGCCGTCTAGCCCGCAGCGATGGCGTGGATCCGCTCTTGCGGCGGGCCGCCGGTGACGTGAACGCTCCACTGGCCGTCGATGAACACGTTCACCTCGCTGCGCATGCCAAATTCGGGCAGGTAAATGCCCGGCTCGATCGAGAAACAGGTGCGAGGCACAATCCGCCGCTCGTCGTGCGTCTCCAGGTTGTCCATGTTGGCGCCGTTGCCGTGGGTTTCCTGGCCGATGCTGTGGCCGGTGCGATGCACAAACTGCGGCCCATAACCGGCGCGTTCGATCACGGCCCGCGCTGCGTCGTCGACCTGCCAACCCGCCAGCGCTTCGCCGGCGGCCAGGGCCTGCCGCACACGGGCGATGGCCGCGTCACGAGCCTGAATGACAATCTGGAAAATGTTTGCGAACCGTTCAGGCGCCGACTCGCCCACATAGCCCATGCGCGTCAGATCGCTATAGACGGCCCGCGGCTGTTCGAGTTTGGCCCACAGGTCGATCAGCACCAGGTCGCCCGCTCGAATCAGCCCGTCGTCGCCGGGCCGCGGCTCGTAGTGCGGGTCGCCGCTGTGCGGGCCGACCGCCACGATGGGCGGATGATCGGTCACCAGCCCGTGCCGACGGAAGAATTCCAAAATGCTTTGCTGTACCTGCTGTTCGTGAACCGCGCCATCGGCTCGCACGCGCTCGGCAATCAATCGCCAGGCATGGTCATAGGCCGCGGTGGTGTGCCGTTCGGCGGCCAGGTGCATTTGCCATTGCTCATCGTCCCAGGCCGCCTCAAAGGTTTGCACCAGGTCGCCGGAAGAGCAGATTTCGACGCCCAACGAACGGACGGCTTCGAGTGTGCCGGCATCGACCCGCGAGATATAGGGAATGGCATTGCGGGGCGAATACTCCATGGCCACGCGCCGCAAACCGGCCACCAGTGCGGCCAGCCCGCCGTCGAGCTCTTGCCAGCGGGCATAGACGTGCTTCACGCCCGGCAGGTGGTCGAGCGCGCCGGCTTCGATGCGGTGTACGAGTTTCCGTGGCTTGCCGTCCGCGGGAATGCAGTAGAAAAACCGCCGCGAGCTGACGGCGTCGTCGGGCAGGTCGAGAATCCGCCGGGCCAGCGGATTGCTGCGGCGAAAGTCGTACAGCAACCAACCGTCGAGCTGGCTTTGCCGCAGCGCCGCTTGAATGGCGGATAGATCGAACATCGGGGCCTCCGCGCGGTTGTGTATAATTCAAATTCGGTGAATCACCGGGGTGCCATGGCATCCGTCGCCGCGCGAGCGAGATTAACCGTTCTCACCAGCGCGGCGCCGCGGCGGATGCCGTGGCACACCGTGGTCCATTCCGTGTGATCCTTGAATTGTGAATCGACGTCGCGCCGCCCTCCGCGCCAACGGCACGGAGTCCGTTCCCTACAGACGTCAAACGCCAGGACGACCGCTGCTGCTTATCAAACCGCAGAATCGCGCGATCAAACTCGCATCGCCTCTTTGGCCAGCGATACCACATTCTCGACCGTGAACCCAAAATGCTTGAACAGTTGCCCGGCAGGACCTGAGGCGCCAAAGCCCTTCATGCCTAAAAACCGCCCGGTGGGGCCGAGGTATTTGTCCCAGCCCTGCCGCACGCCGGTCTCGACGGCCACGCGGGCGGTGACGCCGGAGGGCAACACCTGCTCGCGATAGGGCAGGTCTTGCTCGTCGAACAACTCCCAGCAGGGCATGCTCACCACGCGCGCCTTGATGCCCTCGGCCGTCAACTGCTCGTAGGCCGACAGGCACAAGGCCACCTCGCTGCCGGTGGCCAACAGCAGCACGTCGGGCCGGCCGCCGGCGTCGGCCAGCACATACGCGCCGCGGCCCACGCCCGCCGCCGAACCGTACTTCGAGCGGTCGATGGTCGGCAGGTTTTGGCGCGTGAGCACCAGCGCTGCCGGGCGGTCTTTCCAGGGCAGGATGGTGCGATAGGTTTCGGCCACTTCATTGGCGTCGGCCGGGCGGAAGGTGGCCAACCAGGGAATCGCCCGCAGCGACGCCAGGTGCTCGACCGGTTGATGCGTGGGTCCGTCTTCGCCGACGCCGATCGAGTCGTGCGTGAAGACAAAGATCGAGGGCTGCTTCATCAGGGCGGCCAGCCGCATCGACGGCCGCAGATAGTCAGCGAACACAAAGAACGTGGCGCCGAAGGCCCGCAGCCCGCTCAGCGTCATGCCATTGACCGCCGCCGCCATGCCGTGCTCGCGGATGCCGAAATGCAGATTGCGGCCCTGATAGCTGCCCGGCTCGAAGCTGCCCAGCCCGTTCATGTTGGTCATGGTCGAAGGGGCCAGGTCGCCCGCCCCGCCCACAAACCACGGCACCCGCACCGCGATGGCGTTAATGACCTTGCCCGACGAAACGCGCGTCGCCAGCCCCTTGGCGTCGGCGGCAAAATTCGGGAAGTCTTTGTCCCAGCCTTCGGGCAGCTCGCGCCGCTCGATCAGCTTCCACTGGGCGAAAACTTCGGGATGCTGGCAGGCAAAGTCCGTCAGCTTTGCTTCCCATTCGGCGAACTGCTTGGCTCCGCGGCGCCCGACGCCCTGGGCAAAATCGGTCAGCACTTCAGGCGGGATAAGAAACTTGGCGTCTTCGGGCCAGCCATAGACTTGCTTGGTCAGGCGAATTTCGTCTTCGCCTAGCGGGGCGCCGTGCGCGCCGTGCGTGTCTTGCTTGTTCGGCGATCCATAGGCAATGTGGCTCTTGACGACGATCAGCGTCGGGCGATCATCGGTTCGCAAGAATTCTTGATAAGCGGCGGTCAGGGCGTCGAGATCGTTGGCGTCGGCCACATGGACGACGTGCCAGCCGTATCCCTCGAACCGGCGGCCCACGTTCTCGCTGAAGGCCAACGACGTGTCGCCCTCGATGGTGATGGAATTGTCGTCGTAGATCCAGCAGAGATTGGCCAGCTTCAAATGCCCGGCCAGCGAGGCGGCCTCGGAGGCGACGCCTTCCATCATGTCGCCGTCGCTGCACAGGGCGTAGATGTTGTAGTCGAACAGATCGAAGCCGGGGCGGTGAAACTGGGCGGCCAGCCAACGCTGGGCGATGGCCATGCCGACGCTGTTGCCCAGCCCCTGGCCTAGCGGCCCGGTGGTGGTCTCGATGCCGCTGGCTTCGCCATGTTCGGGGTGCCCGGCGCAGCGGCTGTGCAGTTGGCGAAACCGCTGCAAGTCGCCGAGCGGAATCGCCGGCGCGCTGGTGGGGCGGCCGTCGGGCCCAGCCTGTTTGACGCCGGCCAGGTGCAACACGCTGTAGAGCAGCATCGAGGCATGCCCGCACGACAGAACAAAGCGGTCGCGGGCCGGCCAGTTGGGCTGCCGCGGATCGTACTTCAACACGCGGTTCCAGAGTGTATAGACCACCGGGGCCAGGGCCATCGGTGTGCCGGGATGCCCGCTGTTGGCCGCCTGCACGCCGTCCATGGCCAGCGTGCGGATAGTGTTGATGGAGAGTTGTTCGAGCGTCGCGATTTCAGTCGGCATCAGCATTATTCCGGGAAGAAATGAAATTCGGCGGCAGGCGTGGCACAGCCGCTCTGCGGCACAGGCGACACAGCCGCCCTGCGGCTCAGGTAATCACAGCCGCCCTCGGCTGTGGCGGCGCGCCGCCGTACCTGCTTGCCAAAAAGTTTAGGGATGCCCGTGCGGCGCGTCAACGCTGGTGGACCTGCGGCGGGCTGGTCGTTACCATACCGACCATGCCGAACCAACTTTTCGCTAAGAAAACGCTTGAGGGCCTGGTCCACGAAATGGCCGGCGAGCATCGCCTGCGGCGCGTCTTGGGACCAGTGTCGCTGACGGCCATTGGCGTCGGCGCCATCGTGGGGGCTGGCATCTTCGCCATCGTGGGCGAAGCGGCACACCATACCGCCGGCCCCGCCTTGATGCTCTCGTTTGTCGTCGCCGGCATCGCCTGCATTTTCGCGGCGCTGTGCTATGCCGAGTTCGCGGCCATGGCGCCCGTCGCCGGCTCTGCATACACCTATGCCTACGTGACCCTGGGCGAACTGTTCGCTTGGATCATCGGTTGGGACCTCGTGCTCGAATACGCCGTGGGCGCCGCCACCGTCGCGCATTCCTGGTCGGGCTATCTGCGCGACCTGCTCGAAGCCAATCAAATTCAACTTCCCGAGGCAATCGCCGAAGCCCCGTTCAAGTATGCCGATGGGCACTATGTGCTCACTGGCAGCTTGTTCGATGGATTGGCCATGGCCGTGGCGGCCGGCATTACGATGGTGCTGGTGTTGGGAATCCGCGAAAGCGCTCGTTTCAATGCCGCCATGGTTGCGGTGAAGCTTTGCATCGTGCTGTTCGTCATCGTGGTGGGGGCTTGGTGGATCAACCCGGCAAATTGGGATCCTTTCGCCCCGTTCGGCTATTCGGGCCTCAGCTTTTTTGGCTATCCGATTTTGGGCCAGCACGACGAACACGCCAAGCCGGTGGGAATGTTGGCCGGCGCCTCGATCATCTTCTTCGCCTACATTGGCTTCGATGCAGTCTCGACTCAGGCCGAGGAAGCGCGCAACCCCAGCCGCGACGTGCCCATCGGAATCATCGCATCGCTTTTGATTTGCACGGTGCTCTACATTGCGATGGCCGCCATTCTCACCGGCATGGTGTCATACACCGAAATTGATGTCGATGCTCCGATCTCAGCGGCCTTTGGAACCATCGGCATGAAATGGGCGCAATCGCTGGTGGCAGTGGGCGCCGTCGCGGGCATGACCTCGGTACTGCTCGTCATGATGCTCAGTCAGCCGCGCGTGTTGCTGGCCATGGCGCGCGACGGACTGCTTCCGGCGAGCATTTTTGCGGCCATTCATCCAAGGTTTCAAACTCCGTGGAAATCAACGATCATCACGGGCATCGTTGTCGCCACGATG
>JAICLL010000151.1 GCA_025927475.1 Pirellulales bacterium
AACGCGAACGAACTTGCCAAGTACATTGCGGGCCTCCTTCAGATGCTCTTGTTCTAAAGGCATTCTTCGGGAGGCTCGCTCTTTAACCAAGGGGCCCGTGCCAGCTACCCTGCTGCTAGCAAAAACTGCGAAACTTGAACTGAATGCATTCATCGTGTTTTTGCGCAGCCCAAGGCGCTGCCCCAGCCACCTGCGGAAACCGCCATCGACATTTTTCAAAGGATACAACCCATGAAACTCCATTATTGGTCCGCATTGCTTGCCGCCTCACTATTTCTCGCACCACTCAGTCTCGGCGCCGAGCCGCGGACAAAGTCGAAGACCGGCAATCCCGCCGCGGCCATCGAACCGTTGATTGACAACCAGGCGGTGGTCGTCGCCCATGCCGATTTGACGCAACCCGATTTGGCGACCCTGCTGGGAAAAGCGGCCAAATTCTTGCCCGCCGATTGCGAAGTATCGAAGCTGGCCTCGGGCGTGGAGACGTTCGCCGCGCAGTTCTCCCAGGCCGGTGGTCGCGATTTGTATCTGATTGTCAGCCTGGACGACCTGCCCAATCAATCGCCCTATTGGCTGGCGCCGCTTTCCGACGACGCCGACGACGAGCGCTTGCGAAGCCTGTTCGAGTCGCTGCCTTGCGAAGTGCGGCAGCGCGTGGGCGATGTGCTGTTTGCGGGCAGCCGGCAAGCGCTCGCGCGGTTGGAGCATTCGCCTGCCTCGCGGCCGGAAATTGCGCGTGCCTTCGGCGCCGTCGAAGGCGCCGCCGCCCAACTGCTCATCTTGCCGACGGGCGACGCGCGTCGCGTGATCGAAGAGCTGCAGCCTACCCTGCCGGCCGCCGCCGGCGGCGGGCCAAGCAGCGTGATTACTCGTGGGGCGCTGTGGCTATCGCTGGGAGTCAGCACGGCCCCGCATGTTTCAGCCCGGCTGGTCATTCAATCGCAAAACCACGGCGCCGCCGCGGCATTGGGCAGCCATTGGGGGCACTGGTATCAGATGCTGGCGCAAAGGGCAGGTGGCGAGATGGCTGCGAAACTGACCGGCGTGCAAGGCCGCTTGACGCCCGACGTCAGGGGCGACCGCCTGGTGCTCGAACTCGACGCCCAGCGGCTGGAGCAGGTCGGCGCCGTCTTGCAACCTTCGGTGAGTTACCTGGAAGAAAGAATCCGCTTTGAGCAATCGACGAACAATCTGAAGCAGATCGGCCTGGCCATGCACGGCTATGCCGATACCCATAAACACTTGCCCGCGGCGGCCATCTACGACGACGACGGGCGACCGCTCTTGAGTTGGCGCGTGGCGGTGCTGCCGCACCTGGGCGAGGAAGCGTTGTATCGTGAGTTTCATTTAGACGAACCGTGGGACAGCGAGCATAACGCCCGGCTGATCGAGCGCATGCCGCAGTTTTATCGTTCGCCAGGCCAGCGCGAGCTCGCCGCCGGACGGACGACGTATTTGGCGCCGGTGGGAGAAAAGACTCTCTTTGAAGGCCGCGAGGGCAAGCGCTTTCAGGAAATCACCGACGGCACGAGCAAGACCATCATGGCGGTCGAGGCCGGCAAGGCGCAAGCGGTGGTGTGGACCAAGCCCGACGATTGGCCGGTGGCCGCCGATGCCCCCGCGGCCGGGCTGAGCAGCCCCTATGGCAATCGCATTTTGGTGCTGCTCTGCGACGGCGCGGTGTTGGCCTTGAAATGGCCGCTGGAGGCCGAAGCGGTTCGTGCGCTGGCCAGTTGCAACGGCGGCGAAGTGGTCGATCTTTCTAAGCTGATGTGGCGAGGCAAGTAACGGCGCCGCGGCCATTCACAGTTTTGTCATTACCCGCGGCGGCGGCTTGCGGCGGCCGGGGCGCGGCTTGATAATGGAACGCTCAACGAGCCAAAGGTTCCATTTCAAGCAAGTTCGATGTCCATCGCCGCGGCCCCGACCGACACTCGCATCGAGATCGTCACGCCGGAAAACATCGCCTTCCAATATCGGGTGGCGGGGCCGTTTCGTCGCCTGCCGGCGTACCTGATCGACGTGGCCATCCGCGCCGCCCTGGTCATCGCACTGTCGATCGGCCTGACCGCATTCTCGGTGATCGGGCAAATCGGCTTCGGCCTGGGCATGTTCATGGTCGGATACTTTCTGCTCGATTGGTTTTATGGCGGTTTGTTTGAGACCTATTGGAACGGCCAAACGCCCGGCAAGCGGCTGATGCGCATCCGCGTCGTCTCCGACGAAGGCCAGCCGATCACCGGCTGGCAAGCCGTGCTGCGCAACTTTTTGC
The DNA here is from genome assembly GCA_025927475.1 of Pirellulales bacterium. GTDB lineage: Bacteria > Planctomycetota > Planctomycetia > Pirellulales > JAICIG01 > JAICLL01. Next base: position 2,273 of record JAICLL010000151.1, read on the forward strand.
GGGCAGCCGATAGCATGCCGGCGGTGGCCCTGATCGACGGTACTGCGATCATGCTGCCCACCTACATGGTCGGCTTGCTTTCGGCGATGTTTACCGATCGCTGCCAGCGGCTGGGCGACCTGGCCGCCGGCACCATGGTGATTGTCGAAGAACCGCAACGGCATTACGGCGTGGCCCGTGTCACCGAACCAGAGGCAATCCGCCTGGCGGGCGAGCTGCCGGCGAATTTTCGGGCCAGCCGCGGGTTGGCCCGGGCGCTGTCGGCCTATGTGCAGCGGCGGCAAACGTTTCCTTGGCGGCGGCGAATGGAAATCGCCATGCACGTCGGCGAGCCGCTCCGCATTAAGCTGGGGCTGCCGCCGGGCGTGAATTATGACTTGCTGTTGTGCGCGTTATACTACCGGACCTTTATCGCCGACCGGGTGGAAGAGCTGCCTTACGCCGCCGCGGCGCGGTGATGAATGAAGGTCGGGGGGGCCGAGCTTGCGAGCCCCACCGCTGGCCGCATCGAACGTCTGGCACGGCGCCGCCTGGAAACGTGCGACTCGCAAGCTCGTCCCGCCCGACAGTTTCCGAAAACCAAACACCTATGAAAGTCGCCGAACTGCTCGAATCGCGGCGTGAAAACTGGCGCGAGCTAGAGCGTTCGTGCATGCTGTTGGAAAGCCGGCGCATGAAAACGCTCGGACCGGCCACCGTCGAGCGCTTCGGCACACTCTACCGCGCCGTCTGCGCCGACCTGGCTTTGGCCGACGCCTACCAACTACCGCCCAACACAATTCAGTATCTTCATCAGCTCGTCGGGCGGGCGCACAACCAGTTGTATCCCAGCCGCCGCTTTCAGCTTGACAACTGGACCCGCGAATTGCTGTTCGGCGTGCCGCAGCGGTTGTTCCGCGACAACGCCTTGCGCCTGGCTTTTCTGTTGTTCTGGGGAGTTTTTCTGGCCTCGATGGTCAGTGCCTATCTCTCACGCGAATTCGCCGACTCGGTGGTGGGCAAAGCGGCGCTGCAGCAATGCGAGGAAATGTACGACAAGCCCTTGGCCGAGCGGCATAACGAGGCCGGCGATTTTCTGCAAGAACGCAACATCATGGCCGGATTCTACGTGCAGCACAATTCGACGATCGGCCTGCGATGTTTCGCCGCCGGGCTGCTGCTGGGCATCGGCGGACTCTATGAAACCGTCTTCAACGCCGTGCAGTTGGGAGCGATCTTCGGACACATGGCCACCGTGCCCCAACGCGTCAATTTCTTTCAGTTTGTCACCGCTCACGGGCCGTTTGAGCTGACGGCGGTGGTGCTGGCGGCGGCGGCGGGCATGCGGCTGGGGTTCTCGATCGTCGACACGCGCGGCCGAACCCGCGCCGCGTCGCTGCGACTGGCCGCGCGCGAGGCGGTGCCCACCGTATGCGCCAGCGTCTTGCTGTTCTGCCTGGCCGCCTTGATTGAAGGCTATATTTCGCCTTCAGCCCTGCCCTATGGCGTGAAGGCATCGGTGGCGGGACTCTCGACGTGTCTGCTGCTGTTTTATTTCATCATTCTCGGCTATCCGCGCAGCGACGATGACGCCGGCGCCGACGGGCCGCTGCCGAACGAGGCCGAACATGCAGTTGGATAAAACGCGCATCGCCATTCGCGAGCGCAGTTTCACCGAATTGCTCGACCTGGCTCTGCACGTTTTGCGCGAGCACGCCGGTCCGCTGGCCTTGGCATTTGTCGTCGGCGTGGCGCCGGTGGCGCTGTTCAACTATTGGTTGCTCGGCGGCGCGCTGTCGGGCGAGGTTTACGATTATGAAGACGTCTTGGCCTACGTCTTCGTCAATGGCATGCTGATTTGCTTCCAGATTCCGCTGGCGACCGCGCCGATGACGCTCTATCTGGGTCAGGCCCTGTTTGTCGAGCGGCCCACCCCCGCCAGGATTGCCAGAGATTTTGCCGCCTCGCTCGGGCAACTGACCCTGTTTCAGGTGATCGTCCGCGGGGTGGTTGGAATGTTCGTCTTCACGCTTCCCGTGCTTTACCTGGGCTGGCCCTATTTGACCGAGATCATCTTGCTGGAGCGCAACCCCTGGCGAAAGCGGTCGCCGCAGGGCACCAGCACGCTGACCCGCAGCGGCAACATGCACGCGCGCAATCGCGGCGAACTGTTCGGCCGCTGGCTCGCCTCGGCAGTGATCGGCCTGATGTTTGTCTTGATTTTGTGGCGTTCGCTCTGGTCGCTGGCGCAACTGCTGACCGGCGATCATGAGAACGAGGCGGCCGAGTGGACGGTGTGGTTGCCGGTGGCCATTTGGCTTACGGTCGGATATTTTACGGTAGTGCGCTTTCTCAGTTACCTTGACTTGCGGATTCGCACCGAGGGGTGGGAAGTCGAGCTCTTGCTGCGGGCCGAAGCCGCGCGGCTGACGAGGCAGTTGACGTGATCATGCCACCAAACAACGCAGCCAACGATTCGATGGATGGTATTTTCCGCCCCGGCGGGGCTACCATCGGTTGGGCAATGCCGCGGCCGGCCACAAGGGCCGGGGCTACTTTGCTGATGGCCATCTGGGCGACGCTGGCTGCGGCAACGGCCTGGGCCGGCGACTCGCCGGTTGACGACGCGCAGCAGGTGCTCGACCAAAAAAAATTTCCCTGGTACGATCGCGAGCACGATCAACTCAAGCCGGTGCGCGTGCTCCAGCCGGCCCAAGTCAGCAGTCCGCAACGGCTACGCTGGAATTGGAGCTTCGGCGGAATGAGCCTGGGCCAATTCCTGATTTGGGGCGCCATCGTCGTGTTGCTGATCGCGATCGCGGGGGCGTTTATTTGGGCGTATGTCAATCGCGAAAACCTTTCGGCGGGCGAAGACACCGCGACCGGCACGGGCCGCGCCGCCGAAACCGCCCGCATCGAAGCCCTACCTTTTCCCGTGCGCCGTGACCGCCGAGACCTGCTCGGCGAGGCTCAGCATTATTACGAACAAGGCAATTTCGCTGAAGCCATCGTCTATCTCTTCAGCCACGAGCTAGTCGAGTTGGACAAGCGCCATCTCATTCGATTGGTAAAAGGCAAGACCAACCGCCAATACCTGCGCGACATTCGCCGGCTGCCGCGGTTGCAACGGATCATCGGTCAAACCATGGTGGCGTTTGAAGACGTGTTTTTTGGCAATCATGCGCTGAATCGCGCTCGATTCGAGGCTTGCTGGCGGGCTGTGCCGGAATTCAATCAACTGCTGGCCGAACGAGCCGCCGCAACGGCGGGAGCCTGATGTCAACCACCGATTCCCCTTCGCAGACGCTCGAGCAACCGGGCTCAGCGGCGCCCGGCTACGTGGCCCGGCTGTTCAGCCGCGACGGGCTTTGGTTTTGGATCGCGGCGGGCGTGCTAGTGGCGATCTTCCTGTTGGTGAAGCTGGTGGGACGCGGCGACGGCATCGACACCGACTATGGCCGGCGGTCGGGCGTGCAGGGCGGCGCCAGCGTCAACGGCACCGCCGTACTGGCCGGCATGTTCGAGGCCGCCGGCCACCGAGTGTCGTCAGCCGGTCGGCTTTCGCCGCGCGTCTTTGAGAAGGCCGATTGCATTGTCTGGGCTCCCGACGATTTTCAGCCGCCCACGGCCGAGGTGCGGCAATGGTTCGATCAATGGTGGGCCGACATGCCCGACCGAACGCTGATTTACATCGGACGCGACTACGACGCGGCGCCCGATTATTGGCGGGCGGTGGTCAATTCCGCCGCAGCGCAAGACCAGGTCGAGATGAAACGCCGCCAGGCCGCCGCTCAGAACGACTTTCTCACCGCCCGCGCCCGTATGCCCGCCAGCGACGATTGTGGCTGGTTCACCGGCGAGCGCCAGCGCCGCCATCGGGTCGTGCAAACCTTGGCGGGTAAGCCCGATTGGCTCAGCGGCGTTGATCCCGCCAAAGCGCAGATCGAGCTGAACGGCCGGCTCGTGCCGCCGGCGGGCGCGGAAACCTGGCTGCAGTCGCAGGCCGACGTGCTGGTCAGCCGCCAGGAAATGGAAGACGGGCAGTTGATCCTGGTCGCCAACGGTTCGTTGGTCTTGAACGAGCCGCTGGTCAATCATGAAAACCGCAAGCTGGCGGGCAAGCTGGTCGAAGCGATCGGCCCGCCTCGGCAACACGTCGTCTTTCTGGAGAGCGGCCCAGGCGGACCGCCGGTGTGGAATGAAGAGCCCCGCGAGCAGCAGCGCACCGGTCTCGACATTCTAGGCATCTGGCCGTTCAGCCTGATCTTCTTGCAGTTGGTGGCGGTGGGACTGATGTTTTGCTACAGCCGCTATCCGATCTTCGGTCGGCCGCGGCCGCTGGAAGCGCCCGCGCTGGCCGATTTTGGCCGGCACGTGGCGGCCATGGGTACGCTGTTGGAGCGGACGCGCGATCGCGCCTACGCGCTGAACCGCGTGGCCCATTATCAGCAGACTGTTCGCCGCGAGCCGGGCCGGTTCCGCCGCTCATCCGCGCCCGCCACGCCGCCTGCTTCACTGCCGCAAGCGGGCAACCACGTCTCAGACGCCCAAATGGACACGTAACTGTCCGGGTGAGAGAACGGATATCGCGCTACGAATGTAACCGTCAAAATCCCGTGTAATGATCGCGTCGACGCCATTGGCCTCGGCGCAGGCTATTTGCACGTCGTCTTCAAAGTCGGGCCCGTTTCGAGCAAATGCCGACAGAAGAACCGCCTGGTTGACGGGAAGAACCGTTAGGGTGTCGAGACAAACGAGAATCGCATCCCGCGCGCGAGCTACTCCGGCAAGACGACGGCTCACGTAGAACACATCGGTCATCGCCGATGCAGTGGCACACGCGACAAGCCTGCCAGTCAAATTCGCCTGCCAGATTGGCTCCGCGTCGGCCAGCCATTCACTGCGCCGCAAAAGTATATCGAGAACGATATTGGTATCGAGCAGGACGCGCATCAACCATACTTCCGCAGTCGTTCTTCTAAAACGATTCGATCACAGTCTTCATCGGTTGGCGTCCGAACCGATCCGCTCAATAGTCCCAGCAGATCTTTAAGAGGCCGCTTCGAGGATGCCTCATGGCTGATGCCGCACGAAGATTCCACCGACGCAAGAATGCGTGATGCGAACGATAATTGCAGTTCGGCAGGCCAGCCGTGTACGCGGTCCCAAGTCGCTGCTAGTTCCGCGGAATTTGGTACAGGCATTTGTTGGAACGAAAAGAGCCATCAGGACGATCACTTATCCAGTATAGATCGTCGCTGCCCCGCAACCAATACCTTGGCGGGCACGCACCGTATCGTCAGTTGCCGCTGGGCGCAGCCGACTTCTTCGCCTGCCTGGCGACTTCTTTTTGCACATCGACCTTTTCCGAGCCGACTAGCGCCGAGACCTTATCGGCCAGCTTATTGGCCAGCAAGCCGCTGGGGTCGCAGCCCTCGGCAATCGAGACGATCCGCCCGCCCTTGTCGATCAGAAAATTGCTGGGCATGGTCTTGGTCTTGAAGGTCTGCCAGCTCTCACCCTGCGAGTCGACGGCATAGAGCATGTTCAGCTTTTTCTGCTTGACGTAGCTGGCCACTTTTTCGTCCGGCTCTTTGAACACCGCCAGGCTGGTAAGACCCTTTTCGCCATAGGCTTTGTGCAGTTCCTGGAAATAGGCTAGTTCCTTATCGCAGCCGGAGCAGCCGCAAGTGAGCCGCACCAGCACCGGGCCTTTGGCCGTGAGCTTGGCCAGATCGATCTCGTTGCCGTCCGCGTCGTGGATGGTGAACTTGGGGGCCTGATCGCCGACGGCCAGCTTCGGGCCGGCAGCTTGCGATTTGCCCGCAGTTTGTGGTTTCTCCGCCGCCTTTTCACTGGGTCCCGCCGCCCGCACCGCCGCCGAGGCCGAAAGCACTCCGATCACCGATACCGCCGCCATTGCCAGAGCCTTGACATTACGAATCATGAGTCATCTCCTTGCGCGCAAAGGGTAACCGCGAGACTTGCATCAATCTACGTGGATGGATGAAAAACTGCAAGCTACGGCACACGGAGTGTGCCTGCTACTTTACGTTAGGCTTGGCAGCGGGCCATCGCCGCAGAAGTTGGGGTTGCCGAACCGCTCGAGGCGATGGCCAAAGCCGTGGGCCAGCGAGAGCAACAGCCGGTTGTGCGGCAGCTTGGGATATTTGACCGACCGGCCCATCCGGAAATCGAGACCGTTGCCGACCAGTACGAAAGGAATATCGTCGAGCGTGTGTGAATTGCCTTTGCCCAGCTCGTTGGTCCAGATCACCAGCGTATTGTCGAGCAAACTGCCGCCGCCGCCCGGCTCGGGCGTCTCGGCCAGCCGCGACACCAGGTGAGCCAACTGCTCGCAATACCAACGGTTGATCTGCACCAGCTTCTTTTGGGCCTCTTCGTCGTTGTCGGGCTTGTGCGAAAGATCGTGGTGGCCGTCTTCGACGCCCAGCCACCGCATGCGGGCCTGCCCGACCGAGTTGGTGAACTGCAAGGTGGCCACGCGGGAAAAATCCGCCACGAAACTGTTGATCATCAGCTCGATCTGCATCTTGCTGATCCGCGGCATGTTGTCGTTTTCGTCCTTGACGCCCCGCTCAAGCTCGGGCACCGCGTGGTTCAGCGGCTGATGAGCGGCGGATTGCAGCTCTTGCTCCATTTCGCGCACAAACGTGGCGTGCTCGACCAGAAGCTGCCGGTCTTCGGGGCTGACCACCGCAGCCACTTTGTCGAGGTCTTGGCGCACGTCGTCCAAAATGCTCTTCAGGCTTTCCTGGTCTTTCATCTGTCCATAGAGCTTATTGAACATCTGATACGGATCGTCAATCGGCGCGATCGGCTTGTTCGGCCCGGCATAGACCATGCGGGTCCAGGTGTCGGCCCGCTCGGGCACCACCACGCCAAACTCCAGCGAGCCAAAACGAGTGCGCGTCTCAGGTCGGCTCTGCAAGAAATTTTTGATCTCTTGATCGATCGACAGGCCGCTGGCCCAGCCGGCGGGCGTATCGGAGCCGCCTTGAATGTTGCCGGGGAACAACTCGACGCCGGTCAGCAAGCAGCCCATGCCGCGCATGTGGTTGTCACCGTCGCCGCGTACTTTGTCGCACACGCCGTGCAGCACCAGCATCTTTTGGCGAAAAGCTTCCAATGGCTGCAGGCAGGCTTTGAGCATGAACGCCTCGCCTTCCTCGTCGGGCCAAAACTGCGTGGGCACCACGCCGTTGGGGCTGAAGACCACCACCAGCCGCTGCTTGCGACCCACGGTGTTGGCAAAACCCAGGCTGGGCAAGTTGCCGATAAATGGCAGCGCCGCCGCCCCGATGCCCAGCCGCCGCAGGAATTCACGCCGAGTGCTGTGTGCCATGTTGCCACTCCAAGTCATTTCATCGCAGAAGCCACGATGATTTCTACCAACAAACGCCGCATATGGAAAGCATTGGCCGCGAACGACCGCCGCAATTCTTCGGGCCGGTCGAGCCCATAGGCCCGCACCGGCTGCTTGACGAAATAGTGGAACAACTGCCCGACAAACGCCGCCTGAGTCTCTTCGCTGGCGGCCAGAAACGTGGCCAGCTCGCGGGCGCCGTGGAACTGGGCCTTTTCGCCCGCCAGCGGTTGGTAAAAACCGCCATCGTCGATCGGCTTGCCTTTCTCCTCGGTTCGGTATCGGCCCAGGGCGTCGTATTTTTCCAGCGAAAAGCCCAGTGGGTTGATCATGGTGTGGCAGCTTTGGCAAGCCGCGGGGCTAGTTTGCAGGGCGACGCGCTCGCGGGTCGTCATGTCGGGGTGCAGCTCGGGCGCCAAGGGCGCGCTGGCTTCGGGCGGCGGACGAAGCTGACGGCCCAACAGGCTGCGCACCACGAACACGCCGCGATGAATCGGCGAGCTGTTCGCGGTGTACGCGAACCGCGCCAACACCATCGGATGCGAGAGCACTCCCGCACGCTGCGCGGGATCGAACGAGACCTTTTCAAACGGGGCGTTGGCCGGCCGGTCGATGCCATACAGCGGCGCCAGCCGCCCGTTCAGATAAATATAGTCGGCCAGTAAAAGCTGGCGGAAATCGGAGGCCTCGCTCCATACCACGTCGTCGAGAAACAGATCGAGCGAAGTGCGCAGATCGGCGGCCACGGCGGCGTCGAACTGCGGAAACACTTCGTGGTCTTTGGCCAGCTCGTCCATCTGATCGAGCTTCAGCCACTGCTGGAAGAACCCGGCCAGCTTCGCCCGCGTGCGCACGTCGCCCAACAGGCGCTCGGCCTGGGCGGCCACCTGCTCGCGCGTTTGCAGTTGCCCGGCCGCGGCGGCCTCGCGCAGCGGAGCGTCGGGCAAGGAATCCCACAGACCAAACGAAATGCGAGCCGCCACGTCATAGGCGTCTCCTGCCGATGCCGCCTCGCGATACAGAAACCGCGGCGACTTGAGCGTCAGCAGCACCACACGCTTGACCGCCGCATCGAGATCGGCCGCGCCGATCAAGTGCCGATCAACAAAGAACGCCTTTTGCTCATCGGTCAGCGGGCGGCGAAAAGCCCGTTCGGCCAGTCGCTGGCAGAACTCGCGGAGCCGCGCCTCGCGGTCGGCAGCGTCGGGGGCGCATCCTGAGAGTTTTTTCAGATGTTCGGCAAGGTAATCCGTCGCTTCGATGGCGCCATACGTCGTGGCCTGGTCCCAGGCCTTCGAGACCGAGCTGCCCCGCTCATAGCCAAAGCTGCGGTCGTCGGGCGGAAAGGGCGTTTGTACCACGAGCGTCTCGGGGAAACGATTGGGCGATAGATACCGATCGGGAACGACCTCGGCTATGCGCCGCGGCCGTTTCCAGATGAGCGCGACCGACGCGGCGGTTTCCTTGCCGTCTTTTGATTTGTGCATCTCCAGCCGCAGCGGATACGCCCGTCCGCCAAGCAGGTGAATCGTCTGGCGATACTCGACGTCGCTGCCCGACTTCACCCAGGCGTCGATGAGCGGCCGCTGCGAATCGTTAAGCCACAGCCGGGCGCCGTTCTCGGTTTTGATGGTGAACTCATACTCGCCGCTGTCGGGCGCCAAGAGCGAGCCTTGCCAGCGAATGGCGAATTCCTTCGGATCGATTTTTTCGGGTACGGGGCTGGCTTCGCCGAACGAAAAATCGACCACCGCGTCGCGCCGTTCGAGCACCCGCTTGTCGCCATTGAAATGTTTCGAGTTGAAATACTCGCCGTTCAGCCCTCGCTGGTCGTCCCAGCGGCCCTGCTCGCCAAACCCGGCGACGAGGTCGGCGATGGCGTTGCGATACTGCCGGACAGTGAGCCGGGCGAGTTCGACGCGCGGCCCGCCACGCCGAGACTGGGCCGCCTTGGAATAAAACGAGTCGTAGACATACGCCGCCACTTTTTCGGCGTCCCGACCCACGCAGGCCTCTGGATTGTCTTCCGGCATGGTTTCGACAATCAGCCTGGTCAGATCGTCGAGCGGCCGGTCGCCGATCAGCGGCTTGGCGTATTGATCGAGCACGCCTTCGCCGGCCGCACCATGGCACTTGGCGCATTGCTGTTGATAGATTTGTTCACCGGTCGCCGCGTCGTCGGCCGCACTTATCGCGGCCATCGTGCTGGCCAAGAGCAGCCAACCGGCGCTAACCATTCGCCAAGGCAATCGTAAGTTCATCGACCCAAATGGAGGATAAAAGCGGTCAGGCATGTTGCCCGCGGCCGGGCAAGGAAGTCAGGCGGGAGTCGCCAGGGAACACTTCATTCAATGCTCCCTAGCAGCTTGGTTCAATGTATACCGGCGCGGTGGGAATGTCCAGTTTTGGGCTGGCAATTCCGCGGCCCGGTTCGAGGTTCATGAACCTGGTCACTCCTCGTCCCAACCCGACGCTTGCCGCAAGGCCCGCCGCGCGATGCGAGTGACAACTAGGGTGGCGATCAACGTCGCCATCAAGCCAGCCACAAAAAACGACTGGCTCAACGTTCCGCCGAGCGCATCGCCGCGGCCTAGTTCCGCCAGGCTGTGGAGCGTCGAGCCGAGATAGGCGTAAAGCACGGTGCCGGGCAACATGCCAATCCAAGAGGCCAACAGAAAGTCGCGATAGGAAATGCTGGTCAATCCCAAGGCGTAATTGATCGCGGTAAAGGGGATTACCGGCGATAGTCGAACCAGCAGCACAATCTTGAACCCTTCGCGCTCGATCGCCCGATCGAGCGCCTGAAACCGCGGGTCGCCGGCGAAGCGATGCTCGATCCAGCCGCGGGCTATCGTGCGGGCCAGCCAGAATGCCGCCGATGCCCCCATCACGCTGGCCAGCGATACGGTCACGGCGCCCGTCACTACGCCAAACAAAAATCCCGCGCCGAGCGTCATCACCGATCCCGGAATGAAGCAAACGGTGGCGATCACATAGGCGATGGCCAATAACACGGGTCCCCAAGCGCCCATGCCGCGGACCCCTTCGAGCAGCTCTTGCAGATAACGCCCGACCGGCAGCCAGTAGGCCGCCACGGCAAACGCCGAAAGCAGCGCGGCGCCGGCGGCCAGACGAGCTCGGCGGCTAATCTTCATAGATGCGAGGCGGCTATCAGGTGAGGAACACAAGAGATTGAGAATGGTATACTTTTTGACTACGGATGGCACGGATGGGCGCGGATTGTTGAAGCGAAGTGAAACGTTGGGCGACGATCGCGCCCTGGTGAAAAACCAACCGGATGACCCGCCCGTCATCGATGTTACCGAAATTGCGGAGCTAGAATCGGCCGATGATGGCACGCTCGAACAGCCGGGGCGAATATGGTATGAAATGAACCCCAAACGGTGGTGGCAGTTTTGGCGGTGACATCTTATTATGCCGGTGTTGCATATGCGCATTCTTTCGCGGAGCGAAAGACGACCGCATTCTTTCGCGGAGCGAAAGACGACAATGCGCAAACCTCACACCGCCGCGTGGGCCAGCAGATCTTCCAACCGATTGCCGGCCGCACGGTGCTCGAGAATCTGGCAGGCCCGCTCGACCAAGAAACTGCCCGCCTCGACCGCTGGCAGGCCGCCTGGATAAATGTTCGAGACCACCGTGTACTCAAACCTGAGCTCCGGATGCCCGCTAAATCGGGCGGCAGCTTGCTGCTCGTTGGCGTCGAGCAGTTGATAGACCAGATACGCGGAGAGGCTTTGGGCGGCCAGAGCGTCGCCGCCCGGTCGCTCGCCAAGCAACAGCAAGATCAACCGCGCGCCGCTACGCCGGGCGATGGCCTCGGCCAGTTTCACACGACCGTTGCAGACAGCCACCAATTCGCCCACCACGATGTCGCGGGCGGCAAAGCCGTCGAGCAGCACCGGCAGCAGCTCCTCCAGGTTGGCATGCACGGCGGCCGCGCTCAGCCCGTCGGAGACGACAATCTGCACGTCGCAACCGGCGTATTCAAGCCGCGCCGCGCTGGCCGGCGAAAGACGCGCTCCGAGCTGCGGGTGATTGAGGTGCTCCGTTTTATCGGGGGCTTCAGTTTCTAAAATCTGGAAAGGCGCGAGCTGACGAAGCCATTCTAAGTCGATCTCTTCGTGAATCGCCGCGCGGGCTTTCGCCTGGTGCAGACGCACCTGCCGGCTGACGCTCTCGGCAGGCCGCGGGCCGGCGTGCTCAAAGCCCGGCACGGCCGGCGTGGCCGCCAGCAAGCGTTGATATTCGAGATCCGAGCCGCAGAAGATGCGCGGCTTGCCCCAATTCGGCCCGCGCACGATCTCGCCCGATGCCGCTTGCTCAAAAATGCCCCGCCCTAGCGCCCATTCCAAATACTCAGGCGTGGGCCGGCGGCCATGCACTTCGCGCAGCGTCTGGTTGTCGTGCGCGCTGGTGTCGAAGTAGGCCAACATGCGGTCGGTATTGAGGCAAACATCCATGTAATAGTTGGCGCCCGCCGAGGCCAGCAGTTGCGAGGCCATTTGCTGCCCGTCGAGCGTGATCTGCGAGTGCAGCGTGTAGCACGGCGCCATGCCCATCGGCAGACCGAGCAGCTTCCCTAGAAAGTGGTCTTGCAGGTTGGCGGCGATCATCTCGAAGTTGTCCAGATGCGTCTCCGGCCCAATAAAACCGGTGACGTTGTTCACCATGAACGGTCGATAACGCCGGGCGAGTCCATAGGTCAGGGCCTCGGCCGTCGTCATGTCGATGCCCTGGTGCTTGCCATAGGTGTATTCGCTTCCCTGGCCCGTTTCGAAATACATGAAGTTCTCGGCCACGCCCGCCAAAGGGCCGCGGTGGGCCATCTGCTCGTAAGCGTGGTCGAGCAGCTCGACGGTGACGTCGAACTCGCCGGTGAGCGTGGCCTCGGTGCCGGCCAGGCTTTGAAACATCACCTCGACCGCAGCGCCTTGCTCCAGGCAAGCAAGCTGGGTCTTCACGTGAGCCAGCACGCAGATTTGCGTGGGCGCGCCGGTCTCGCGGCGAATCTTGTCGAGCTGCCGCAGAATGGCCGAGACATTGGCCACCGTGTCGATGGCCGGATTGACGCCGATCAGCGCATCTCCCGAGCCCAAAGAAAAGCCCGCATACACCAGCCAGGTGATGCCGCGCAGATCGTCGCTCGGATGGTTGGGCTGCATGCGGGCGGAGAGCGTGCCCGGCAGGCCCAGCCGTGTGCGCGCCTTCGTGGGCCGGCGGAACTTCCGCGCGGCACAGATCAGCTCGTGCGTGTCCATCAGCTTGGCCACCGCCGCCGCCATCACGCCGGTGAGAGCGTGGCCGATGGTTTGAATTTCGTCGGCGGGCGCCTGCAGCAGATGGTTTTTCAAGTCGCCGACGGTCCAGTTGGCAATGCGTGCGAACGCTTCGCGGTCGATGTCATAGTTGACGCGCATCACGACGTCGATTTGCCCGCGATCGTCGGTGAGTGCATGATCGTAAAGATGCCCGAGTGTGAGCGACGCCAGCACGCTCCGTGCTGCCTCGCGCTCGGTTTCGCTTCGGGCGGCCAGACCTGCGCCGCGATCGCCCGCCTTGCTGACATCGGCCGCCCCCAGCAACCGCTTCAGCCCCTGAAACGTGAACGTCTCGTCGAGAAACGTCGTTTGGTAACTTTCGTCGGGTGCCGCGCGGGGGACGACAATATGTGGAAGTGAACTGAGAGGCGTCATGGCGAAGTGCCCCCCTAAAAATCAAGTATGCAGAATTCGGCGTTTATGGACGCGTGATAAGTTTGTCGTAGTCACCATGGATTCCGATCCAAAACCATAGCAAGTCACCCGCATCCTCGATCGCAAGCGCCCGGTTACTGCGTCCAATTCGGACCGACCAAAATCGTCCGATCTTCTTTAGACGCAAGGAAGGATGCCGCGGATTCTGACGAAGCAATGCATAACAGGCATCTGCTTGGCGCCGAACAGTCTTGGGTAAACGGCGATAGCAAAACCAGAAGGTCGGTGCGGCTCGGTGCTTCAAAGATCGGTGCAGCGCCCTTCGCGAAGGTCACGTAGCGCCTGCTCCGCCAATTCGTCCAGCCGGCCGGCTTTCACGTCTTCCTCAATCTGACGATCCCATTGGTCGCCATCGAACTCAGCGAACCAGGAGCGGAAGGCCGATAAATCTTCGGCGGAAAGACACCGAATGGCGTTTTCGATTTCTTCAATTGTACGCATCAGCGTATCGTACCACCCATCGCGAATCTTCGCAACGCGCCTAATCAACATACAGCTCGGCCACTTTTTCCACCACGACGCCGTTCGCAAAACGCACCTCGCGGCGGTGATAGGTTTCGCTCGGGCCGTAACTGGTGTATTTCCACGTCGAGCCATGCTTCCGTAGCGGCGGGCCAATCAGTCGCTGGACTTCGTTCGGCGTCATTCCCATTTGCACCCGCCACCAACCCATTGCCGTGAACTGAGGGCTGTAAATCGTGTCCTCGTTCAGGGCGACACCGAGAAACCAGTCAAGTGGGTTAAGATTTAGGACAAAGAACATCGCAACCGCGGAAACTGTGACCACCGCTAGCAGCGAGCGAAGCCCGAATTGAAATCTCCAAGGAACGCGACGGAAGGGAAGTCTTCGATCCTACTTTCCGCAGGTCGCGCAGTGAATAACGGCGGGATTTGCGGGGGCGGCGTTTCGGGCGGGGGCTGAACCGGGGCCGATGCCAGCAACGCGGCCTTTCGCCGCGCCACGCTGGAACCGACACCGCTGCTGCCGATG
>JAICLL010000004.1 GCA_025927475.1 Pirellulales bacterium
CAACTCTTGACTGCGGCTGGGTTGCTGCAGCTTGCGGACGGCCTTGGCCTCGATCTGCCGGATACGCTCGCGGGTCACCTTGAAGATGTGGCCCACTTCTTCCAGCGTATAGCTGTAACCGTCGCCCAGACCGTAACGCAGCTTGATGATTTCACGCTCGCGGTAGCTGAGCGTCTTGAGCACCTTGTTGATCCGCCCGCGAAGCATCTCCTGAGCGGCGCCCACCGCGGGGTTTTCGGCCCCACCGTCGGGCAGCAAGTCGCCGAAGTGGCTGTCTTCGCTGTTGCCCACCGGCCGATCCAGGCTGATCGGATAGCGGCTCATGGCCAACACTCGCCGGGCCTCGTCGATGGCCGTGCCCGCCGCGCGGGCCGTTTCTTCGATCGTCGGTTCGCGGCCCAGTTCCTGCAACAGCTCGCGCGAGACGTTGCGCACTTTCGACATGGTCTCGACCATATGGACCGGAATCCGGATGGTGCGGCTCTGGTCGGCGACGGCGCGAGTGATGGCTTGGCGAATCCACCAGGTCGCGTAGGTGCAGAACTTGAAGCCGCGGCGATACTCGAACTTATCGACCGCCCGCATCAGCCCGGCGTTGCCCTCTTGAATCAGGTCCAAGAAGCTCAGCCCGCGGTTGCGGTACTTCTTGGCAATCGACACCACCAACCGCAGATTGCCTTCGGACAGCCCGCGCTTGGCCCGCTGATATTGCGAATACACGTCTTTCAGGTACATCACGCGGCGGCGGAGGCTGCTGGGCGTCTCTTGAGTCACCCGCAGAATGTTGCGATATTCGGCGAGCCAGGTCCGACGTTCGTCGGCCATGCTCTTAGCACCTTTATGGGCGTGCAACTTTTGCTTCAGCTCATCCACGCGGCGGCTGAAGTGCTCGAGCGTGCGAATGCGCGATTCGATTCGCTGTGTGCGCAGACCCAGCTCTTCGACCAACCGGACGGCGCGTAACCGGCGGCGACCCAGCCGGCGCCAGGCGTCGTGTCGCTCCGAGGGCTTGCGCGACTTGCTGACGGCGATATAGTAGTCGCGGCGATTGCGGCGCAGCAACGTATCGAGCGTCTTCAGATTGTGCGGAAAGCGGCCAAGAATCTGCTCTTTTTCCAACCGATCGGTCACTGACACCTGCACGGTGCGATCGAACGGCAGCTCGCCGGCATAGACCCGCCGCAACACCTTCACCGCATCTTGAATGACGAAATCGCATTCCAGCAGCTTGCGGCGGAAACGAGCGCGTGTGATCTCGATCTCTTTGGCCAGCGCAATCTCTTCCTTGCGGGTCAAGAGCGGGATCTCACCCATTTGGGTCAAATACATCCGCACGGGGTCGTCCGACCACGATTCGCCTTCTTCGCTGACCAGCAACAGCTCATCGGAACGAGCATCCGCGTCGGCGTCGAGATCGGCCTCGGCGAGCTCTTCGCCTATGTCGTCATCGTCGAGATCGTCTTTATCGGCGATGTCGACCGCGTCATCGGGGCTGGGTGTCCCTTCGTCTTCCAATTCGTCTAACAGCGCGTCGTACAAGTCAACACTCCTACAAGGTGAGCCAGTTGGTGGGCCGGGCCAGATAGAAACGGGTCGCACCCGCGAGTTGGTGGAGAACCCCAATCCCGACAACTATCAGTCCGACAATTATCCACGGGACGCCGGGAAAAATCCAACAAATTCTAACACCACTTCGCCGAGTTTTTTTCGCCGCCCGATATTTGGCAGGAGATTGCGCGCGGGCAAATCGGAGCACCGCACGCAAGCTTTCCTATTCCACCCAGCTTAACTTTTCGCCGCCCTGCCACTCACAAGGGCACCCCTGCCAATCACAGGGGCGATGCGTCGGACGAGCACACTCGACGGCGCGAACATTCTTACAGAATCTTATGCAAAGCCCGGCAATGGTCTAGAGGGTCCAAGGCAATCTCGCGTGGGAATTTTGCAGGGGCCGCGTCATGCCGCCCCGGAAGACGCTGAAGAGGCGTCGCTGCGGTCTCCTCTTTGCCAGAGGTCATCGAACGGCGGGAACGACGCGGCTCCCCCTACTCGGTGGGCAGGTCTCATTTCGAGACGGCCAGCGGGCATGTGGTGACTCCCCAGGGAGCCATTTGGATCAGCCGGGGCTGCGCATGGTGAGCGGCGTCCGCAACTTCGGCAAACTTGCTACGTGGCAACTCTCGCCACCAATGTACTTTGCGGCAATCGGCGGAAACTTAAATTAAAATTTTCAATTTGGCATCCAATCTGCTTTAGCGTATGCTACTTTGATGCTACCCCCAAGAAGTCCCGTATCTGGAGATCATGCCGTGAAGGCCTTCCGACTCATCCTGGTGTCGTTGATCTGTGGCGTGGGCGCCCCGCAGCTTTCGGCTCAGGAATGGGCCCGCAAGATGTTTGATGAAACCCAACACAACTTTGGCACGGTTGCCCGCAGCGCGAAGACCGAACACCATTTCCGTTTCAAGAATATCTATGTGCCGGACATCCATATTTCGGGGGTGCGGGCGAGCTGCGGCTGCACCACGCCCTGGGTTACGAAAGACACGCTGAAGACCTACGAAGAAGGCGAGATTGTCGCTCATTTCAATACCGATCGTTTCTCGGGCCAGCGCGGCGCCACACTGACGGTGACCATCGATCGTCCTTATTACGCCGAGGTGCAACTGCGCGTTGATGGCTACATTCGCACTGACGTGGTCGTCGATCCGGGCAGCATCGAATTCGGCTCGGTCGATCAAGGCCGCCCCGCGGAAAAGCAAGTGCAAATTGCCTATGCTGGTCGCCCCGACTGGAAAATCGTCGACATCAAGAGCAGCAATCCGTTTCTTAAGGCGAGCGTGACCGAAGCCGAACGGCGCGGCGGACAGGTTTCGTATCGGCTGGCAGTGAGCCTGGCCCCGAACGCTCCGGCAGGGTATTTGCAAGACCAACTGTTGCTGGTGACCAACGACCAACGGGGCACGCAGGTGCCTGTGACGGTCGAGGGCCGCATCGTGCCGGAATTGATGGTCAATCCTTCCTCGCTGGCGTTGGGCCGGTTGCAACCGGGCCAGCAGGTGACGAAGCAGTTGGTGGTTCAGGGTAAGTCGCCCTTCCGCATTGTGCGCGTCGCGTGCAGCCACGAGGGGTTTGAATTCAAGCTCGACGCGCGGGCCGACGAGCCGAAAACAGTCCACCTGGTTCCGGTAACGTTTGCAGCGGGCGCAGAGCCGGCTAAAATCGTGGAGATGATTCGTATCGAAACTGACTTGCACGGCGGCGCGATCACCCAAGTGGAAGTGAGCGCCCAAGTCGTACCGACGGCGATTACCGCCGCCGACACTCAACGCTAGGCGGCGCTGTTTTGCACAGACTCGGGGCGGGCCGCCCGAACAAGGAGGGAAATGACATGAAAAAGACCATCCTCAACGTTCTCGTCCGCAACGCTGCAATCGCCCTGCTGACGGCCGTGCTGATCGGCGCGTCCGTCGGCACCGCTCAGGCGCAGGTCATCTATGAAACGTATCGCCCGGTAGTGACTCAGGCGTATTCGCCCGTCTACGTATCCTCTTCGCCGGTGATTTACGAAAGCTACCGGCCGGCGACGACCACGTATTACAGCCCCCCGGTGAGTTCGCCGAATTTCACGGCCTACAGCTCGGCCTACCGCGGCACGACCAGCTACTACGCACCGGTCACCACCTATTCACCGGTGACCACCTACTCGCCCGTGACCACTTATACACCGGTCACCAGCTACAGTCCGGTCGTGACCACGTACAGCCCGGTGGTGACGACCTATTCGCCGGTGGTGGCCTATCGCCCGGTGGTCACTTCGTATTACACGCCGTACGTGGTGCGCTCGAAGGTATTTGTGCCAGGCGAGCCGGTGCGGAACTTTTTCCGGGCAATTACACCATAGTCAGGCGCACCATTCGATAACACCGTTCCCTTCAGGTTCCCACAGAATCCGCTGCCAGCAAGGAAACGGATGAATTTCATCCTCTGCACTGTCACGTGGTTGCTGCTGTCCGCGGCGGCGGCGGCCGACGACAGCGTTCAGCCGGACGAAACGGTCGTTTTCTTCCCGACGTGCGCGCACTTCAACGAAGACGAACAGGTTTGGGAAGCGCCCCTTCACGGTTGGGTCTTTAAGCCCGAAGAAAAATCGCTCACGCGGCGATTTGCCTTGGGCGCGCTGCGGCGGGCGCTCGATCTCGAACCGACGACCGAAGAAGAGCCGGTGTTTCATAAGCGCGGCTGGCTGTTTGTGGTTGACAACGCCGCCGATCGCGAGATTGCCGTGCAATTGGGCAGCCGCTATGTAATCCTGGCGCCGACCGAGGCCAGCGGACACTGCACCGGCACGGTGCGGCTGCCGGCGGCCGAGGCCAAGCGGCTGGCGCGCGAACGATGGATACGCTACCAGGCCGTGGCGGAGGACGAGCGGCGGGTGCTAAGCGGCGCCATCGAGCTGGCGCCGCCTGAGGGCATTTCGGTCATTTCCGACATCGACGACACGATCAAAATCACCGGCGTCGGCAATCATCGCATCGTATTGCAAAACACGTTTTTGCGTTCGTTCGAGCCGGTGCCCGGCATGCCGGAACTCTATCGCCGCTGGGCCGCGGCCGGCGCGGTGTTCCACTATGTGACCGCTTCGCCATGGCAGCTTTACACGCCGCTGGACGAGTTTCGCGCGGCGGCGGGCTTTCCGGCCGGATCGTTCGAGATGCAGCACTTTCGTTTCAAAGACCGCACCGCGCTGAACCTGCTCAGTGCGCCCGACGAGCTGAAACAGCCCGCCATCGAGAAGCTGCTGGCCGTCTGGCCGCGGCGGCGGTTTGTGTGCGTGGGCGATTCGGGCCAGCGCGATCCGGAGATGTATGGCTCGCTCGCTCGAAAGCACCCCGAACAAGTCGTGCGCATCTTCATCCGCAACCTCCGCGGCGACAGTGCCGAAGATGAGCGGTTTCAACGGGCGTTTGCCGGCATTCCGCCCGAGCGATGGCGGTTGTTCGAAGATCCGGTAGACTTGGGCAATGCGTTGCCGACATCACATTAACGGTGAGCCACCAGCGTGTCACGGCATCTGCCGCGGCGGGCAAGGCGCCGAATTCGGGACTGCTCTCCAGAACGAGGACGATGGTTGGGTTCCGCAGGTGAGATGCGCGATGCGCCTAAGGGTTCACTGAAAGAGGGCCGTGATGCTGGTCAAACTGGAAGCGCCCGTCTTCGAGAGATGCTTTTTTGCTGAGGTTTCTACCTGATGGAGATGATGTTTTAACAGCGTTGCCACAACAACGTCTGGGCTCATGTACTCGTCGAACGCCCTGCATTGCGATAAGTATCGGGCATTCGTCGAGGCTCGCTTCAAGACGGAATAATTGCGGTAGATATTCTGGTATTTGCGGGCACTCTTCAGTGCCAATTCCCGACTGTCGTGGTCTGACGTATGGCCAACGGCACTATCGTTTGAGAAGACAGCCTCGACGATGTGAACGGCCTTGTAGAAGGCTGCTGTCGCAATCCACGGCGAATGAACTTGTTTGTCTTTGAGCAGGTGACCTATCGTCTGTTGTGTTCGGTTTGCACACTCGATATGGTCATGCTCACTCGCCATCGCCCTTCACCTTCAATTCCATCGCCATCTGACGCGACAAGAATGATTGAATGCTTTCGTCATCGCATTCAGGCAAAACATGAACCCCAAGACGAATTAAGTTGTAATCCTCGTCTTGAGCAACTTCAATGTCTAGGTCTGTGATGGACTGTTCGAGGGCGCCGTTAAACTGGCTGCCGCGTGATACAACCAAGAATAGGAGGCCTGAATCGCGCAGCGTCAGGTAAGCAGAGGATACGTCGGCCTTGTGCACCCCCACCCAGGATCCAAGGTGATCGACTAAATGCCGAAACTGATCCGTGAACCTGACTTGGTCGTTAAACGCGCGGCATGCCTTGATTGCCATCTCGATCGGCATGACCATGACATCGCGGTCTGGCGGCACGATTCGAGCCTGGGCGCCTTGATTCTCGAAATGCAATTCGATAATGCTGGTTGGTCGTCGCGTGCTACCTTGTGGCATCCCAAGCTCCCTCGAATTTGGCGGAAGGGCAAGTTCACGCATAAAAAAACCGCGCAACCGGCGCGGCCTTAATGTTGTGGGTTCAATGGCTAGCTGTCGTAACCAGCCACCGGCCGCCCTATATCGGTCGGTTTCGGTTCCTATCGGCATTATAGAACCCGCAGGATAGTCCGGGTTTGGAGCCAAGGCAATGCCCCCGAAGTGGCTTTTTAGAGATGACTAAGGCTTTGGTCATCTCCAAAAAGGCGGCTTTCGTCAAGCTCGATTGTCGCAAGAGTCGCTAGGGCTAGAGCTTAGCTCGAAACGCCTCTATTGACACCACACCTCCGAAAAGATTTCGCTGTGACGAAAATGCCCGGCGCAAAATTCTTTGCCTTTCGGCTTGGTGGCTGGGAAACATCCTGGCACGTCTAGGTTCTTCCCCCAGTTTGGGCGCGCCGGCCACTTCGGCTAAACCACCCCAATGCAATGGTACCTGCTTCTGGTCCCCTAACGAGTGGCAAGGCCGCCTGACAAGGCTCAAGCTTCTTCGACGCCCGTTTCAAGCAGAGGCGGCCGACGTTCTTTTCTCAGGTTTCCTGGCGGAATGTCGCCCGTTCGCAGCTTGTATTCGTCCATCAGCCGCCGCTCTTCATCCTCGCAGTCCTCGCACTCCCGCCACTGAATTTCCAGTCCTTCCCGGTCGCCGATTCGCTCCAAGCCATATCCTTCGTACACCCAATGAAATTGGATGCGGGTCTTGGCGTTCGTCTTGAAGGCACGCATATACAGGCCAACTCGATTTCGCAAATCTCCGCAGCCGATGTACAGGATGCCCGCGGCACCCGAACGAAGGGCGTCAGGGCAGGGCTTCCGGCCTCGACTCACCCGCCGGCGCGTCAAGCGCGCAGCGCAGACCGCTGCCCTCGTCGCGCAAGTTGGTTCGCCCCGGCATCCGATAGGTGACCAAATACGGCGCCATGTGGCCGATCCGCCAGCAATAGCCGCGGCCGCAATGCAGCCGCCGCTCTTCGTCGATGAAGCTCGAGGTCCACTCCGCCGCGTTGCCGAGCATGTGGTAGCAACCAAAAGGGCTGACGCCCTCGGGCATCGAATCGACCGGCAGCAGCGTGCGGCCCTCGTTGCCCGGCGAAGGCCCCCAATTGCAGCGGTCGGGATCCCAGCGCGTGCCCCAAGGAAAACGCCGGTCGTCGGCGCCGCGGGCGGCTTTCTCCCATTCCTGCTCGGTGGGTAGTCGCTTGCCAACCCAACTGGCATACGCAAAGACGTCCCAGTAATCGAGGCCCACCACCGGGTAGCGAGGATCGGTAAGGTCCGGGCGCCCCCAGTAGAGCGGCGTATGGTCCTTTTGCGGCGGTTCGTCGGAGTGGCAATGCGCGTGGTCGCCCGTGCGGCGAATGTATTCCATGAACTGAAAGTATTCGCCCTGGCTGACTTCATAGCGATCGATGTAGAACGCCGGCAGCTCGAGCGGGTCGTTTTCTTCTCCGAACAAAAACTCCCCGGCGGGAACCAACACCATGTTTGCCAAACGATCTTCGGGCGGCGATGGCAATGGGACGTCATCGCGGGGAGTCAGTTCGGCGGGCAACTCGGGCGTCGGCGCAGGTTCCGCGATTACGGAAGGCGCGG
The DNA here is from genome assembly GCA_025927475.1 of Pirellulales bacterium. Lineage (GTDB taxonomy): Bacteria > Planctomycetota > Planctomycetia > Pirellulales > JAICIG01 > JAICLL01. The sequence goes on from JAICLL010000004.1 coordinate 7,701, forward strand.
CATCGGCGATCTCAGAGGGCTTCGGTTTGCGTGGCACATCGCCCTCGCGCAACCACAACCAGCCGACAGCCAAGAGCGCGGCCAGCGCCAGCAATGCCAGGCTCAACGTGGGCGTGGCATCGCCCGCGCCGTTTGATGGGCGCGTGCGCCGGCGAGACCGCAAAGATCGTGAGGCCTTGCCCGACATGGCTACTTTTTCTTGGTCCCTTCAAAACTGATTTCAATGTGCACGTCGTCGGCGATGGCGTCGAGCATTTGGTCCATGCCGTAGGCCGACCGCGCGATGGTCAACTCGGTTGAAAAGCCGGTTCGCTCAACCCCTTTGGGAAACTCAACGGTCTCGCCGCCGATCAACTTGAACTTCAGCGGCTTGGTGACGCCGTGCATGGTGAACTTGCCCTCAATCTCATAGCTGTCGCCCGTCTTGTGGGCCGAAGTGCTTTTGAACGTGATGGTCGGAAACTGCTTGACGTCCAAAAAATCGGGGCTGCGCAAGTGGTCGTCGCGTTTTGAGTTGTTGGTGTCGATGCTGTCGGCCTTGATGGTGAGCGAGAACGACGGGCTTTTCGACGACAGGTTGAACCCGCCCGACAACTGGTTGAACCGTCCGTGCGTCCAGCTCAAGCCCAGATGCGAGGCTTTGAACGTGACCGACGCGTGCATGGCGTCGATTTCGTATTCATCGGCGGCACGAGCCCACGAAGCCGTCAGCGCAAGACAAACCGCCAAAGCCGCGCTGCCGCGGCCAACCACATACGAAACGAGCGGGTGAGACGGCATGATTCGTTTCCTTTACGGGATTGTGCTTAAGATTGCGTCGCCTTTGCATAATACTCGCCTGAGGCGATGATCTCGGCAACTACCTGCGCGTCGGTCTGTCCGCCGCGGAGCAACTGCACGACCTGCGCCAGCGAGGCGCTGTCGGCATCGCGGCCCAGATAAGCCTGGTACCACCCCTGCAAGGCCGGGCTGCTGCTGGGCGTTCCGGGCAGGCTCACCAGGTCGCTCAAGAACTCATCGCTGTTAAATACGGCCTGGGCCACGTGGCTCCGCACCGCGGGGTTGCTGAAATCTTCGGCGGCCAAGAAGCTTTGCACCGCGGCGTCGGCGGGACGGTGCAAGGAGTCGCTGTACAATGCATTCAAAAAACCGACGCCGCTGCCGGCGGCCCGATTCATAAAATACTCGTCGGAGCTGACCAGCGCGAGTTCAATCTGTTCGGGCGTTCCGCCGCTGGCCAGCACGGCGCTGCCGGCGGCCAGGGCCGCGGGGTCGGCGGCGCGGTGCAGGAATTGTTGATACAACGCTTGCACCACATCGTTGCGATACTCCTGGCTCATTTCGATCGCCAAGGTAACGGCCAGCCGGCTCTGGCCGCCGTCGAGCTGGCTGCCCCAGTATTGCAAGGCTTGCGGCTCGGCGGCGCGGCCCAGCAAGTTTTGAAACACCGCCGCCACAAACCGCTGATTCGGCGTGAGCGGCGGGGCGGTCTCGCCCAAAACAACGCCGCTGACCGTCTGTCCCACCTGCACGGCGACCGTCGGCGCCGGCGTCGTCAAATGGATGTCCGAAGGCAGCACGTCGCGCACGGTATAGTTGCCCGGCGCCAGGCTGGTGAACGAAAACTTGCCGTTGGCGTCGGTGGTGGTCGAGGGGTTGTTATTGTCGGGCGCGCCCGAGCCATCGACATCGAGAAGCACCGTCCGGCCGCTGGCCGGCAGCTCGCCGGCGTCGAAACTTCCATTGCCATTGGCGTCGATAAACACGGTGCCCACGATCGAGGGCCGCTCGCCAAAGATCACGCCCGAGGCGGTCTGATCGGCGGCCACCGTGACCGTTTGCACGGCGGTGGTCAACGTGCCGCTGCTGGGCACGACTTCATGCACGGTGTAGGTGCCCGGAGCAATGCCGGTGAACGAGAAGTTGCCGTTGGCGTCGGTCGTGGTCGAAGGGTTGTTGCTGTCGAGCGTGCCGGTGCCATCGACATCGACGAACACGCGTCGCCCGGCCAGCGGTGGTTCGCCGGCGTCGAGCTGCCCGTTGGCGTTGGTGTCGCTGAACACGGCGCCATCAATACTATCGACGGTGATCGAGCTGATCTGCACAAGCTGGCTATTGGGTCCCAGCGGCAGTTGGCTAAACGTGCCATTATCGACGTTGGTGGTGGGCAGCGCGGCGATCTGGTCGAGCACGTTCATGCCGTTGCCCAGCACCTGGCCGAACACCGCGTATCCGCCGGAAGGGCTGTTCAGGCTTAAGCCTTGCGAATTATCGGCCAGGTTGACAAACCACTGGTTGGTGGCGCTGTTGGGGTCGCTGGTGCGGGCCATGGCCACCGTGCCGCGGGTGTTGGGCACGTTGTATTCCAAGGCGATCGGCGAGTGCGTGACAATGGGCGTAAACTGCGACGTGCTGCCGCCGAACGTGGCCAGCGACGACGTGTAGCCGCCGGTTTGCTCAACAAAACCGGGCACCGAGCGGTGAAAGACGGCGTCGGTGTAATCGTTGCCGTCGACGTAGCTCAGAAAGTTGGCCACGGTGTGCGGCGCCGCGCTGGGCAGCGTCTGAATCTGAAAGCTGCCGTAATTGGTGTTCACCGTCACAATCGGATCGGTGCTGAGCAGCCGCCGCTCTTCGAGCGGCTCGCCTTGACGTATGCGGTTTTTCCGCCGTTGGCCCAGGAACGTCTGATTGCGCGATGATCTTGACGGCCGGAAAACGTTCAGCCCCCACATGGCTTCATGCTCCCTTGGACGATTGACTTCCGAGAAGCCGTCTATTAGACCGGGGATTCCCGCTTCTGGCAAACCGCCCGCACAAGCCGTCGTTTCATGATGCCGAGCTACGATTCTTTGCCGCTTCCCGGCGCCGCCGCCGAGGCCGGCGTGCGGCCGGCCACGGTGGTGGCGTTCACCGAAGGGCCGGCCGTCGATGCCGATGGCGCCGTCTATTTTTCCGACCTGGAAAACAACCGCATCCTGATGCTGTCGCCCGACGGTCGCCGCAGCGTGTTCCGCGAGCCGAGCCGCCGCACGAATGGCCAGACGTTCGACCCGCAAGGCCGGCTGCTGCATTGCGAAGGCTCGGAGTTCGGCACCGGCGGCGGCCGACGTGTCGCCCGGACCGATCTGGGCACGGGCGAATACACCGTGCTCAGCGAGCGTTTCGAGGGCGTGCGGTACAATTCGCCCAACGACATCTGCGTCGATCGGCATGGCCGGATTTATTTCACCGATCCGTGTTACGGCGACCGCTCGATCATGGAGATGGAAATCGAGGGGGTCTATCGCATCGATCTCGATGGCCGCGTGACGCGCATTTTGGAGCAGCCCGACATTGAGCGGCCTAATGGGCTGGCGGTCACGCCCGACGCGCGGCGACTGTATGTGATCGATAGCTGCCCGGTGCCGGGCGGCAATCGCAAGATATGGTGCTTCGACTTGGACGAAGCAGGCCAGCCGCACCATCGGCGTTTGGTGTACGATTTCGCCCCGGGCCGCGGCGGCGACGGCATGCGGCTGGACATCGAGGGCAATCTCTACGTCGCGGCGGGCATCTCGCGTCCGCGCCATTCGGGCGAGACGGCCGACGTGCCGCCGGCGATCTACATCATGACGCCCCAGGGCGACTTGCTCGGCCGCATACCGATACCCGAAGACCTGTTGACCAACCTGGCCTTCGGCGGCCCCGACGGCCGCACGCTCTACATCACCGCCGGCAAGACGCTCTTCACGACGCGCGTCTCGACGCCCGGCGCGGTGGTGTATCCGCAATGGGCGGTCTGACAGTGCCGTTCATCTCGCCGTTCACCCCGCAAGCGCTAAGGCCGAGCGGGCGGTTCGGCATCGCCGTCGTTGGGAGCGGCCTGCGAGCTTTCGTCGCCCGAGGGCAGTTCTTCGTCGGGCGTTTTATCGCGGTTGGGGTTCATGCCGGGGTCGGCATTGGGGGCGAGGGCAGCGTTGTCAGACTCGGCCTGCTCGACGGGAAGGCCGCTATCGAGGCCCGCGTCGGCAGGCGCCGCGGGCCGGCCGGTGGGTCCCGCCTTGTCGGCACTCGGTGAGCATCCGGCAGCCAGCAGACTGGCGACCGATAACGCGATACAGATCAACGGCTTTAACATGGCTTTACTCCTGGAAATTTACCAAAGGGCTCGATTGTTCCGCCGGGGCAGTCGCTTGCGCGGTGGTTGCTCAGCCGCTAGAATTGAGCCATTGCCCTGGGAAGGGCAGGAGGTTTCTGGCCACCGTGTCGTTTTTGGCCACCGTGTCGGAAGACCCGGGGAATAAATCCCGCCCAACGTGTCTCTAGCTGATATAGGCGGACCATGGAAAACACGCGAACCGTGGAAATTGCCCAGCTTGTGGCCGACCACCACGCCGCGGTATTCCGGTATGCCTACCGGTTGACCGGGGCCACCTGCGACGCGGAAGACCTGACCCAGCAGGCCTTTTTAGCGGCACACGTGAATTTAGACCAGTTGCGCGAGCCCGAACATAGCCGAGGCTGGCTGTTCGCCATCTTGCGAAGCTGCTATTTACGTTCTTGTCGCCAGCGGCGGCCCATTGCGGCGGTCAACCTCGACCTGGACATGAACACCCTACCCGCCGAATCGCCCGACGAACTGCTCGTCGACGCCGACGAACTGCAACGTGCGATTGACGAGTTGCCGGACGAATTCAAGCTGGTGGTGCTGATGTTTTATTTCGAGGGCTGTTCGTATCGCGAGATCGCGGAAAAGCTGGAAGTTGCCACGGGCACGGTGATGAGCCGCCTGTCGCGGGCCAAGGCCCGGTTGCGGGCGCGGCTGTTCGAGGCCGAAGTGTACGAGGGGCCGGCGTCGCCGGTTGCCGGCGAGAAGCCCGTTTTCCCGCCCGCGCGATCGGTTCGCGCGGCGGCACACCATACAGGGTAGGCAAACATGGAATACCGCGACGAAATCCCACCCGATTTGCTGATGGCGCTCGACGCTTGCCGCCCTGGCAACAGCGACAGCCCTGGCAACTCAGACCGGCAATTGCCCGAGGTTTACGACACGCTGGCCCGCCATCCCGCCGCGCTGGTCGATCGTGCTCAGCGGCGGCTTGAGCGGGCCGACCGCGCGATTGCAGCGAGCTTGCAGCGGACGCCGGTGCCCGAGGGCCTGGCAGAACGAATTTTGGCCAGTCTGGCTCACCAACCTCCCAAGGAGGTTTGCGCCCCGGCTGGCCAGCCTGCGGAGAGTTATGCTGCAGAGAGCTGTGCCGAGGAGAACTGTGCCGCAGAAAACTGTGCCGCAGAAAACTGTGCCGCAGAAAACTGTGCCGCAGAAAACTGTGCCGCAGAAAACCGTGCCGCAGAAAACCGCGCGGCGGCCTCAAAAAATCGGCTGCCGCGTTCACGTCCCGGTCTGGCGCGGTTGCGGCGTCCACGGATGAAGCTCGCCGTGGGGGCTGCCGCCGCCGTCACAGTTGCCGGGCTTTTGGCGTTTGCCTTCCGCCCCGCACGCGAAACCGACCTGGCCTCGGTCGAACAGCTTGCGCGAGATTTTTATGCCACCGATGACCACGGCGCCGAACTATCGACCGCCGCCGCACCGGGCGATTTTCCGCTCGACACGCGCCTGGCTTCGGCGCGTGTGTACGGCTGGCGCAGGGTCGCCGGCGGCTTCCTTGCGCGCCCCGCCGTGGCCTACGAAATGGCCAGCCGCCGCGGAGCCGTGCCGGCCACGCTGTATGTCTTCAGTTCGCGGGCGTTCAACGTCGCGGGTGCGGGACCTGCGCCGCGCTCGCCGGTTTCCACGGGCGGACTCACCGTGGGCGTCTGGCAGGACGCGCGGCAAGTGTATGTGCTCGTGGTGCAGGGCGGAGTGCCGGAGTTTCAAAGCTTTTTTCCGCCGTCGCCGGGAGTGGTCTAGTCGGGTTGACATGGTGGCGGCGCGGCGCTCAATTTGCATCGCTGGTGAAGCCCATTTCCACTGGCCTCGCAAACCGCTATGAACACTGCCTGCGTTCCCGACTCCGCCGAAATCATCCGCCAACGACTTCACCTGCACCCCCGGGCCACCACCCGCGACATCATCGCCAGTCTGGCGATGGACGAAATCGAAGTCTCGGTCTTCCAGGTTCGCAACATCATGCGCGAGCTGACTGCCGAGCAGGACATTCCGCTGGCTGCCATTCCGACCGCTGCCAATCTGGGCATGCAGCGAGGCTTCGGCTCGTAAGGTCAGCCGAACTTTCTCCGGTAGGGTGATGACGGCGCGGTGCGGCCCGTCATTTGCAACAGCCTCCTGCGGTATTCTTTCGTGTTAGTTCCCGCAAAGGAGCGATAATGATGCTACGCCTCAGTTCTTGGGTCTGGGCGCCCGCGGCGATTATGTTTTCCGCCCTGCTGGCGGCGCCAGCGACGCCGGCCGCCGCGCAAGCAACGCGGGGACCACGCGATTACTTCGATCGTGGAAATCAGCGCAATCAGGTGTTCGATGGCCGCGTCTACGACGACCCCTACGGCGGCAATGGCTATTCCGGCCGCGCCGCTGGCAACCACAGCTACGCCGGCCGCGCTTACGACGATCGCGCTTACGACGACCGCGCTTACAACGACGGCGCTTACGATGACAGCGACGACTGGCGCGATCGCCCTCGATCGTCGCGGGCTGGCACTCGCTATGACAGCAACGACGAGAGCTTCAGTGAAGCCTATCCTTATTTGCCGCCGCCGCGCAGCCGGACGCAGCGCGAGGCCGACGAAGACAACGACGATCGGCGGCCGCGCACGCCTTCGCGGCCGGCGACGCGCTACCGCCGTCACAGCAGCGACTATGTAGAGCGGAACGACTACGCCGGAGCGCCGGTGTATCGTCATTATTATGGAGGCGTTGATCGCTATGATTCGCCCGGTTATCTAGACGACGCCGGGCGGGCCAGTGCGCTATCGAATGGATATTCGCACCGCGGCGTCGAGCAATACCGCGACGCCTATGGCCGCGGTGTTCGCACCAACGACGTTTATCCGCTGCAGCGCAACGTTAACCCGCGTCGCTGGCGCGGTCGCGATCTGAACGGTTCCGTCGCCGCCGACGATGAAGACACCTCCGGCGCGGAAGAAACCGAAGACCTGATTCGCAAAGAGCTTTCGGTGCGACCAGGGGCAAACTTGCGAGTCTCGAGCACCGGCACGTACACGTTCCGCAATTATCTGGACCAGGGCAACCAGGTTCACGCCCGCTTCCGCTTGCCGGTTCACAAACGTTGGGAGTACGGTCGCGGCCCGTGAGCCGAAGCCGAAGTTTTCATCGGTCAGCGAATCCCCCTTGATGGGGTAGCCACCGAGCAAATTCTTCGAGTTTCCGCGGTGAGCGCAAATTTGCGTTCACCGTGTGCCGGATCTCCGCCCAAAACGACTTACGGCGATTTGGCGAGCACCGACCGCCCCGCGAGCTTCACCGGCGGGTGATCGCACCAAGCCAGATGCGGGGAGAGCGGGACGGCAGAGGTCGGGGGCCGGAGGTCGGGGGCTGGAGGTCAGAGGCCAGCGGTGCTGTATTTTGAACGGCCCACTACCTCGCCCCGCACCCAGCCGAGGGCGGCTGGCCCACATGCCCGATCCCCAGACCCTAATCCCCAGACCCCAGCCCTAAATATTCGCCAGTTCGCCAAAATACTCATGGTCTTCCTTGTAACCGCCCTCGCCTTGATAGATGGCCTTGAGATCGGCCACGAATTCGATCGACTCGATCCATTTGACCATCTTAAAGCCGAGCTGGTTCTCGATGCGCAGCCGCAGCGGCGCCCCGTGCAGTTCCGGCAGCGGCTGGCCGTTCATCTCGTAGGCCAGCATCGATTGCGAATGCCCGAGGTTTTCCATCCGGTGACTGTCGTAAAACTGGCCTCCCTCGGGACCTTCGCCATAGGAATAGAAAACAGCGGCGGTGGCTTCGGGCTTGGGGCGGACCAACTCGATGATTTTGGTCAGCGGCACGCCGCTCCACTCGGCGATGCCTGACCATCCTTGAATGCAATGGTGCAACGTGATCTGCGACTCTCGGCCCATCGCCCGCAATTGTTCGAGCGACAACTCGACGGGGTTTTCCACCAGCCCGCCGATCTTCAGACGATAATCTCGAAAATCTCCATCCCGTAGCGACTTCCATTCATCCGAGGTGGGCAGCTTGCCGTTGGGCCACAGATAAGGGGAAATGTCTTCGCGGTGGAATTGAGCCAGCGGCGCCGAGCGGTTGAAAAGGTATCCCATCACGGGCGTGACAATTAACTTGGCCAGGTGCTGCACGGCCCGCGGTCTTCGCCAGGCCGCCCAGTTGGCCAGCGCGTTGACCGCGACGACGATCGTGATGCCCACCAAGCCCAGATAGATGCCCATCGGCCGTTCGTCGTCGTAGCCCACCACAATGTGGTTCATGTTGCGCACCACGCCGGTGAGCACCACCATCGACACATGCGAGACAATGAAGCTGACAAAGGCCAACATCATAAAGAAGTGCAGCGAGCGGCCGATCTGCCGATTGCCGGGCAGCCGCGGATACCAGGTGAACCGCGAGGTGAAGGCCGGCGACATCGAGGGGCCAGTCACGATGGCCATGGGCGCCAGCACAAAAATGGCCCCGAAATAGGCAAGCTGCTGCAGGGCGTTGTAGCGGTAATAGCCGTTCGGTTCGGGCGGAAGATGAAAGGTGGCATAATGCACGAAGACCTTCCAGGCATCGGGTACGATTTGCCAAGTTGTAGGCACCACGCGCCGCCAGTAATCGGTGCTGCACAGCAACGTGACGAACACCAGGCCATTGGTCAGCCAAAACAGCGCGCTGAGAAAATGCCAGTGCCGAGCCATGCCCACGCTGTAGCGATAGCCGGGCAGTCCGATCCAGGGCGAAAGATGCCGGGCGTCGTCATTGGCGGTCCAGAGGCGGTCGCGCGGCAACTCGGCCACGGGCGTCAGCCGCAACCATTCGCTGGCCGGCGTGCAGTGTACGTTCCAGTACAGCCGCGGATGGCTCATCAAGATCTGCAACCCGCTGCGGATCAGCAAAATCATGAAAAAGAAGTTCAGATAATGCGTAAACCGCAGCCAAGCGGGAAAGCCGGCCGGCTGCGCGCCCGCCGCTTCGGCCGACGCCTGGCTGACTTCCGGCAAGCCCGTCGTCAGCCATTGCACGTAGGCGATGGCGAAAGGGGTGATGGCGATCGCCAACAACACCAACAGCGTGGTGCGGCCGATCGCGAACGAATTGCCCAAGCGGATGAAACCTTTGGGCTGGTAGTCGATAGCTTGCGTCAAGTGTGCCTCCTTCTGGCGTCGCCTGTGAGGCCCTGGTGCGGGAGCATTCTACGTGAGCCGCCCGAAATGAATCAACCCATTGTCCGTTGCCCGCGAGCCGAAATGCCTTGCTCTGGAATAATCGCGCCGCCGAGCGTATGCTCGTAGCTCGCGCCTCGCGCCGACCACCGCCCCGCTGTCTCTCTCGCTTCCACGCTGAACTGCATGAGCACAGGATCTGAAGACTTCGCCTCTCCGGCGCCGGCCGCCGCCCCGCAGTCGCCGGTGTCTGAAAACGACGTTGCCGGGGCCGCGTTGGCAGAGACTTCGTGGTCGGCCGAGTCGCCGGGCGAAACGTCGCCCCCCGCCGAGAGCACTTCGGGCGTCCGCCGGCTCTTCGAGCGGATCACCACCGAGCTGCGAAAGATTTATGTGGGCCAGGACGAACTGGTCACCGCCACGCTGGTGGCCCTCTTCTCACAGGGGCACGTGCTGATTGAGAGCGTGCCAGGCTTGGGCAAGACGCTCTTTGTGCGGGCCTTGGGCCGCGTGCTCGGCTGCAAATTCGGCCGCATTCAGTTCACGGCCGACCTGATGCCCTCAGACATCACCGGTTCGCCGATCTTCGACATGAAGTCGCAAGAGTTTCACTTTCGCCCCGGGCCGGTGTTTACGCAGTTGCTGCTGGCCGACGAGATCAACCGCTCGCCCGCCAAGACGCACGCCGCGCTGCTGGAAATCATGCAGGAATATCGCGTCACGGTCGAACGGGTGAGCCACAAACTGGAGCGGCCGTTTTTGGTGCTGGCCACGCAAAACCCGATCGAATCGGAAGGCACGTACAACCTGCCCGAGGCCCAGCTCGACCGCTTCATGTTCAAAATTCTGGTCGATTATCCTTCGACCGACGAAGAGGCCGATATCTTGAAGATGCACCGGCAAGAGGTCGATTTCGACGAGCGGCTCAACGAACTACAGACGGTGACCAATCCGGAAGAAATCGTGTCGGCCACGCGGCAGTGCAGTCAATTGCACCTCGACGACAAGCTGATTGGCTACATCAACACCTTGGTGCGGCTGACGCGGCAGTGGCCGCAGTTTCATCTGGGGGCTTCGCCGCGAGGGGGCATTTCGCTGCTGCACGGGGCGCGAACCCTCGCCGCGTTTTTGGGGCGCGACTATGCCGTGCCCGACGACGTGGTGCAGATCGCTCTGCCGGCCTTGCGGCATCGCGTGAGTCTGACGCCGGAGGCCGAGGTCGAAGGCCGGCGGGTCGACGAGTTGCTGGAAGAGCTGATCCGCTCGGTCGAGGTGCCGCGGTTGTAACGCCTGCACACAATTCTTCGCGATCGGCCCTTAGCGATCGACGTTCGTGAGATTCCAGTCTTTAATGATGATCTCGGCGCCGGGGGTTAAGTTGCGCAACTTCTCGGCGATCACCTGCTTCTCCGACATGGTTGCTTTCTTGAGCTTCCTGGCGAAGACGTCCATCTTTTTGCGGCGATGGCGGCGGCGTTTGATTTCTTTTTTCCGTTCGCTGATTCCTCCCACGGCGGGTTCCCTTTCTCGAAGCGTTTTTTCTGTGTCTGGCAAGTCTTGGTTTTTAGCAGGAACGCCACGAGTGGTCAACGCGACGCCGAGGGCGGCGGCGTCTTAATCGCCGAAAGCATGTGGCACAACCGCCCTCGGCTGTGAAGACGCCGCCGCTGGCGGCGTTGGCTGGGCCACAGCCGAGGGCGGCTGTGCCACATGAGTTCCTAACCTTGAGTTGGCCGGCAGCGCCTAACGGAAGCGTTAGCGAGGAAGGGTCTCGGAGCACTAAGCCACGTTACCTTTGCTTGCCTCGCCCGGCGGCTTCGATTACTTTAAATAGTGACCAACACCCGGCACGTCCCGATCATAAAGGTAGGTTCCCATGACCACCGCATTTCGTCGCCTCAGCCGTCCCGCGCGTTATTGGGCGGCGTTGGCTTTGTTGCTTCTGCTTACGGGGCTCAGTTCCACGGTTTGGGCGGCTTTCTTCCGGCAGGCGGTGGGCGGTATTTCGATCGATCCCCAGGGCGTGCTGGCCAACGCCGAACGCGACGACAACGGCCTGCGGCAGTTCTGGCTCGACAACTTGCAGCCCGTGCCGGGCGACCTGAACGAGCCCACCAAGCTGCGTAAGATTTCGCTGCGCGGCCTGGCCGAGGTGGTGGGCAAGCTGAAAGATCAAGTTCAGATGCCCGACGAAGTGCGGTTTCTGGCCGGCTTGCAGCGGGTCGAATATGTGCTGGCGTACCCCGAGCAGAACGACATTGTGCTGGTCGGCTATGGCGAAGGCTGGAAGGTGGACGAACGCGGCAATGTGGTCGGCGCCAAGAACGGCCGGGCGGTCATGCAGCTTGACGATCTGCTGGTGGCCTTGCGCACCGCCGACGCGGCGGGCCGGGGCGGCATCACCTGCTCGATCGATCCGACCGAAGAAGGGCTTGCACGTCTGCAAAAGATGCAAGGTCAGCTCTTGCAGCCGGAGCTGAATCCCAATGACGTCGGGGCCACGTTGCAGCGTGCGTTGGGACCGCAAGTGATTTCCTTTCGCGGCGTGTCGTCCAAATGCCGCTTCGCGCACATTCTGCTGGCCGCCGATTTCCGCATGAAGCGGCTGGCGATGAATTTCGATCCGGCGCCCGTCAAGGGCTTGCCCAGCTATCTGCAAATGATCAAGCACACCAGGCAGCCGGGCGTTCAACCCGTCTTGCCCCGTTGGTGGCTCACCACCGATTACGAGCCGCTGTTGACCGACGGCAAGGGGCTGGCCTGGCAGTTGCGCGGGCAGGGCGTCAAGTGTATGTCGGAAGACGATTTTCTGGCCGCGGACGGCAGCCGCAAACACTCGGGCAAATCGAGCAAAGAAGCCCAGCGCTGGGCCGAGTTGATGACCAAGCACTACGACGCGCTGTCCATCAAGGAGCCGATCTTCGGCGAGTTGCGCAACTGCATGGATCTGGCCGTGGTGGCCGCGCTGATCGCCAAGGAAAACCTAGCCGGGCGCGTGGGGCTTGACCTGGGCGCGCTGATCGACCCCGAGGCTTACCCCACAGAGGACTTCTATACACCCAAGGTAGTTGACACTAAGGTCAGCTTTATCGAAACGGCCGACAGCTATATCCTCAGCGCGTCGGGCGGAGTCGAGCTCACCTCGTGGCAGGCGGCCGCCCAGCAAGAGAAAAGCGATGACGTCGCGGTGATGCGCATAAAGCTGGCCGACAGTCGCGGCGAGCGGTGGTGGTGGAACTGATTGGGGTGTTGCGCGGCTGATCGCTACTGACATTGAAATTAGTGACATCGAAACAGGTGCGCCCTGATTGTAGGGAGACAATGACGATAGGTCACGGCACGCGGAAGGCCGTAGGGTGGGCCGAGCGCAGCGAGTCCCACCTTCTGGCGGTGACTCGGCGCGGCCACGATTAGCCGGCAAATGGTGGGACTCGTTTCGCTCGGCCCTACGCTGCGGCAAACCGCCAAGCGATTGCCGGTTTTGATCATCAAGACCGATTAGAGCCATCGCAAGAAAGACCCTGCGTTGAGTAGTCCCCCGAACACGACGGCCGACGACCCGCACGCCCGGTTGCGGCGCGGCATCTATGCCCTGCTGGCGGCGGCCAGCATCGGCGGCATGGTCGGGCGGATTCTGGCGGTTAACTCGGTCGATTACATTCGGCTCGAGAAGTATCTCAAAGACAAAGAAAAGCGGGCCGACTGGCAAAAGCAACGGCCTTTTCTCAGCGGCAACGACCGAAGCCGCTGGTGTACCGTGCGTTCGCTGGTCGAGCGCGGCACCTATCAGATCGACGACATCGTGAACCAGCCCAACTGGGACACGATCGACATGGTCAAGCACGACGAGCTGGGCCGCGAAGCGCCCGGTCCCGACGAAGGCCATCTCTATTCGAGCAAGCCGCCGCTGTTGGCCACGCTGATGGCCGGCGAATACTGGCTGATCCACCGGCTCACCGGCGCCACGCTGGCGGAGCATCCCTTTGCGATCGGCCGCGCCGTCATCATCACGTTCAACGTATTGCCGATGATCGCGTTCTTCGTGGTGATCGCCCGGCTGGTCGAGCGATTTGGCCAGACCGATTGGGGGCGGATGCTGGTGATGGCCAGCGCGGCGTTCGGCACGTTTCTGTCGACCTTTGCTGTGGCGATCAACAACCATTTGATCGCGGCCGTCAGCGCCGCCGTGGCGCTCAATGCGGCGCTGCGCATCTGGTTCGGCGGCGAGCGGCGCGCGCGGTGGTTTGTCGTGGCCGGCTTTTTCGCCGCCTTCACCGCCGCCAATGAACTGCCCGCCCTGGCGTTCACCGCGGCGGTTGCGGTCGGGCTGCTGTGGAAGGCGCCGCGTGTAGCGCTCTCGGCGTTCCTGCCGCCGGCGCTGCTGGTGATCGCCGCGTCGCTGGGCTTGAACTACCTGGTGCACCATTCGTGGCGTCCGCCGTATGCCCATCGGCAGTCGGGCGACAACTGGTACGACTATCAATTTGTCCGCGATGGCAAAGTGCGGCAGAGCTATTGGTCGAACCGCGAGGCGCGCAGCCCGATCGACCGGGGCGAGCCCGACCCAGTGACGTACGCCTTTCACGTGTTGATCGGCCATCACGGCATTTTTTCGCTGACGCCGGTTTGGCTGCTCAGCCTGATCGGCGTGGGCGTGTTGTGTGCGCGCGGCGATCCGAACTGGCGGGCCTTGGGCTTATTGATTGCCTCGGTGAGCGGGGCCTGCCTGGTGTTTTATCTCACGCGCCCTTTGGACGACCGCAACTATGGCGGCATGACCAGCGGGTTTCGCTGGGCGTTTTGGTTGGCGCCGTTGTGGTTGGTGGGCATGTTGCCCGCCGCCGACGCGGCCGCCGCGCGCCGCTGGTCGCGCTGGCTGGCGCTCGTCTTGCTGGCGCTGTCGGTGCTGTCGGCCAGCTATCCAACCTGGAATCCGTGGACGCAACCGTGGATTTACGATTTTCTCGAAAGCGAGTTTTGGAGCGGCGCGTCGCTCGTGCTTCGCGTGCCCGACGCGCCACGGGCCACCGCTTGGGCAATCTGCTCGGCGGCCTGCTCGCCGCTCTGAATGCAATTGGGAACGCCGACGCCATGATAGGCGTTGCCGGACAATGCCAGTGTGGCGTACCGCGCGGCCAGGCCCTCGATGCGTTCGACGAGCTGCACATGCCCCACGTAATACTGCGGCATCGAGCGTGGCCACCGCGCCACGCGCGTCAGCTCCGGTTCACCGGCGGCGCCGAGCAACTCGGCCAATTCGCCGATGGCGATGCGCCGCAAGGCATCGTCGTCCAGTTCAAGCTGATCGGGCCGCTCCGCGCCGCCCAGGAAAACACGAATCAACACCCGGCCCTCCGGCGCCCGCCCCTCGAATTTCACGCTGCTGAAACTGCCCGCCAGAATACCGCGGCGCTCGATCGCCGGCACAACAAACCCAAAACTGTCTAACGGATGAGCGATTTGTTCTCGGCGATAGCCCAACAGCACGATGGCGCTGCCGGCATAGGCGATTTCATGCAAGCTCGCGGCCAGTTCCGCGTCGAAGCCGGCCGTCAGGCCCGCCGCCGCCTGGGCCGGAGCGGCCATGATGACTGCCTCGAACCTTGCCGATTGCCCGCCACTGGTGACCTGCCACGATCCGCCTTCGGCTGGCTTGATTTCTCGCACGGGCGAGTTCAAGCGGACCGTTTCCGGCGGCAGCCGCGCGGCCAGCGCGTCGACGATGCTCGCCATGCCGCCGCGCGGCGCGACAAACATGCCATACCGTGCGCCGCTGGAATCCGGAGCATCGCTGTTGCCTTGCCGTCCCGCCCGGATCAGCCCGCCAAATTGCCGCTCCATCTCCAGAAACCGCGGCAAGGCGGCCTGCATGCTCAGTCTTTCAGCGTCGGCCGTGTAAATTCCCGCCGCCAGCGGCTGCACCAACCGCTCGAAGGCTTCGCGGCCCAAGCGACGCCGGGCAAACGAAGCCAGGCTCTCGTCGGCGGTTCCCCGCGCGCGAGGAATCAACGCTTCGGCCAGCATGCGCAACTTGCCCGCCCAGCTTAACAGCGGCGATCGCACGATGGACGCCAGGCGGGTCGGCTGGAGCAAATGAAACCCGGCCGGCACCGGAACCAACTTGCGCCGCCGGACCACCATCGCCCGTCGTTGCGACAGGCGCGTCGGCAGCAACTGCTCGTCGATACCCAGCCGCCGGCACAGTTCGATGCCCCAGGGCACATTGGTAATGAAATTGTCGGCGCCGAGTTCGAGCAAGTAACCGGCATGATGCTGGGTGTGCAAGGCCCCGCCCAATCGGTCGCCTGCCTCGAACAAATTGACCTGCAGCGACGGCGCGATTTCACCAAGCCGATGGGCCGCCGCCAGCCCCGCGACGCCGCCGCCGACCACCGCCACGCGCCCCACCGGCGAGCTTTCAGCGGACGTCATCACGGGGAACCAACGGCGGTGGCAAGTAGGGCGCGATCACGATCGCGATTACGGTTAACAACAGAATGCCATAGCGAATAAACGTCAGCCCGCGGGCCGAAGGCGACTGCGGAGTCAGCGTGAGAATGAACCCGGTGACGACCCATTGAACCAACAGCGCCAGCCAATACGCCGAATGAATCCGCCCGCCGTCGAGCAGCAGCAGCGTGAGGATGAACAACACCACTTGCCAGCCCACGCCGATCAACAGGGCCGGGCGATATTCGGCGGCGTACTTGAATTCACGCGACAACCGGAACGAGCGCACCCGCCCGTCGTCTTCGGCGGGGTCGGGCGTGGGTGATTGGTAGGGGTTCGGGTCCATAAGCTCGATGTCTGCCGCAACAGGTGTCCCTACGCCAAATTAACAGTCGGCGGGCCGACCCGCCAGCCTTCCGCACCGCTCGCCAGCCGCCGATCGCTTCAGGGCGTCATAGTGCTATCCCAGCACCGGCATGGCGGTGTAGGGGTCCCGCCCTGCGGTGCTGGGATAGGCACTTATGATCAATCGAAGACGAAGACCGGGTCCCTCCGCCCTCTTGACGCCCGGCGCCTCGCGCGTCAGATTGTTTGTTCCGGTTTTTTCTTCCGGGCGATTAGCTCAGTTGGCTAGAGCACCAGCTCGACAAGCTGGGGGTCACAGGTTCGAGCCCTGTATCGCCCACTCCCTGCAACCCGTCGACAGTCAGTGCCAGCGGGTTGTTTTGGTTGCCGGCCTCTGGCCTCTCTTCTTTGTCGGCCTCTCTCCGTAGTGTCCCCGAAAACTGGCTTGGTGGGTTTTCGGCGGGTTTTTAGTCCTTTCGCTTCGCCCGCCGACCGCGCCACCGTCGCCTCAACTCCCGGCCCCTTCAGTAAGCCCCGTTCCCTATCCCCTATCCCCTATCCCCTATTCCCCCTTCCCTGAGGTCCTCTCTCCGCAGTGTCCCCGAGAACTGGCTTGGTCGGTTTCCGCGGGTTCTTGGGCGATATGCCGCGACGCGGCTCGCCTGCGCGCTGCCCCGGCACCCGCGGGCAGGCCGGCAGGACCTTGACTGCCTCGCTTCGCGAGAAGTTTCTGCCGTCCCGCTGCCGCTTGTCGCTCGGCGGGAGCCCGTGAGGGCTGAACCGCCCAAAGGCACGACCGCTTGACATCTCTATCACTGCAAGAGAGAAACGGCTGCCAAGGAGGCACGCCCCGATGGTCTATCAGCAGTCGCTTGAAATTGAACGCCGCCTCGACCGCGTTCTCAGCCTGATCCGCACCGGCCGCTATGCCACGCCGATGCTGGCCGATGAAATCGGCGTGTCGATCCCGACGATCTCACGTTGTGTTACCGCCTTAAGGGCCAGGGGACACGACATTAAGGCGACCAAGCACGGCAACGGCTGGCGCTATGCCCTTGCGGGAAAATCAGACACGAACCAACAACGGGAACAGGCTTCAGGCTTGAACGGGCGTGCTAACTGATTTCCATGCATTGCCCACACAGGAGCAGGAAGTCGTCGCATATGCGCTAAGCCGAGCCATGTCGCCACCCCTCGTCGCCGAGTATCAGACGCGCGTGGCGACGAAATTCGGCCGCGGTGGCCACCGCTACATCACGCCGTTTCGTGCTCACGCAGGCCAAGCTCGGCAATCATCGCCTCACGCATCTTAAATTTCTGAATTTTGCCGGTCACGGTCTGGGGGAACTCGCTCACCAACCGAATGTACCGCGGCACCTTGTAATGCGCCAGCCGCGCGCGGCAATAGCTGCGCAGCTCGTCTTCGCTGACCGACGCCCCCGCCTTGAGCTTGATCCAGGCGCACAGTTCTTCGACGAATTTCAGGTCGGGCACGCCGAACACCGCCGCCTGCTCGACCGCCGGATGGGTGAATAGGAATTCCTCCACCTCGCGAGGATACACGTTTTCGCCGCCGCGGATGACCATGTCTTTGATCCGCCCGGTGATGCGGTAGCACCCGTTCGGCTGCCGCACCGCCACGTCGCCGGTGTGCAGCCAGCCGTCGGGCGTGATGGCGGCGGCGGTTGCCGCGGGGTTTTTGTAATAGCCGAGCATCACGGCATGGCCGCGCATGCAAAGTTCGCCCGGCTGGTTGTCGCCCAGCGTTGTGCCCGTGCCAGCCTCGATGATGCTCACCTCCAGCCCCGGCAGCGGACGGCCCACGGTCTCGACCCGCAATTGCAGCGGATCGTCGCAACGCGTCTGCGTGATCACCGGAGAGGCCTCGGTCTGGCCATAGGCGATGGTGATCTCGCGCACCCCCATGCGATCGACCACCTCCTTCATCACCTCGATCGGGCAGGGGCTGCCCGACATGATGCCGGTTCGCAGCGAAGACAGATCGCGGCCGGCAAAGCTTTCGTGCTGCAACTGGGCGATGAACATGGTGGGTACGCCATAGATGGCGGTCGCCCGCTCGCGTTCGATCGCATCGAGCGTGGCCAAGGGGTGAAAGGATTCGGCCGGCACAATCATGGCCGCGCCGTACACCGCGGCGCAGATGGTGCCCAGCACACAGCCGAAGCAATGATAAAACGGCACTGGAATGCAAATGCGGTCGTCCGGCCCGAACCGCTGGCAGTCGCCCACATAATAGGCGTTCAGCAAGAGATTGCGGTGGGCGAGCATGGCGGCCTTGGGAAAGCCGGTGGTGCCCGACGTGTATTGAATGTTGATGGCGTCTGTGGCGGCCAGGGCAGCCTGGCAGTCGGCCGGCCCGGGCACCGACGACGACCTGCCGCGGCGGCACATTTCGCTGAACGAGATCGCTCCGGCGGGCGGCTGGCCCTTCAAGGAAACGATCCACCGCAATTTGGGAAATTCGCACGACTGCAAATGGCCCGGCTCCGAGCGCGCCAACTCGGGGCAAACGTCGGCCAGCATCGCGAAGTAGTCGGAGCTTTTGAACCGGTCGACCAGAAACAACGCCACCGCGTCGCTTTGCTCCAGCACATAGCGCAGCTCGAACGGTCGATAGGCCGGATTGACGGTGACCAGCACGGCGCCGATGCGGGCAGTGGCGAATTGCAAGATCACCCATTCCGGCACGTTGGTGGCCCACAGCGCGACATGGTCTCCCCGACCGATGCCCAGCGCCAATAAGCCCCGCGCGGCCTCGTCGACTCGGCGGTCGAAATCGCGGTAGTTCAGCTTCAGGCCGCTCTGCGGAAAAACGAGCGCATCGTGCTCGCCGTGCTCGGCGGCGGTGCGGCGAAGTACCTCTCCGATGGTGAGTCCGTCGACCCAGGGAATCATTACTACTCGATTCGATCGAACAGCCCGACGGCGACCGGCACAAAAATCATCAGCGGCGCCCAAGCGGCCAGGGCCGGTTCGAGCAGCGAGATTTCGCCCAGGTACTGGCAGCCCAGCACTACCATCATAAACGCCGTGCAGACGATTCCGCAAAGCCCGATGGCCACAAAAACATTGCGGTTGGCGCCGCTCAGCACCAGCGGCAGGCCGAGAAACAGCAGCGTCAGGTCCAGCAGCGGCTGGACGACCCGGGCGTGAATGGCCACCCGCACGTCGGCCCCATATTCGCCCGCCAGGCCAAGGCTGGGGTTCGACAGCCCGGCAATCAGTTGGGCCGTCGAAGAGAATTGCCGCCAGCTTCGCCCGCCGGTCAGTTGATCGAAATTGATATTGCTGATCACAAAGCACTCGTCGCTTTGCAGCCAGGGGGCGTCGTGCGGCGTCATCACGACGGCCCGCCCGTCGAGCTTGAGCGAGGGCTTTTCCGTAAGCTGGCTGGGCCGCAGCACTTTTTTGAACAGGTAGCCGCCGGGGCGGTCGCCCTCGGGCGGACGATAATAAGCGTTTTCGGCGCCAAGCTGCTTGCCATATTGGTCGAGCGTTTCAGGCAGCACGAAGCTCGGCTGCTGGATGCGCTGCTCGTTGGCAAAGGTGTAAACGCCCTGCATCAGGATGCCGGTCTCATTGTCGAACCGCGGCTTGAGTTCTTGCCCGGCCTCGCCGCCCAGGTTTTTCGGATCGCGATCGAGCTTCTTCGCAAGCTGAGGAATGATCAGCTCGCGGCCCAGGCAGGTGCCCAGGCTGATGGCGATGGCGGCGGCCACGATGGGCATGATGACGCGCGTCCGCGAGACGCCGGCGGCCGTCAGGGCCGTCAGTTCGTTGTGCCGCTGAATCCAGGTGACGGTGAACATGCCGGTGATCATGGTCAGCATGCTGCTCATCCGCTCGAACATGAAGATCGAGCGGTAGCCGTAGAACTCGGCCATCAGGCCGAACAGGCTGCCGTCTTTTTCGCTATAGCGCAGAAATTCGTCGAGATTGCTGAAGGCGTCGATCACCACATACAGCCCATCGAGGCTGACAAAGCAGATGAAAAACACCTGCACGAACTGCCGCAGCAAATAGCGATCGATGATCCGCATGGCGGCGGCAGGATACGGCAAAAAGGCATTTCGGGTCAACGCGGAAAGTTGGTATGTTAGAATGGATGCTGTTCGGCGATTCTCGAGAAAAGGCATGGTGCACGACTGGACTCGCGTCGAGGCGGGCATTTTTCATGGTTTCCACCACATATGGATTGCCGAGATCCAGCGGGCAGCATTCGATTCGGCCTCGCGCCGCGGAGCACGGAACGCCACAGAGGGCGTTCCCTACAGACGTCGGACCGGTCACCAGCGCTCTTGAGGACCAAAACCGATCGGTTCGTTTAGGCCTCGTGATGTTCGTCGCGGTGGCGCTTTGCCACTTTGCGAATGTGCTGGCAGAAGAAGAACGCCTGCCCCGCGTTCCGCCGCGAGGACCGGCCGAGGCGCTCAAAACCTTCGAAACGCTCGACGGTTTCCGCATGGAACTGCTGGCCGCCGAGCCGCTGGTGACCGATCCGGTGACGATGGTTTATGACGAAAATGGCCTGGCCTACGTCGCCGAAATGTTGGACTATCCGTATACGGATAAGTCGAGCGATCAGCCGTTCGTCGAGCGCACCAGCGACCTGCCGCTGGGCCGCGTGCGCGTGCTGGAAGACACCGATGGCGACGGCGATTTTGATCGCGGCACCGTCTTTGCCGACGAGCTTTCGTGGCCCACCGGCCTGGCGCTGTGGAAGGGCGGCTTGTTTGTGGCCGCCACGCCCGACGTGTGGTATCTCAAAGATACCGATGGCGATCACCGTGCTGATGTGCGGCGGAAAATCTTCAGCGGCTTTCGCAAATTCAATGTGCAGGCGGTAATGAACAACCTGGCCTGGGGACTCGACCATCGTATCTATGGAGCGGGTTCGAGCAATGGCGGGCAGATTCGCCCGGCCGAGCGGCCCGACGCCCGAGTGTGGACGCTGGGCCGCAACGATTTTCGCTTCGATCCGCGCGATGAGAGCTTCGAGTTGCTGTCGGGCGGGGCGAGGTTCGGCAATACGTTTGACGACTGGGGCAACCGGTTTGTGTGCAACATCCGCAATCCGGTGCAGCACGTGGTGCTGCCCGCCCGCTACCTGGCTCGCAATCCCTATCTGTCGGTGGCGGCGGCGGTACACGATGCCGCGGCGGCGGGCGACACGCTGCCGGTGTATCGCATCAGTCCGCCCGAAGCGTGGCGGGCGGTCCGGGCCGCGCGCCTCATCGCCGAAGCCAATCCCGCCACGCCCCGCAGCGAGACCGCGGCCGAAGGCTATTTCACCTCTTCCAGCGGCATCACCATCTATCGGGGCGCGGCTTACCCGGCCAGGTATTATGGCAACGCCTTTCTGGGCGAGGTGGCCGGCAACCTGGTGCATCGGCAAGTGCTTTCGCCCGACGGCGTCACGTTCCGCGCCGAGCGGGGCGATGCAAAGACCGAGTTCGTGCGTTCGACCGACAATTGGTTTCGCCCGGTCAATTATGTAAACGCGCCCGACGGCACGCTGCACGTGCTCGACATGTATCGCGAGACGATCGAGCATCCCTGGTCGATTCCCGACGACATCAAGGCCCAACTCGATCTGGAAAGCGGTCGCGATCGCGGACGGATTTATCGGCTGGCTCCGCCGGGCTTTGGACCGCCGCCCGCCCCGCCGCGACTGGGCGAAGCTAGCGTCGCCGAACTGGTCGCTCAACTCGAAAACCCCAACGCCTGGTGGCGCGAGACGGCGCACCGGCTGTTGTTCGAGCGGCAAAGTCCGGCGGCGGTGGCTCCGCTGCGCAGGCTGCTGGCCGAAAGCCGCCATCCGCTGGCGCGGCTGCACGCCCTTTGGTCGCTCGAAGGATTGGAAGCGCTGAGCGAGGGCGATTTGTTGCTGGCTTTGAGAGACAAGTCGCCGTGCATGCGCGAGCATGCGGTGCGGCTGGCTGAACGGCGGTTGACCGCGTCGCAGGAACTTGCCGAGCACGTGATGGCGCTGGCTGCCGATGAGGCCGTTCGCGTGCGCTTTCAAGTGGCGTTTAGCTTGGGAGAATTGCTTGGCGCGCCGGCGGGTGCGGAGCAGCCGAACAGCCGCCTGCGTGGCGATGCGCTTGCGGCGCTGGCTGGCATCGCCCGGCGCGACGCGACCGATGCGTGGGTCCGCACCGCGGTGCTTAGCTCGGTCAGCGAAGCGGCCCCGGCATTGCTGGCACATCTGTTGGCCGATCGGCAGTTCGTTGCGGGCGCCGAAGCGGCCAGGCTTTTGCAAGACCTGGCCGCGATCATCGGCGCCCGCCATCGTGCGGCTGAGCTGGCCGAGGCGCTTCGGGCTATCGCCGCGGTTGACGAACAGGGCGACGCCGATGCGCAGGCCGGTCTGCTCATCGGTTTGGCAGCAGGGCTGAGACGGGCCGGCGCTCTGAAATCGGGCGGCCTCTTGGCAAGCGATCTGATTGCCGCCGGTTCGCCCACTGCCCGGCTCATTGCGCGGCAGACCGAACGCGCACAGGCGCTGCTGGCCGACGGCGAAGCTCCGCTCGATCGCCGCTTGCAGGCCATCGACCTGCTAGCTATCTCCGGCTACGGCCAGGCATCGCCCTCGCTGGCCGGTTTGCTTTCGCCGCGCGAGCCACAAGAGGTTCAACGCCAGGCCGTGCGCATATTGTCGGGCTACAGCGAGCCGGCGGTCGCCGTGTTGCTGCTGCGGAATTATGCCGCGCTGACGCCCGGCGTGCGTGGTGAAATCATCATCGCGCTCTTGGCCCGCCGCGAACGACTGGCGGCTTTGCTCGATGCCTTGGAAGATCGGCGCCTCAACGCGGCAGACATTCCCGCCGCCCGGCGAAAGCTGCTGCTCGAACACGCCGATCCAAACCTACGCCGGCGGGCCGCGGCTTTGCTGTCGCAAGACGCGCCGACTCCTCGGCGGCAGGTGCTGGACGATTACCGATCGGCTCTCAGTCTGCTCGGCGACCGTCCGCGCGGCCAGCGCGTGTTTCAGCGCGAGTGCCAAACGTGCCATCGGCTGGGCGAAAGCGGGCACGACGTCGGACCCAGCTTGCTCACCATCAAGCATCGCACGCGCGAGGAAGTGCTGACGCACGTTCTCGATCCCAATCGCGAGGTGGCTCCCAATTTTCAAGAGTACGTGGTGGCGCTCGACGACGGGCGGGTGATCGCGGGCATCATCGCCGACGAAACCGCCACCAGCGTCACGCTGCGCCGGGCGGAGCGCATCGACGAGACGATTCTCCGCCGCAACATCGACGAAATGTCGAGCACCGGGCACTCCTTGATGCCCGAGGGTCTGGAGAAGAAAATCAATCATCAAGAGATGGCCGATTTGCTGGAGTATCTGTTGGGGAAGTAGACTTGTAGGGCGGGCCGAGCGGAGCGAATCCCACCTGTTATTTCGTTCAATATTTCCGGTCGTTGAGCGAAAACCATCAGGACGGCCTACGGCGGAGCACTTACCGCACGCAGTGGCTCTTTGGAAATCTCAGAGGGAGAACGCAACGAATGGCAAAAGCCGGCATATTTATCATCGCGGGAATCGCTTTCGCTTTGGGATGCGGCGAGGGCGGCGGCGCGAAAAAAGCGGGTCAGAAAATGGGCGAGACATTTACGGACTTCGCCAGCGGCGTTGGCAAAGGCATTGATAAGCAAATGGAAGTATCGGTCGAAATTTCCGACACGTTGACCGATTTAGGCATTCGCAAGACGGTTTCCAAGAGCGCTGCGCTCGACCGCGGGCAAAAGAAAGCCATCACCGTCTACCTCATCGCTAGTAAACCGGTGAACCTCAGTCTAACGGCGAAAGCGCAAAACGAAGCAGGCGACGAAATCGGCCGTTCAAAAGTTACCGCCCGGTTTGCTGCGGACGACGCGAAGTACGTCACGTTCACTTTCGACCCAGAGATGGACACGCAACTTGTCCATACATATTTCATTGACGGTAAGGAAGCCGCCAGGGGTGACGCTGTGGAAACTGGGAGTCCAGCGTCACCGGAAGAACTGCAAAGGCAGGCGATTGATTAAGGGCCATAGGGCCGGCCGGAGCGAATCCCACTGTTCGCTTGGCGCGGCCATTCAACGTTCTATGCGGCGGAAGGTGGGACTCGCTCCGCTCGGCCCACCCTACAGGCTCGTACCGACCAATATCTGCTATTCCCTATTCCCTATTCCCTATCCCTATCCCTACCCATGCCACGCATCTGGGACCTGCACTGTCACCTGTCGGCCAGCCCGGGCCGCACGCCGGCCGAGCGAATGGCCGAGCTGATGCGCTACGCCGATCGCATGGGCATCGAGCGAGCCTGCGTGTTCATGGGCTGGCCGCTCACCCAGCATCCCTCGCCCGAGCGGCTGCGCGAAGAGAACGACCAGGTGCTCGAAGCGCTCGAACATTGGCACGACCGCGCGTTCGGTTTTTGTTACGTGAGCGGCGAGCATGTTGAGGCCAGCGTGCGCGAGGTCGATCGCTTCGTGCGCGACGGGCCGATGGTCGGCATCAAGCTCTGGGTGGCCCGGCGGTGCAGCGATCCGCAGCTTGACCCCCTCATCCGCCGCGCGGCGGAACTCAAGGCCGTCATCTTCCAACATACCTGGCTCAAGACCGACGGCGGCAACCTGCCGGGCGAATCGACTCCGCAAGACCTGGTGGCGTTGGCCGGGCGTCATCCGGGCGTGCCGCTGATCTGCGGCCACACCGGCGGCACGTGGGAACTCGGCATTCGCGCGGTCCGCCCGATGAAACAGATCCTGGTTGACCTGGCCGGGTCCGATCCCACCGCGGGCTTCGTCGAAATGGCCGTGCGCGAACTGGGCGCCGAGCGAGTGCTGTATGGCAGCGACGTCGGCGGGCGCAGCTTCGCCAGCCAAGTTGGCAAAGTGCTGGGCGCTGAAATCTCCGAGTCCGACAAGAACCTGATTTTGGGCGGCAATCTGCGGCGGCTGATGGCGCCCATTCTCCGCAAGAAAGGCGTTCCATGAACATTCGCTGTCCTCATTGCCATCAGCCGGTCGAGCTGCTTGAGAACGCCGCGTTGGAAGACATCGACTGCCCGTCGTGCGGCAGCCATTTCAGTTTGCTGGGCGACCACACCGCCAGCTATCACGGCGAACAAGCGCGTACTCTGGGGCATTTCGAGTTGATCGATCGGCTGGGCGTGGGGCAGTTCGGCGCCGTCTGGATGGCGCGCGACACCGAGCTGGACCGCACCGTGGCGGTAAGCGTGGCGAGACGCTTACGCTGGCGATAAAATGGGTTGACGCACTCCGGCCCGCAGCATGTTCGACCTCGACGAAACAATTGTCGCCATCGCTTCGCCGCCCGGCGGGGCGGCGCGGGGAATGGTGCGCGTCAGCGGGCCGAACATGCTGGCCATCATTGAAGGTTTGTTTTCCGCCGACGTACCGTGCGACTTAGAGGAAATCTGCCTGCCGACCGCGATTGCCGGGCGTTTAACCCTGCGCGGCGTTTTCTCGCCCCTGCCTTGCCGGCTGCATCTGTGGCCTTCGTCGCGCAGCTACACGCGGCAGCCGACCGCCGAACTGCACACGCTCGGCTCGCCCCCGCTGCTGCACGCGGTGGTTGATGGGGTGTGCCAGGCCGGGGCGCGGCCCGCGCGGCCCGGCGAGTTTACGCTGCGGGCGTTTCTGGCCGGCCGGCTCGACCTGACGCAAGCCGAAGCCGTGCTGGGCGTCATCGATGCGCGCGGGCCGCAGCAGCTTGCCGCCGCGCTGGCTCAGCTTGCCGGCGGCCTGGCCGCGCCCTTGACCCGGCTGCGCGATGAACTGCTTGATTCGCTCGCCCATCTGGAAGCCGGGCTCGATTTTGTCGACGAAAACATTGAGTTCATCTCGCTTGCCGACCTCACCGGCCAGTTGCAGGCCGCGCAGAGCGAGATCGACCGGCTTGCCGCCCAAATGGAGTCGCGGGCCGAAACCCGCGACGCCATCCGCGCGGTCCTCATCGGCGCGGCGAATGTCGGCAAAACGTCGCTCTACAACGCCTTGACCGGGCAGACCGCGCTCGTCTCGCCGCAGGCCGGCACCACGCGCGATTATCTGCGCGCCTGGCTCGATCTTGACGGCGTTGTGTGCGAACTGATCGATACCGCCGGCCTGATCTCGCAACCAACGCCAGCAATCCCGGCCCTGGTGGCCGGTCTCGGCGATGCCGCAACCGCGGTAGCCCCGGCCCTGGTGACCGGCGCCGGCGCGGCGATCGATTCCGCCGCGCAACAAGCCGCCGCGGTTGTCCGAGACCGCGCCGACATCGAAATTCTTTGCCTCGATGCAACGCGGCCCTTGAACGCCTGGGAACAATTCGCCCTCAGCCGGCCTGCCAACGGTGACACACACTCGCTCCCCGTGGAAGCGCGTCCTTCCGCCGAGCGAAAGACGAGTTTGTGCCCACGTATCGTGGTGCTCACCAAACTCGACCAACCGCAGATCGGCGCTTCCCCCCGTGTCGAACTCCCGGTCGATGCAGCCGATGCCATCGAAACCAGCAGCATTTCGGGCGTGGGTCTCGAGCGGTTGCGTGCGCGGTTGCGAGAGATTGCCGTGGCTGAAGATTCCGCCCATGCGTCAACCGGCACGGCGGCCCGCTGCCGCGACAGTCTGCGCCAGGCCGCGGCGGCTTTGGCACACGCCCGCCAGTTGGCCGTTTCGCGGCAGGGCGAAGAACTGGTGGCGGCCGAGTTGCGGCTGGCGCTCGACGCGCTGGGGCAGGTGGTCGGCGCCGTATACACCGACGACGTGCTCGACCGCATCTTCAGCCGGTTTTGTATCGGAAAATAGGGGCGTTGTCGCCGTCACCCGGCTAGCGCCGCAGCCTGTGGTTTGCCAACCGACGTGCCGTGATGGACGGTACTACCCGCACGGGGATTTGAACCCCGGTTACTGGGCTGAGAACCCAGCGTCCTAGGCCACTAGACGATGCGGGCGAGAACCGTAATTTGCCCGACGCTGGGCGGGCTGTCAACCGTCGCCGGAGTCGTCGATGCCAAACTCTTCGTCGAGCCAGCGTCGAACGGTTTCGTCCTCCTGCCGACCGGCTTTCTGTTGGCTGGCTCGCCAGTCGGCTTGCAACGTGGCGCGCAAGAGCCGCAACATATGCCAATCGAGCCGCTCACGCATCGGCCAAAGCTCGGCCAGCAACTGAGCCGACCGCTGGAATTCACCGCGCCGCGAGATCAAAATGCTTTGGCCCGCCAAGCCAAAGGCCCGCGTGTCGAGATCGTCGGAGCCGGCAAACGCATCGAACAGCCGCTCGGCTTCGTCCCAACGGCCTTGATAGAGATAGCGCCTCGCCAGTTCTTCCTCGGCCAGGCGAATCTCATATTCCGCGTCGGGAAAAAAACGTGCGACGCTTTTGAGCCACGCTTCGCTGCCGGTGGCCTTGGCGAAATAAAGCTGCTCCTGCGGCGAACTTTGCCTGGTGACCTTGGGCAGGTCGGCACCGCCCAGCAGGAACGGCGCTCGCGTGCTCCAGCCGAGCCAGCCGCCCAGCAACATGGCGGCCGAGCCGGCGGCGAGCCAGGCGGCCCGTCGTCGCCGGCGGCAACTCGCGCCGCGGGCCGCGGCACGCATGGCCGAAGTAAGCCGCTCGCTCGCCGCCACGTCGCCGATCGCAGAGGAGGCCAGCGACTCATCGAGCGCGGCAGGCTCGGTGTCGGCTGCGGGCAGCCCGGCGTGGCGCAGGTCCGTCAGAATGTCGCGCGCCTGGGCGTATCGCTCAGCAGGGTCTTTGGCCAACATCCGATGCACGATGCGGCACAGTGCCGGCGGCAGATCGGGCCGAAGCTGCTCGAGCCTGGCCGGCTGCGAGCGCACGTGCTGCATGGCCACGCTCAGCGCCGTTTCGCCCTGGAAGGGCGCCGCGCCGGCCAGCATCTGATAGCAAGTGACTCCCAGCGAATAGATGTCGCTGCGCGGATCGAGCGGGCGGCCTTCGATCTGTTCGGGACTCATGTAGAGCGGCGTGCCCATGGTCATGCCCACTCGGGTAGCGTTCAGCGAACCGTCGCCATCGGTGACGCGAGCCAGGCCGAAGTCGGCCACTTTCACTTCGCCGGTCCGGGCCAGCATGATGTTTTCGGGCTTGATATCGCGATGGACGATGCCGGCGGCCGATGCTTTGGCCAGCGCCGCGGCCACCTGCCGCAAAATATCGACGGCCTGTGAGAGCACGGGCGGGCCGGAGCGGGTCATCACCTCTTGCAGGTTTTTGCCGGCCACATATTCCTGGGCGATGTAATGGATGCCGTCGGCGCTGCCGACTTCATAGATTTGCACGATGTTGGCATGCACCAGCGAGGCGGCGGCGCGGGCTTCGTTGTGAAAGCGCCGCACATAGCTTTCATCGGCGGCCCGCTGGCTTTTGAGCACCTTGACGGCCACCTGCCGGCCGAGCGACTCTTGATCGGCCAGATAAACCTCGGCCATCGCACCGCGGCCGATTCGCCGTAGCAATCGAAAACCGCCCAGCCGGCGGCCGGTGAGATCGGCCTCGGGCGGGGCGTCGGCAAGTTCCGGTGACGAGTCGGCCATGCTTCGAGTATCGCCGCGCGCGGCGAATTCGGCAATGCGTCGAGAGGCATGCTTGGCGGCGTTATCGGCAAACATCTGACAAGCTGGGAGGAGAGCACGTCTGGCAACAGCTCTCCGGAAACCCTGGCATGATCGACCGGCTTTGGGGCAGCTGTTTAACCTCAGATCCGTGCCGCAGCGTGCCGGCTAATCGGCCAGCGCATCGAGCGCCTCCCAGCGGTCGTAGGCTGCGACCAGTTCCTGCTCCAGCGCGGAGAGCTTGGCGTTGTCATGGGCGATCTCCGTGCCAGGGCGCTGATAAAACGCCGGATTCGACATCGCCTCGTGCAAATCGCGCCGCTGCGCCTCCAAAACCTCGATTCGCCGCGGCAGCGCCGCGAGCTCCTGCTTTTCCTTATGCGTCAGCTTCGGCGGACGCCCCGGTTGCGATCTCGCCGCCTTGCTTGCCGCCGGCGCCGGCGAGCGTAGTGGCGCCGACCGCATCGGCGGCGGCCGCTGTAGCAGATAGTCGTCGTAGCCGCCGGCATACTCTCGAACGGCCCCGCCCGCCTCGATTGCCAACGTGCTCGTCACCACGTCGTTCAAGAACGCTCGATCATGGCTCACCAGCAGCACCGTGCCCTGATACTCTGCCAGCAGGCTTTCCAAGAGTTCCAAGGTTTCGATATCCAGGTCGTTGGTCGGCTCGTCGAACACCAGCACATTCGACGGCTTGGTGAACAGCCGTGCCAGCAGCAGCCGGCTGCGTTCGCCGCCCGACAGAAACTTGACCAGGGTCCGCGACCGCTCGGGCGAAAACAGAAAGTCTTGCAGGTAACCGAGAATATGCCGCGACTGCCCGTTGACGGTGATCGTCTCGTAATCGGTGACGTTCTCTTGAACGGTCCGCTCTTCGTCCAGCGTGGCCTTCAACTGGTCGAAGTAAGCGACTTCAAGCCGTGTGCCATGACGCACCGTGCCCTGGCGCGGCGGCAACTCACCCAACAACAGCCGTAACAGTGTAGTCTTGCCCGAGCCGTTGGGTCCGATGATGCCCACCTTATCGCCGCGCATGATCGAGGTGGTCAGCTCCTGAATGACCAGACGCTCGCCGTAAGCGAAGCTCACGTCCTTGGCCTCGATCACCAATCGCCCGGACGCTTCGGCTTGCTGGGCCTCGATTCGCGCCACGCCCTGCACGTCTCGCCGTCGCCGCCGTTCTTCGCGCATCGCCTTCAGCGCCCGCACGCGGCCCTCATTGCGGGTGCGGCGAGCCTCGATTCCTTTTCGAATCCAGACTTCTTCCTGCGCGAGTCGCTTGTCGAACAACTCATTCTGTCGAGCCTCGGCGGCGAGCGCCGCTTCTTTCCGCTCAAGAAACGTCGGGTAATCGCAGCGCCAATCGAACAGCCGCCCGCGATCGAGCTCGACAATGCGCGTGGCCAGCCCTTCGAGCAAGGCCCGGTCGTGTGTCACAAAAATCAACGTCCCACTGAAACGGAGCAAAAAGTCCTCCAGCCAGCAAATGGATTCGACGTCGAGATGGTTGGTCGGCTCGTCGAGCAGTAGGATATCGGGCTCGCCGACAATGGCCTTCGCCAGCAAGACTCGGCGTTTCATGCCCGCGGAAAGCGACGAAAAGAGGGCGTCGCGCGGCAGCTCCATGCGTGAGAGGACAGCCTCGACGCGGTGTTCGGCGCCCTGCAACTCGTGTCCAGCCGCGCACAGGCTGGCGGCGACTTCATCGAAGATCGAGCCGCCCGTGCGCTGTGATACTTCTTGGGGCACCTCTTGCGGCAGCCGCGCCACGCGGAGCCCTTGCTGTCGAACGATCTCGCCGCCATCGGGTAAAAGCTCTCCGTCGATCAGCTTGAGCAGCGTGCTTTTACCTTCGCCGTTCCGGCCCAACAGGCAGACGCGTTCACCGCCATCGACGGTCCAGTCGACACGATCGAGGAGCGGCGGTCCGCCGAAATCAAGACTGACTTCACGCAGGGTCAGGATGGCCATCAACTTGTTTTGAATGACGCACAATTGTCTCGGGATGCTCGTCGAGGCGGCAGCGAGCGATCCCTTACTCAACCCGCGCCCTCTGGCCTGTCGACGGGATGAAGGCAGCCGCCTCCGCGGCAAGTGTTTGAATGACTTCTCGATCTGCTGGCAGCTCAAAATTCGAGTTCGACGCGTGTGGATCCCAGCCTTCTCGATGAGCAAGACGAATCAGGCCGCACACAATCTCCGGCGTTATCTGAATGGCCGTTTCTCGCATCTTCTTAATTTCAGGATAGTCATGCCAAAATGATCGGTTCGTCAATCCGCGTACAAGGCAAACCGACCGACGCCCAAACTGCGCTCGGAGGGAAATTCGCAAAGGCACGTTCCCCTCTTGGTCAATCCCAATATCGGAAATTGATACAAGGTAGTCCCTGCCGTCGACCGTGTACGATCGGGTTTTTCTCGGCCCGCCATGTCTTCGAGGCGCTTTTGACATTCAGGCCACTATAACCGGTGCGCTTCGGTCCCACACGCGGATGTACCAATTTAACGCGGTCGATGCCACCGCTTTCGGCCGCGGCTAGAGCAACAATCCGGATTAGCCGTGCGGCATCGCTTTAGCGGAAGGCGGGCGCGACCATTTCGACCTCGAGCCGCTGCCAAACGCGCAGTAGCGCTTCGCGCCGTTGCGGTTCGGCGTCGGCCTCGCGCATCAATCTCGTCGCAATTGGTCGTTGCTGCACTCGATCACGCACCGGGGCATTGCTGCGCTAAGCCGTGTGGCGCCTGCCCGCGTTATATGGGTACCGCTTAATCGGACTAATCCCAGCGATGGGGAACGGGCCAGTGCCTGGATCGCGTCGTCGTCGATCAGACGACAGCCTTCGACGTCGAGGATAATTAACGTCGGCAAATCGGCGAGATGCGCGAGCCCCGCGCCCGTAATTGATGTAGCTTTTAGCTCGAGGTTCGCAAGCGACCGGTTGTTCCGGGCGAGCGACGCTAGGGCAGCGTCGGTCACCTTGGTGCCGCTCAAATCGAGGTTTCGCAAAGCAGATAAACCGACAAGGTTTGCAACCCCGGCGTCGCGAATGCCCGTTTCACCAAGGTGCAGCGACTCGAGTGCAGATAGATGGCTGAGGTGCTTTAACGACTCGTCGGTAACTGGGGTACCAGTGAGCCACAGCTCCGTGAGAGAAGGTGGCAACTTCGCGAACGTCGCGCCGGTCACGCGCGTGTGAATCAGATCGACTGCTGTAAGCCAGGGCAATCCTCCCGATCGCCGAGTACGGCGATCGGCGACACCGTTCCAATTGAGAAACTGCAATCTTGGCCACTCGCTGACGAGCGCCAACGAGTCGTCGTCGAAGTCGCCGCGGTTCAAACGTAGGTTCCAAATGCCGTCAAACCGCCGGAGCTTGCGAAGATCGCTCGAACGGAATTCCGGCGATGCGTTCCACCCTTCGAACTGACATAGCCCACGCGTGAAACAGCCCACGTTCAAGCGACGCAAGTTGGGGTGATTATCGCCATCCACGCGGCGCAGCCAGGCGACGCTTTCCAGCGTAATTCCAAGGGGAATGCTCGCCATTACGGCCAACAGGGTCATCGTCGGCAAGGCCAAACGGCTTGCGATGCGTTGGAGACGGGTGGCCTCGCCGTTGAGAGAAAAGAACTTCGGCAAAAGTAGGCTGATCGCGGCCACGGCGGCGCCGTCGCACAAGAGGGTGGCGATGAAGGCGACCGGTTTGACTGGGCCGCTCGAGACGGCACCTACGGCGGCGCCACTGCTCAGGCCGACCATGACTGCCGCCACGCAGGCCAGCGTGATGATCGCCACACGCCGCGGCCCAAGCCAGGCCGTGAGCAAACCGGCAGGAGCGCCAAGGACGGCGCCCAGCAGCCAACTGTAATGGGCCGTCGCCACCGCCGCGCCGATTGGGCCCGTGAACGCTGCGGTGACGCGATTCCAACGAGATCCGAGCGCCGCACCCATCAGCGATCCGGCGAGTGCCATCATAAAGATCGTCGCCCACGTCTTTGCGGCGACGATGTCTTGCGGAAACCTGAACTCGAAGTTGTCGTCGCTTGTATAGGCCACCTCCCCATACAGCCGCACAGCGACGCCCAGCAGCAAGACGCTGATGAACAGGACGGCGTTCTTGGACGAGACAGGTCGCGACATAGCGGTCATTGTCGCCCGAACGCAGCAAGGGTCAAGGCGTGCGCCATCGTTCGGATAACCGGTTGGTTCGGCGCGACACGCTGCCTCATTTCTCCGCTCCCAGCGCCTGTACTTCTTTTTCGATCTCCTGCCGATGTCACTTCTCAAGATTCGGCAACGCCTGCCGGAGTTGCGCCAGCCCGGCATCTGTGACTTGGACGAAAGCGAGATGAAGCTTCCGCAGCCCCGTCAGCGCTTGCAGGTGGGCCAATCCAGCGTCCGTCACTTGAGTGTGACCGAGATCAAGCTCTCGCAGCTCGGTCAGCGCTTGCAGGTGGACTAGCCCGGCGTCCGTGACTTGGGTGCCGCAGAGACGCAACACCTGCAACCTCGTCAGCCCATGCAGGCGGGCTAGTCCAGTGTCGGTGACCAGGGTGAAATCGAGATTAAGCTCTCGCAGCCCCCTCAGCCCTTGCAAGTGGGCGAGGCCGGAGTCCGTGACTCGGGTGCCATGGAGTATAAGCCATTCCAGCCCGGTAAGCCCTTTCAGGTGAACTAGCCCAACGTCCGTGACTTGAGCCTTAGCGAGATCAAGCTTTCGCAGCGCCGTCAGGCCTTTCAGGTGGGCTAGCCCGGCATCCGTGACTCGGGTGAAACCGAAATCAAGCTCTCGCAGCCCCGTCAGCCCTTGGAGGTGCGCCACCCCGGCATCCGTGACGCGGGTGCAAAAAAGAGAGAGCTTTCGCAGCCCCGTCAGGCGTTGCAGATGCGCCAACCCAGTATCCGTGACCTGGGTGAAACTAAGATCAAGCTCTCGCAGCCCCGTCAGCGCTTGCAGGTGAGCCAGCCCGGCTTCAGGGAATTGAGCGGATTGAAGCGAGACCACTCGCAGCCCCGCCAGCCCTTGCAGGTGCACCAGCCCAATATCTGTGACGTGGGTGTGGTTGAGATTAAGCTCTTGCAACCCTCTCAGGGCTCGCAGGTGGCGTAGCGCAGCGTCCCTGTTTTCATCGGAGTAAGTGAACAAAACCGATTGAACTTCATCAAAATCAAAATAGTCCTCCGGAAGCCAGCGTCCCAGCAGTGGCTCGCTGTCGGGTCCTTCATGGTCTGGCACGGCGTGTCGGACCCATCCGCCCAGTGCTTCAAGAGCGGTCACGGCCCGGCGCTGCCTCATGGCCGGCACGAGCAGACTCAATCCCACGCACAAGACGGTCACGACGACAAATATCGACGCGAGCGAGAACTGCGCCCACCGCCGTTTCGGCGTTAGCACGGCAACAAGCTTCGCAAGTGGCTTGGCCATGCCCACCAGCATCCCGCGCCGGTACGGGGCGGGCAAGAGGGCGGCACGATCACACGACAAAATGCGGCGGATCAGGGCGGTGCCGCCACGCCAGGATTCGGATGCAGCGGCGCGTCGACGATCGCGGCGTAGGCCGGCTTGCGCTGGTTGTTGGAGTCAAAGAGAAGCGGGTGCTGACCGAAGCGCCAACTGCGGCGGTCGTTGAGCCCCCAAAAAGTCACGCGTTCTACCACGTCCTTGTGTTTGATGAAGATCGCGAACAACCGCGCATAAGCATCCGACTGGGCCTTGAGATCCTGCGGCGAAGCGGGCGAGCGCTGATGCGGTTCTTCATGCGCTCGGTGACGGTCGCCTTATCGCCATCGCTGAAGAACCAGTTATTCGTCTGCGAATGCCAGACGAGCGTGTGGCCGTGAATGGCAATGTGGTTGTCGACGCACCATTGGACGAGGGCATCGGCGCGCTCGAAGCTCCACACGTCCTCACTGGGATGAACCGGACCCGCTAGCTGGGAAGCTCAAGCTGCGAGTGGTCGACGGTTTGGCGACGAAAAGGAGTGAGAGTACAGTTACCGCCGAGACTGCAGGACTATGGATTTGGTTGACTTCGGAACTAACCTCGGTACATTGGCGATCAGGTAGCGACTTCGCTGCGGCCATCTTCCATCATTGGGCCGTTCCTTGGAGCGGGTGTTTTATCTCTTCGCGCACTGATGTGGCCTTTCCGATTTAGACGCCGCGACATTGAGCATCGGCAGCCATTTCTTAAACGTAATCGTATCCCACGTGAAGTCGCGCACCAGTTTTTGGCCACGTTCGGCATCACAAAGCCGACAAAGAGTTACGACCGCTCGCTCAAGGATGACGGATTTGACCCTGCGGAGTTTCGCGACGTAGTCGGGGAGAGCGAGTTTATTTTTAGGGTTGACTGGAAAGCGGCCCTGTCTGACGAGCTTCCGCTGATTGCCGATACTCTTGCCAAATTGAATGTCGACCTGAAACTCAGTCTTGAGGCCAATGAGGACAACGGCTTCGTCTCGTGCAATGGTCGAGAAGCCAAGGTCAAATACACTCCAAGTGACGAGGAGGATTTCACGGAAGTCATGGCGGCAATTCAGTCGATCGTGCCGGAAAACATCGAGTTCCGCGCGGCACCTGGCAACTCGCGGAGCGATACTTGGGAATTCGCGGTCTTGCCGCGCGACGAGTGGGCCGATCTTGAAAAGCTCGATCGCGAGTTGGTGGGCAGTTTGTTCGTGCCACTTTCTGCGGAAGGGGATCTCGCTGATTTTCTCTCGAAACATGGAATCGGCATAATTTCGATATCACGGATTTGTCCGCCCGATGACCAGGACGCTGAATTCCTGCGGACGCCACGCCGGCATTCAATCGATGAAATGATTTCACTGGCAGTTCCCGACGACTGGGAGATTTGGGAACCGTCCGACGATATCCTCTTGGCCGCGGCTGCTCCTGAAAACGGCCGAGATGAGATTCAGCCACATTTTTTCATAACGAAGGAACCCAACCAATGGGATTCATCACATGGATATATGATCGGCAGCGTCGTTGCATTGCGGAACCTCGACGGATACGCGGAACACGACATCCTTGAGTTTGACGTCGACGCGTGTGCGATTGCTTGTGTCTCGTACGATGCGCCTGCCGGCGAGTGGATCCTCACAAACCGTCAGTACATGTTCGTGCTGGATGATTGGGCCTACCTGATCACCTGCAAGATGTTGCCCGAACAGACGCCTCGCTGGGCGAACGTTTTTGACGCGATTGTTCGTTCGCTTGAGTTGGCCGGTCGCGACTCCTAGTGCAGCCTGGAAGCCGCGCCGAAGTCGGCTGAGCTGCGTGCCGTCTCAGCCGGCCGCCTGCCAGTGGCGGATGGCGTCGATGGGCCAGAGTATCGTCAGGAGTCGGAGTGGCTGGCCGTTCAGTCCGCCGGCGGTGGTGTTCGTTCGGTGCCCGAGCGAACGCCGGAAGAAAAAGCGGCGGCATGGCGCGAATGGGTGGCCCGCCATGCCGCGAATCCGCATGTCGCCGATGATAGCCGAGAGAGCATTTACGGCGACTGCGGCGAATGAGCGTCTAGCTGGATACAAAGGTCCTGACGCGCAGCAGCGAACCGGGATGCTGGGTTCAAGAGATGAGTTCAAGACACCCACGCGTTGGCTAGTCCTGGCGATAGTCGTGCATCGTGCATATACGCACGAAACCAACTCGGCGGCTCCGATCAAACTCCCATCACTCTCAAGAGGTTAAATCATGAGCAAACGTATCTTGGCGATCGTACTGGGCGCCGTGCTGGCATGCTCGGCGGAGGCGGCATTGGCGCAAGCGAAGGCGGGAGCCTTGCCGGCGCCGCCAGACGGTTTCGACACGCGCCGCGAAGGAATCGAGCATGGCAAGCTGGAAACGGTCGAGTACGACTCGACGACCGTGGGAATTCGGCGCAAGGCACGCGTCTATACCCCGCCGGGATATTCCGACGCGGAAAAGTATCCGGTTTTATACCTGCTGCACGGCATCGGCGGCGACGAGAATGAGTGGGCCCGCGGTGGCTCGCCCGACGTGATCCTCGATAACCTGTATGCTGAGAAAAAGGCGGTGCCCATGATCGTTGTCCTGCCCAACGGCCGGGCCGCGAAGGACGTGACAGCGCGCGATCCGATTCCCCAACAGTCGCCGGCCTTCGCCGCCTTCGAGCGGGATCTTCTCACCGACCTCATACCGTTCATCGAAAAGACCTACTCGGTGAAGGCCGACCGCGAATCGCGGGCGCTGGCCGGGCTTTCGATGGGCGGCGGGCAGGCGCTCAACTTCGGGCTCAACCACCTTGACACGTTCGCCTGGGTCGGCGGGTTCTCGTCGGCCCCCAATACCAAGCCGCCCGCCGAACTCATCAAGAACACGGCGGAGGCGGCCAAACTGCGGCTGCTGTATGTGGCCTGCGGCGACCAAGACCGGCTGTTCCGCATCAGCCAGGGCGTTCACAACATGCTCGTTGAGAAGAAAGTGCCGCATTTGTACAACGTCATTCCGGGCGGCAAGCACGATTTTAAGGTGTGGAAGAGCGACTTGTACCGCTTCGCCCAACTGCTGTTTCGCGAGCCGAATCAAGAGAGCGACGCGGCCGAGCAGAAAACCGGCGAATCCGCGCCGGAGAAAAAACCAGCGGCGACGGGCGGCAATTCGCGGCATCGTTTCGTGGCCGAGAACTCGCGTGGCAAGGTATAATCGCGGGCATGACAACGACGTTGAAGCAC
The DNA here is from genome assembly GCA_025927475.1 of Pirellulales bacterium. Classification (GTDB taxonomy): domain Bacteria; phylum Planctomycetota; class Planctomycetia; order Pirellulales; family JAICIG01; genus JAICLL01. The sequence continues at coordinate 45,078 of JAICLL010000004.1, forward strand.
CGTCTCGCAAGGTTTTTAATCACCCCGCTGTGCAGTTTTTTGCCGCTGCTCGAAGCCGCGTTGCTCGCGGACGAGAGAAGAGCAGACTTCGAATGCCGTTGGAACGACGGCGAAATTGTTGTCGACGGCAGGGCCGACGAAGTCCCGTGGAGCAAGGCGCAGGAGGTCAAAGGCTTTTCCTTGCCCTGGCTTGGCGAACCGGCAAGGCCGGCCCAGAGCGCTACCAGGGCGCGCCTGCTGTGGGACCGCGAGAACTTATACTTCTTCGCGGCCATGGACGATTCTGATCTCTATGCCGACGTCAAGGAGCCCGACGGCGCCACCTGGGAAAACGACGTCTTCGAACTGTTCTTCAAGCCGGCCGACGACAAGCCCGGCTATTACGAGTTTCAAGTCAACGCGGCCGGCGCCATCATGGATATGTTCGTGCCTCGGCGCGGCAGCGGCGGTTATCGGCGGTTCAAGGGTGACGGCGCCTTTCATATCGAAGCCAAGGTGTCCCTCGACGGGACGTTGAATCGCTGGCAAGATCAGGACAAGTCGTGGTCCGTCGAAGGCCGCATTCCTTGGACCGATTTCTTGCGCACGGGTGGCCGCCCTTGCAGCGGTGAGACATGGAAGTTTGCCCTCTGCCGCTACGATTACTCCGTCGATTTCGAAGGCCCCGAACTTTCGACTTGCGCGCCCTTGCGGTCGCAACCGCCCAATTTCCACCACCACGAGGACTACGCCGCGCTGGTCTTTAAGGGCCCCAGCCAGCAAACAACCCTGCGGCCATATGGCATCGAGTCGTATCTGCCGGTTGCCACCTCGCGTGTGATCGGTTCGCCCGACCCGCCGCTGCCTTACCGCGCTCAACGTGTGTTGCCGGAGCTCCGCCTCTCCTTTCCGGTGTTTGTGATCACCGCGCCAGAAACGCAAGTTTTGTGGATCATCGACCAGCCTTTCTCGTTTGGGCCAACTCGCCTCGCACGCACGACAGGCGACCCCGGCAGCGGCCAACTGGAAACGCTGCTGCAGATGGACGAGGGACTTGCGTACTCGCTCGCGTTCCATCCCGACTTTCGACAAAACGGCTACGTGTTCCTCGGCGCGAACACGAAGTCGGGCAGCAGCCGCCGGTCGACTCGCATCACGAGGTATACCGTCAGTCGCGCGGCTCCCTATGCATTGGACCCAGCGTCGGCCTTGACGATCATCGAATGGCCATCGGCCGGACACGACGGCGCCGCGCTAGCGTTTGGCCACGATCGCATGCTCTACATCACCTCCGGCGACGGCACATCCGATTCGGACACGGACGTCGTGGGCCAGGACCTGAGCCGGCTGACGGCCAAGGCGCTGCGGATCGACGTAGACCATCCCGCGGCTGACAGGCCCTATTCCGTCCCGCCCGACAATCCCTTCGTGAACGTGGCCGGCGCAAGGCCGGAGACCTGGGCCTTCGGACTGCGAAATCCGTGGCGGATGACAACCGACCCGGTCACAGGGCAAATCTGGATCGGCAGCAATGGCCAAGACCTGTGGGAGCACGTCTTTCTGCTGCGGCGAGGGGCCAACTATGGCTGGAGCGTGTTCGAGGGGAGCCATCCCTTTTATCTTCAGCGCAAATTGGCGGACGTTCCGCATACGCCGCCCACCGCTGAGCACCCGCATTCGGAGGCGAGGTCGCTGACGGGCGGCGTGGTCTACCATGGCAAAAAGCTGCCAGAACTGCGAGGCGCCTATCTTTATGGCGACTATTCCACCGGCAAAATCTGGGGCCTGCGGTGCGACGGCGACAATGTCGTCTGGCACAAGGAACTGGCCGACACTTCGCTGGCCATCACGGCGTTTGCGCTCGACGCCGACGGCGAATTACTCATCGCCGACCATCGCGGCAGCGGCCAAGGCGGCTTGTACACCTTGCAGCCGAATGCCGACAAAAACACCCAGGCGGCCTTTCCGCGGCGACTCAGTGAAACCGGACTCTTTCGCTCGGTGGCCGGGCATGTGATGCAACCGGGCGCGATTCCCTATGACGTCAATGCGCCGCTCTGGTCCGACGGCGCTGACAAGCAGCGCTGGCTCGTCTTGCCGCCTTCGATGAACCAGGACGGGCATGAAGTTGCCGTCCGGATCCCATTTAGTCTCGACCGCAGTTGGGAGCTCCCAGAGCAGACCGTGCTGGTCAAGTCGTTCGCGCTGGGAGGAGGCGAAGGCAAGCCGGAGCCGCGGCGCTGGATCGAGACCCGTCTGTTGACGCGGCAGCAGGGGGAATGGGCCGGATATTCCTACCGCTGGAACGAACAGCAGACCGATGCGGAGCTTGTTGGCCAGGAGGGAGCGGAGCAGGAATTTTTGATCCGCACGGCGGACGGCGAACGGCGGCAGGTTTGGCATTTTCCCAGCCGCGGCGAGTGCATGGTTTGTCACAGCCGTGCGGCCAATTTCGTGCTGGGCCTCTCTGCGCTGCAACTGAATCGGGACTTCGACTACGGGGGCGTTGTCGACAACCAGTTGCGTGTGTTCGAACATCTGGGGCTGCTCCGTGTCGATTATGGAGCTGAGGCGGCAGAGCATCTAAGGCAGCGGCTTCGCGCCGCAGGAATGTCGGCCGAGGATGCGGCGAAGCAGGTCGCCGAAGCCAGTGCGTCCCGCGGACAGCGATCGGCCGCGCCTTCCGACCTTCTCGCGCGCTCGCCGGACCATTACGAACGGCTGGCCGATCCGTATGACGACCGAGAGCGCCTTGACCGGCGGGCACGAGCCTATTTGCACGCCAACTGCTCGCAGTGCCATGTGGAAGCCGGTGGCGGCAACGCTCAGATCGACCTCCATTATTCGACTGCCCACGACAAAATGCGGCTGATCGGGTTCCAACCGTTGCACGCCCGCTTCGGCATTGAAGGCGCAGAATTGGTCGCGGCGGGTAATCCCGACCGTTCGGTGCTTCTTCACCGGATGAGCATTCGCGGCCCTGGGCAGATGCCGCAGCTCGCGACTTCACTCGTCGACCAGCGGGCGATCGAGATGATTCGCGCCTGGATCCAAGAGATGGCCGTGACCGACATCAATGATTGCCAATGCCAGGGCAGGGCGGCTTGCGGCGCTGATGAATGAGCGGAAATCCGGCTCGGCGGCTGAGCCGCTGCCGCCATCATGCTCCCCCGTGGTGCGACTCTGGCATGACCGATGCCGAGATGCGTCACCGGCTGGGGCGACTTCCAATGCTTGGCCAAAGCGCTGACCACGCGCTCGATGCACTCGGCATGAAAGGCCGTGTCGTGCAGTTCGTCCGCGGAAAACGGGCCGATCGAGTAGGTCGCCGACAATCCCCGGCTTCCATGCACACCTGCTAGCATTAAAATGACAGCTTGAACGGGTGCGCAGTGCCCGCCCTACGTGACACTGTGGCAGCTTTTATGACCGACGACGCTTTCAACCTGGCAGACATTCACGCGGCGATTCCGCATCGCGCGCCATTTCTGTTCATCGATGAGGTGATCGAGCGCGACGAGCGGCGGATCGTCTGCCGCAAGACGTTTCGGCCCGATGAGTTCTTTTATCAAGGACACTACCCGCATTTTCCGATCACGCCGGGCGTGTTGTTGTGCGAGGCGGCCATGCAGGCCGGCGCCCTGCTGCTTTCCGGATGTTTCGGCGAGAGGCCGGGCGTGCCGGTCGCCACGCGCATGAACGACGTGCGTTTCAAGCGCGCTGTCCGCCCCGGCGAGACGATCGAAATCGAAGTTCAGCTGATCGAACGTCTGGCCGGGGCGTTTTTTCTGAAGGCCAAGGTGACCTGCGGCAAACAAGTCGCCGCGCGGCTGGAATTTGCCTGCACGCTGGCCTCCCTGGAGGATGAAGGAGAAGGATAACTGTTTCAACCTTCCGCAGCGCGCTTTCGCGCACCGCGCGGCGGCAGCGCCCCCAACTGAAACGGCGCTTCCGACAGCAGCTCTTTGCCGCGCGGCAGAAACACGCGCACGCGCACGCACCAGCAGATTTTGACAATTTCGCCTTGATAGCTGAGCGGGCTTAGCGGTAATCGCGTGCTGAATCTTCGCGGCTGACGCAAGTCGACGCCCGGCTGCTCGCCCGCACAAAGCCGCTCGAAATGGTGCACGGCCAGGTCTTCGTCGCCTTGACCCTCGGTGTGCCACAACACCGAGATCTCGATGGCCGTTGGCTCGGCCAGCTTGAGCGATTCCAGCCGGTACTCGCCGGCCAGCGTTTCGCCGGGCTGATAGACGCGGCGATTGCCATCGAGTAACAAGCGGACGGACGGCTCGTTCATGCGGCGGTGTTCTCGGCGCAGCCGGGATAAACATGCACCAGAAAACTGCGTTCAAACGGCGGGCGGCGCTCGATCTCGCCGCGAACCAGCAGCTTCCAGTCGATTCGGTTGTGTTCGGCGCGAAACGAGTGCATGGCGCCGGCGGGCACCGAGAACATCGCCCGCACTTCCCAGGGTGTTCCATAAATCTCGAAGGAATCGCGTCGCAGAATCTCTTGCTCGAAAACGCGGCGCACCGCGGTGCGCGCATCGGTGCCTTGCCGGTAGGTTGCTTCTTCCTCGCATAGCAAAACGACGCTGAGCGACTTGACCTTCAGTCTGCCGGCTTGCGAGACAAACAGTTCGCAGTCGGCGCCGGGATAAAGCGGCTGCCGCGAAACCTCGACAATGGTCGGTCCCACCGCATTGCCAGCCAGCAACCGCCGCAAGAAATAGCCAATCAGCCCGAGCCCGGCTACGGCAAACGGCGCGACGATGCCGATGCTCAGCCAATCGGGTTCGTCCTGACGGTAGCTTTCGATGGCCATGACGGCGAAGATGGCCACCACCGCGTTCCAGATCAGAGTGATCAGCAGCAACCCGAGCAGGTTCCAGCCCGGCGCCGCCGTGGGCAGGCGAAACGCCAGCCGGGTGCCGGGGCTGTCGGTCATTTCGTTGGGGCCGGGCACGTGCGGCAGCCGCGGGGCGCCGGACGGTTCTTCGGGGGACTGACGGCGGGCCGCCTGTTGCGCCAGCATCGCTCGTCGCTCGGCCGATTTGCCCCAGTTCCAGATGGTATAGAACAACCCCACGCCGCCCACCGCAATAAACGGGGCCGGCACCAGCAGCATCAACCAGGCGAACCACGTGTAGCCGCGGGCCATGATCACCCGTTCGGGATTACGCGGGTCGTACCAGCAGGCATAATCCTCGCCGATTTCGAACCGCTCGATCAATCGTTCCGATCGGGCGCGGTCGCTGTCGTGCAGATCGGCCACGTCGTAGCTGGCCCAAGGCGAATACGTACGCCCGTCGAGCGAAAACCGCAGGCGGAAACGCGGCGCATAAACTGCGCCGTCGCCGGCCGGTCGCTCGTCGAGGCCCTTGTCGAGCAATCGCGCCCGGTGCTCGACGAAGTCGCGATTGGCCCGCAGTTCGGGAATGGCCATCATGACAAAGACGGCGCCCAGGGCGGCACAGCCAATCAGCAAGGCCAGCGCGAAGAAGCAGCCCGAACCGACGCTGGCGACCGTGCTCGAGCCGGTGCGCCGCGCGCCCCGTTTCTTGCCATAAAACCGCGGAAACGAACCAGCCAAACTCAAACTCCCGCTCGGCAAACGAACGACCACGAATCTTCGTTGTCATACCGACCCGCCGCAGCGATGGCAAGGCTTACTCAACGCAGATCAGGTGCTCAAACGTGCGCAGAAAGATCTGCCCGTCGGAGATTGCGATGGTCGAATTGCTGGCTTCGCCCAGGTCGTTCTTTGCAAGGAGCTTGAACTCGCTGGGATCGGCGGCCACCACGTAGGTTGTGCCGGCCTGGCTGGTGACGTAAAGCCGGTCGGCGGCGGCCACCAGCGAGGCCCACACTTTGTCGCCTCCCAGGCGCCCTCTCCAGGCAGCCTGGCCGGTCTGCATGTCGATACACTCCATCTGCCCCGGCTCGTCGATCAGGTAAAGATGACCGCCTAGAATTACGCCCGAACCGATGCGTTGTGGATTCTTGTCGGCGATCCGCCAGAGGCGGTTTTGCTCGGTCACGTTGCCCGATCCGCCGAGCGCGAACCCGATCGCCGGGCCGTGAAACCCACCCAACGCCGCGGCCACGCCGTCGCCCACGACCACCGACGTATACACCAGATCGCCCAGGCCGCCGCAGGTCCAGAGAATATGCCCGTCGCCAGGATCATACGCTTGCACGCGATGCGGCAGGCTGACCAGAACCTGCTCTTGGCCGTCGACTTTTGTAACCACTGGCGTACTCCACGAACCAACCCAGACGGGCTTTTGGCCAGGGCGATCTTCGCCGTCGTCTCCGCCGGGCTCGTCGGTTTGCCAGATGGTCTGGCCGGTGGCGGCGTCGATGGCGGTGACGAAGGTGCGTTTGCCCGGCCCGCAGTTGAGCAGAATTCGATCTCCATCAAAGACGGGCGACGAGCCGTGCCCCCAAATGTGTCGAAAGCTGCCCAGATCGCGCGACCAGAGCGGTTGGCCGCCGTAGTCGTAACAGTGCAGGCCAGCGGAGCCATGCCAAACAACCACGCGCCGGCCATCGGCGGCGGGCGAAGAGCCACAATAGGGGTTGGTCTCGTGCGTCGGTTCGTCGCCGTCGAATTCGACGATTCGCGACCAGAGCTGGCGACCATCGTGCCGGTCGAAGCAATACAGTCCGCGTCGCTTGCCCGACTCGGTGGCGCAGGTCACGAACACCCGCTTGCCGGAAACGACGGGGCTGGAATCGCCCGGCCCCGGCAAGGGCGCTTTCCATTTCACATGCTCTTCGCTCGACCAGTGCAGGGGAACGTCGGTCTCGTCGGCGATGCCGGTGCCCGCCGGTCCACGGAAGGCGGGCCAATCGGCCCCATAGCCGGGCGCAGTCATCGGGGCAAATACGGCAAGCGCAATCGCGAGGGCGCGGCAGCACGGCGAAGAAGGAGCGTTTTTCATCTGAGATTGGCTCGCGGTGAGGTCAAATTGCCAGCGCATGATATCTTTGGGCCAGGGCCTCTGGCAACCGGTTCGCGGCCAGCGGGCGGCCTGATTACAATGCACACATGCGAATCTTTATTTCCGTTGCTCTTTGGTTGCTGGTTGTCGCGCCGGCGCGCGGGCAAACCACGGCACGACAGACCGATTTGGTGATGGCCACGGTTCGCCTGTCGAATCTGAAATCGACCGCGACCGGCTTTGTGCTGGTGCGGCCGCGGGCGGGTGGCGAGGCCGGCGAACAGCATCTTTTAATCACGGCTGCCCATGTTCTGGAAATGTCCGACGGCGAAGAGATGACGGTCAACTACCGCCGAAAGACAGGCGAAGATGTATTTGCCAAGGCGCCCGCACCGTTGAGAATCCGCAGCGAGGGCAAGCCGCTCTGGCAGCGCCATGCCAAGCAAGACGTGGCTGCCATGGCGATCGAACCGCCGGCGGGTGTCGAATTGCCGCACCTCACCGCCGACTTGCTGGCCACGGCCGATGACCTGCGCGGCATCGAGCCGGGCGATTTGGTCCGCTGTGTCGGCTTTCCGCACGCCACGGTGTTCGAGCCGAACCAGGCCTCGTTTCCCGTGGTGCGCTTGGGATGCGTAGCCAGCTATCCTCTGCTGCCGGTAGAGAAAGAGCCGACGTTTTTGGTCGACTACAACACCTTTGAGGGCGACAGCGGCGGGCCGGTTTATTGGAAGCGCGGCAATGGCGATGCCTCGCTGAAGATTCTGGGGTTGGTGCAAGGGCAGCATTTTTTCAATCAGCGCTTCGAGTTTACCTATGAGAGCGGCGAGTTTCGCAAGCAACTTGGGCTGGCCATCGTGACGCAGGCCGAAGCCATTCGCGAGACGATCGCGCAGGTGCCTTAGCGGTCATGAGCCTTTCGACCCCTTTCATCTACCGCCCGGTCGGCACCACGCTGCTGACGGTGGCAATCATGCTGGCGGGGGCGTTGGGTTATGGGTTGCTGCCCGTCTCGCCGCTGCCGCAGATCGACTTTCCCACCATTCAGGTGACGGCCATGCTGCCGGGCGCCAGCCCCGAGACGATGGCCTCGGCGGTGGCCACGCCGCTGGAGCGGCAGTTCGGCCGCATCGCCGGCGTGACCGAGATGACCTCGGCCAGCTATCTGGGCACGTCGATCATCGTCATGCAATTTGATCTGGATCGCAACATCAACGCCGCCGCCCGCGACGTGCAAGCCGCCATTAACGCCGCCCGTGGCCGGCTGCCGCCCAACCTGCCCAACAATCCGACCTATCGCAAGATCAACCCGGCCGATGCGCCGATCATGATTCTGACGCTCACCAGCGACACTTACACCAAGCCGCAGATGTACGATGCGGCAGCCACCATCTTGCAGCAGAAGCTATCGCAGGTGCGAGGCGTAGGGCAGGTTTACATCGGCGGCGGGGCCGCGCCCGCCGTGCGCGTCGATCTCAATCCCACGCTGCTCAACCACATGGGCATCGCCCTGGAAGACGTGCGCACGGCCCTGGCCAATGCCAACGCCAATCGGCCCAAAGGGCAAGTGGCCAATCAAAGCCAAGCCTGGTCGATTGGCGCCACCGACCAACTGCTGAAAGCCCGCGAGTACGAGCCGGTGATTGTGGCTTATCGAAACGGCGCACCGGTGCGGCTGGCCGACGTGGCCGACGTGAGCGACTCGGTCGAAGACCTGCGGGCCGCGGGGCTGTTTAACGGCGAGCCGTCAATCACCATCGTCATCTTCCGCCAGCCGGGCGCCAACATCATTTCGACGGTCGACCGCATCACCGGCCTGCTGCCGCAGTTGAGGAACCAGATTCCGGCCAACATGAAAATCTCGATCGCGCTGGACCGCACCGCCACCATTCGGGCCTCGGTGCACGACGTGCAGGCGGCGTTGATGGTCTCGGTGGGGTTGGTCATTTTGGTGGTGTTTTTGTTCTTGCGAAACGCGCGGGCCACATTCATTCCCAGCGTGGCCGTGCCCGTCTCGCTCATCGGCACGTTCGGCGTTATGTACCTGGCCGGTTACAGCCTCGACAACTTGTCGCTGATGGCGCTAGCGATCGCCACCGGCTTTGTGGTGGACGACGCGATCGTGGTCATCGAAAACATCGCCCGGCATCTGGAACAAGGCGCACGCCCCTTGCAGGCGGCGCTACGGGGCGCGGCGGAAATCGGCTTCACGGTGCTTTCGATCAGCGTGTCGCTGGTGGCGGTGTTTATTCCCATTTTGCTGATGCGCGGCATTGTGGGGCGGCTGTTCCGCGAGTTCGCCGTGACGCTGTCGGTCGCCATCTTGGTGTCGCTGATCGTATCGCTGACCACCACGCCCATGCTCTGCGCGTTGTTGCTCAAGTCGAAGCACGACGAGCGACATGGGCGGCTGTTTCGCGCCAGCGAGCGAGTGTTCGATTGGATCTTGGCCGGCTACGAAGCGACGCTCGGCTGGGTGCTGCGCCATCAGCCGCTGACGATGCTGGTCACGCTTTCGACGATCGGCTTTACGGTTTATCTGTATGTGATCGTGCCCAAGGGGTTTTTTCCGCAGCAAGACACTGGGCGGTTGGTGGGTAATCTGGTCGCCGATCAGGACACCTCGTTTCAGGCCATGCACGTGCTGTTGCGGCGGTTTGCGGCGATGGTGAGTGAGGATCCCGGCGTCAACGGCGTGACGGCCTACACCGGAGGGCAGGCGGGAGCGGCCAACGCCGCCCGGATGTTTGTCAGCCTCAAGCCGCTGGAAGAGCGGAAGATCGGCGCCGACCAACTCATTGCCCGAATTCGTGCCAAGACTTCGCGCATTCCGGGGGCGAATCTCTATTTGCAGTCGGTGCAAGACCTGCGCGTGGGCGGCAGGTCGAGCAGCGCTCAGTTTCAGTTCACGCTGCGCGGCGACAGCTTGGAAGACCTGAATCAGTGGGGCCCGAAGCTCTTGGCCGAAATTCGCAAGCTGCCGGGGCTGGTCGATGTGAACAGCGACCAGCAAGACAAGGGGCTGCAAGCTTCACTTTCGATCGACCGGCTGGCGGCGGCCCGCCTGGGCGTCACGCTGCAAGCCATCGATGACACGCTTTACGACGCCTTCGGCCAGCGGCCGGTGTCGGTCATCTATAAGCCGCTGAACCAATATCGGGTGGTGATGGGCGTAACGCCCGAATTCTGGCAGAACCCCGACGCCTTGCGGCACATTTATGTCCGCGGCCAGAACCAGTCGCAGGTGCCGCTCAGCGCGCTCTATCGCCAGACGGGGACGAACACAGCCATCTCGGTGAACCACTCCGGGCAGTTTCCCTCGGTGACCATTTCGTTCAACCTGGCGCCGGGCATGTCGCTGGGCGAAGCGGTGCCGCTCATCGAACAGGCCGCCACCGAACTGGGGCTGCCCGAGTCGATCCAATGGAGTTTTCAGGGCACGGCCCAGGCGTTTCAAGATTCGTTGCGCAATCAGCCGCTGCTGATTCTGGCGGCCTTGGTGGCGGTGTATATCGTGCTGGGCGTGCTCTACGAAAGCTATATTCATCCGCTTACGATTCTCAGCACGCTGCCGTCCGCCGGCGTGGGGGCGCTGGTGGCGCTGCTCATCTGCCGCACCGAGCTGAATGTGATGGCGCTGATCGGCATTTTGTTGTTGATCGGCATTGTGAAGAAAAACGCAATCATGATGATCGACTTCGCCTTGGAGGCCGAGCGCGAGCAAGGCAAGTCGCCGCGGGACGCCATCTTTGAGGCTTGCCTGTTACGATTCCGCCCGATCACCATGACCACCATGGCGGCGCTGTTGGGCGGATTGCCGCTGGCGTTGGGCACGGGCAACGGTTCAGAGCTGCGCCGGCCCATGGGCATTGCGATTGTGGGCGGGTTGATCTTCAGCCAACTCTTGACGCTCTACACCACGCCGGTCGTATATTTGTATCTCGATCGCTTGCGGTTGTGGCTGGGGCGCAAGCGAGCGTCGACCAGGTCGCACGAGTTGTAGCGTGGGCCCGGCGCAGCGAGTGCCACCTTGTCATAGCGCGATCACGAACCTTTCAGGTGCTTCTGGAAAAACTCCAGCATGTCGCGGCCGACGTTGGCGGCCTTCGATTTGTCGTCGCTCTGGTTGATCATCACGTTCTCGATGCCCATCTCATCCATCCGCTCTTTCAGCATTCGGCCGAAGTTGGGATGATGAATGCCTTGGCCGGGTTTGGCATCGGCGGGCAGCGGGCCGTCGGGTTCGTTGTAAACCATGAACACCGGCGGATCGTCCTTGGTCAGCCAGGTGATGGCCGACGATTGGTCATAGAGTCGTTGCTTTTCGGGCGTGGGATGCAGCGCCTCTTCGGCGTTTTGTAACCCATACACCTTGAACAGCGACGGATGTTCCCAGGCCCGCCCGCCGATCAACTCGCGAATCTTAATGGGGTCGTAAGTCGGCTGTCCGCCAAAACTGCCGACGGCCACAATGCGGGTCGACTCGCGCAGCACGGGGTCGGCGCTTTTGGGATCGGCCAGATCGTCCTGAAAGCCGATCCACAGAGAGATGCCGGCCCCCGCCGAGCCGCCGAAACAACCGACCCGCCGCTTGTCGATCTTCCACTCGCCGGCCTTGGTGCGCAGGAACTGCACGGCGCGGGCGCCATCGAGTTGCGGGGCGGGAAAGATCACGTCTTTGCCATTCACAAAGCGGTAGTTGATCGAGGCGAAGTGGACGCCCGACTTCTTGAGCGTTTCGAGCATGCCGGCGTTGAGACCTTGCCGTTTATCGCCTGCCACGAATCCGCCGCCGTGGATATGCACCAAGAGCGGCGCGGGTGCGTCACCATCGGCTCGATAAAAGTCGAGCACGTTTCGCTCGGCCGGGCCGTAGGAGACGTCGGCGTGAGTGGGATCGATTTTGGCGGCATCTGGCGGTTGGGCCACGGCGGCGTGACCGAAACTGGCGACAAGCAACGTCAGCAAAGCTGTCACGATGCGGTGTGTCAAGGTCCGATAAATCATGGTGGTCCCTCAAAGAATCACGTTTTGCTCTCGAAGAATACGCAAGTATTCCGTTTCCGTCAGCGGGCAGTCGACGAGCGCGAGAAACTGTTGCCGCGAAAGGCGCAGTTGCCTTGCCATCACACCGAGCAATTGATCTGATACTTCCTTCGCACCGTGGCTAATTTTGGTGTAGACCGGCGTCTTCCGCCCTTCGACATAAAGATGCAAAAAAGTATGATCGTTCTCGCGCCGTACAAAGCCCTTACGAGTGAGGCCCGATACGATTACACGCGCGTCTTTCGGCATCTTTACGTTTCAGATCGTGTGACCGCCAGATCGAGCAAAAGCCGCTTGATGTCCTGCGCGCGGGAATCGAGCTTTTCGTCGCGTTCTTCCGCAAGCTCCTGCCAGAGGAATGCAAAGTTGTCGTGTAAATCGGCGATCGCTTCCTCGCGGCGTTCGCCCGACCCCCAGAGATTAAGTGGTGAATTATGGTAGACCCAAAGGCCATCGGTGAACTCGACGTTGACGACTAATGGCTCTTTGAGCGAAAAAACGATTCCGTCGTGCTCAAACCGCGTAATGCGTAGCGGCCCCGGGCTGAAGGTGGAAATGCTGTCCAGCCGGTCTAACCGTTCCACTTGTCCTTGGCTATTGATAGCAGCCTCGCCGGCTACCTCGACGATGGAGCCTGGCGACAGGCCAGCGATCTGGTCGTGCAGCGAGGTCGGGCAAACGCAATCGATCTCGCGGCTGTCCGCGCGGATCGTGATTCTCTCGGGAGGCGCGCCCACGGCAATCGTGACGACTTGTCCGACCAGTGTAGCTGCTGTGGACGCCATCCAGCACTTCCGTCAAAAAAAACGAAGCCGTTTCGACTTTTAACTGTTTGATTCTACGCCGCTCGAATCTTGATGTAAACGATCAGGTGGCCGCCAGCGGCCCGCCGTCTAATGTAAAATGGCGGCGCAAAGAAAAAGCCCGGCGAGCGTGTGTCAGAATCGACGCTCGTCGGGCTTACACCGCGGGTAAAGTTTCTGACGCTTCGGTGCGGTGTCCCTGTCGGTCCGCCGGCGGTGAAGCAGCCGCCCGACGCGAACGCGACGCTTGAGTGCTACTCAATTGAACTATAGCTCAAGTTTTGGGAAGGCAAAGGAAATTCATGCCCTCTCGACCGGCCATGTGCGGGAATGGTAAAATGTGAACGTTGACGGTTTAAGCGGCGAATTCACAGGTCGTGCGACGGCGAACGTGATTACCGATCACATCACAAAGACACCCGACGTCTGCGGCGGGAAAGCATGCGTCGCCGGGCGTCGCATTCGGATAGTCGATGTAGTAGCCCTGCACGAACAGCGGGGCTACGGCCCGGATGAAATCGTCGGAATGTTCCCCGGCATCACGTTGGCCGATGTCCACGCGGCCTTGGCGTATTACTTCGACCATCGTGCTGAGATTGAAGCGGATTTCAAACACGACGCCGAGATAGCAGAAGGGCTGCGAACGCTATTCCCGTCGAAGTTGCAGGAAAAACTCCGTGGGTGAACCCGTCCAATTCTGCTTGGACGAGCACATACAACTGGCCGCCAGCGGCGCCGAGCATTTCGGCGTCGCCTATTGCCATCCTACGAAATACTCGGCCGCGCAATTGCTGCAGATCCTTGTTGTGCTCCATGGCGTGATGGACCAGGAGGAAATGCGAAACCACGTCGAGTTCTTATGATTGGCCGATAGTGGGACTCGCGGCGCTCGGCCCACCCTACAGCCGCTCGGGCAAATCAACGCTGTCTCGGTTGGCGACCGCGGAACGGCACGGAGCCCGTTCCCTAGTCGGTTTTGACATTCGAACTCGGTAGGTCATACGCTCGGCAAATGTAGGGAACGGACTCCGTGCCGTTCCGTGAGCTGCCGATTGGCCTCGTCTTGCCCCAGCGAGCCCGGAAACTGACCGCCTGGAAGCCCGACGCGTAAGCGAGGATCGGGGCCGCCTTTTCCCTCGCTAACGCGTCGGGCTTCCATGCCCCGCGCTTCCTTCCGCATGCGGCGTTGACGAATAATCCGGCTAGCGAGTCACGACCGCTGGGCCGGCCACAAGGGCCGGGACTACCGTGGCGGCATGCCCCAAAGACGGTAGAACCCGCGCGCCGCTGAACCCTGAACCCCGAACCCCGAACCCTCACGCGCCGTGCTCGGCCTGATGAATCGCCGCGCAACGGGCGGCGCCGAGCAAGGCGGCCTTGGGTGTGAGAATCACGCGCACGGGAATCTGTTCGAGAATCTCGCGCAAACGCCCCTTGGCGGTGAACGACTTCACAAAATCGCCTCGCTTGAGCGGACCGAGGTTCTTGGGCGCGATGCCCCCGCCGATGTAAACGCCGCCGGTGGCCATGATCGTTAGCGCCAGGTTGCCCGCCTCGGCGCCGTAAAGCGATACGAACCAGTCGAGCGCCTCTTTGCACGTCGGGCAGCGATCGGCCTGGGCCGCTTGCGAGATGACGGCCGCCGGATCGCCGCGAGCGATCTCGGCGGCCACATCGGCTGATTCGGCGCCGGGCTTGGTATCGCAAAGAAACTTGTAGAGATTGTGCAGGCCCGGTCCCGACAACACGCGCTCCCACGAAGCATGGCCGAACCGCTCGATGAGCCAGGCGAGCAAGTCGATCTCGCGCCGATCGCGCGGGGCGAAGTCGGCGTGCCCGCCCTCGCAGGCAAAGGGGCGATGGTGCCGCCCGTCCCAATACAGCCCCGCTTCGCCCAGTCCGGTGCCGGCGGCAATCACTGCCGCGTTGCCCTCGGCGGCGATGCCCACACCGGCGGCGCCAGGATTCAACACTGCAAAGTCGTTAGCGCCTAATGCCGCCACGCCAAAAGCCGTCGCTTCGAGATCGTTGATCACCAGCGCGGCGCCGACCTTCAGCTCGGTGGCCAGCCGCTGGCCGTCGATTAGCCAGGGCAAATTAGTGGCGTGACTCCGCCCGTTTTGCACCGGTCCGGCCACGCCAAAGCAGGCAATTGAGATCGCCAACTTGTGCGCGGCGATGAACCGCAGGGCAATTTCGTCCAGGCTGGCGTGCTCTCGACTGGCGTAGGTCTGCTCGACCACCGACGTCAGGCCGATCTGCTCGCCCGAGCGCGTGACTTCAAAGAACGCCAGATTGGTTTTGGTGCCGCCGACGTCGCCCGCCAAAATCATTCACGGGTTCCTCCATGTTCGTCCGTCGGCGGTCATCAGGTCGTCGGCGCCGGCCGGTCCCCAGGTGCCGGCGGCATAGTTGGGAAATTTTCGAGCGGGCAGCGTGCCCCAAATGTCCAAGATCGGCTGCAAAAACTGCCAAGCCATTTCGACAAAGTCGGCCCGCAAAAACAGTGTGGCGTCGCCCTGCATCGCTCCATACAAGAGCGTCTCGTAACCGGTGATCGGCGTGGTGCCAAAAGCCTGTTCGTAGTGAAACTCCATCGTCACCGGCTTGGTCTCGATGCCAAAGCCCGGCGTCTTGGCCTCGAACCGCAGCGAGATGCCTTCATCCGGCTGAATTTGCAAAATCAACTGATTGGGCGAGAGCGATTCGACCGGCGTCTCGCGGAACAGAATCAGCGGCACTTGCTTGAACTGAATGGCGATCTCGGTGACCCGCGTGGGCAGGCACTTGCCGGTGCGTATGTAAAACGGCACGCCGGCCCACCGCCAATTGTCGACCATCATCTTTAGGGCGACGAAGGTTTCGGTGTTGGAGTCTTCGGGCACGTTGGGCGAGCCGCGGTAGGCGGGCACCTCTTTGCCTTGCACCGTGCCCGCCGCGTACTGCCCGCGCACACAATGCCGCAGCACGTCTTCTTCGCTGAGCGGATGAATGGCCCGTAGCACCTTGGCTTTTTCGTCGCGCACGGCCTCGGCGTCGAACGAAATGGGCGATTCCATGCAGATCAACGCCAAAAGCTGCGAGATATGGTTGGCCACCATGTCGCGCAGGGCGCCGGCCTTGTCGTAATAGAGGCCGCGGTGCTCGACCCCCACGGTCTCAGACACGGTGATCTGCACATGGTCGACGTAGCGGCGGTTCCAGGTCGGCTCGAACAGCCCGTTGGCAAAGCGAAACACCATGATGTTCTGCACGGTATCTTTGCCCAGGTAATGATCGATGCGGTAGATTTGGTCCTCGCGCAGCACCTTGGTGATTTCGCGATTGAGGGCTTTGGCCGACTCGACATCGTGGCCGAACGGCTTTTCGATGATCACGCGCCGCCAACCGGCCTGGGAACTCTTGCTCTTTTTCTTTTTGTCGTCCTCCTTTTCGGTTGGCTTTTCCTCGTTGGTCAAGCCGGCGGCCCCGAGCTGGTCGACGATCTTGCCAAAGAACGACGGCGGCGTGGCCAAATAAAACAGATAATTGCCCGACGTGCCGCACTCCTCATCGACCTGGGCCAGCGTTTTGGCCAGCGTGGCGTAGGACTTGGCGTCGGTAAAATCGCCCTTGACGTAATATAGCCGCTTGGCGAACAGCTCATTCCAGCGCTTCGGGTCGATCGTTTCGCCGGCGAACTCCTTGATCTCTTTGGTGAGCGTGTCGCGGAACTGGTCGGTATCCATGTCGTCGAAGGCAAAACCCACGACGGCGAATTTTTCGGGCAGCAGCTTGCTGGTGGCAACGTTGTACAGCGCCGGCAGCAGCTTGCGCTTGGTCAAATCGCCGCTGGCGCCAAAGATAACCATGGCGCACGGCGGCGGGGCAGCGTGGTTGGTGGCGGATGGTTTGGGGTCGCTTTTAGCCATGGCAGTTCAGCTTGAGGTCTGTAGCGAACGGACTCCATGCCGTTCCGTGAGGGCGAACCGATGCAGTAGGGTGGGACGAGCTTGCGAGTCCCACCTTATCGGGCGGCGCGACGCGACAACGTCGACATAACCAAAAGGTGAGACTCGCTGCGCTCGGCCCACCCTACGGCGTTCCGGCGTGCTTCCTACTCGCTCGATTTCCATTCGGTGTGGAACGTTCCTTTTTCATCGACGCGTTCATACGTGTGAGCGCCGAAGCAATCGCGCTGGGCCTGAATCAGGTTGGCCGGCAGCCACTCGCTATGATAGCCGTCGAAATAGCCGAGCGACACCGAAAAACCTGGCGCCGGAATGCCCGTCTCCGCCGCGGCGCACACCACCGCCCGCAGGTCGGCCTGCCGCTTCATCACCTGCTCGCCCAGCTTCTTATCGACCAGCAGATTCGGCAACTCGGGCTGAGCCTGGTAGGCCGCGCGAATGTCTTCCAGCAGCGCCGCGCGAATGATGCAGCCGCCTCGCCAGATGCGGGCCACCGCTTCGGGGTTCAGTCCATAGTTATATGTCTGCGAGGCCTTGCGCAGTTGGGCCATGCCTTGCGCGTAGGTGATAATCATCGACGCATAAAAGGCGTTACGCAACTGGCCCAAGAACGCCTTGCGGTCGCGCTTGAGCGTGTGCGACGGGCCACTGAGCACGCGGCTGGCCGCCGTCCGTTCGGCTTTGACCGACGACATGTCACGCATCGACACCGCGATATCGATCGTGGGCGTGGGCACCTGCAGCGCCATGGCGTCTTGCGAGGTCCACATGCCGGTGCCTTTTTGCTTGGCCTGATCGAGAATGACATCGACCAGCCGCTTGCCCGTCTTGTCGTCGACCTGCTTAAAAATGTCGGCGGTGATTTCGATGAGGAATGAACTCAGCTCGCCGGCGTTCCATTCGGCGTAAACATCGTGCAGTTCATCGTCGTTGAGGCTCAGACCCTGTTTCATCAAGGCGTAAGTCTCGGAGATCAACTGCATCAGACCATACTCGATGCCGTTGTGAACCATCTTCACATAGTGGCCCGCCGAGCCGCTGCCCAGGTAGGTAACACACGGATCGCCGTTGACCTTGGCGGCGCAGGCCTCGAGGATGGGCCGCACGCGCTCATACGCCTGCTTCGAGCCGCCGGGCATCATGCTCGGTCCGAACCGTGCTCCGCGCTCCCCGCCCGAAATGCCCACGCCGATGAACTCGATCTTCTTCTCGGCCAGCGCCTTGGTGCGCAGGTTGGTGTCGGTGAAGTGCGAGTTACCGCCATCGACAATCAGGTCGCCCGGTTGCAGGCGAGGCAGCATGTCGCGGATGACCGAATCGACCGGTGCGCCGGCGGGCACCAGCATCATCACGGCCCGCGGCTTGGTGAGCTTGGCCACCAGGTCATCGGCGTCGCCCACGCCTTCGACCTTTTTTCCCTGGCCTTCTTTGCGCAGGGCTTCGACTTTGCTGGCGTCGCGGTCGTAGCCGGCCACGGCGAAACCATGATCGGCCATATTCAGCACCAGGTTGCGGCCCATGACGCCCAGGCCCACCATTGCAATATCCATCGCCGGCTGCTCCTTTCAAGAAGAGGAATGCGAAGCTGCGTGAAGCCGGATTTTGGCGAAGATGCTGCAAAAACGCAAGCCGCTAACGGAAACGTAATGCAGAGGCCGCGCCCGTGCGCCATTACCAAAGCCTGGTGACGCCGTAAGCATCAAAGGCAGCGTCGCCGCTGATGACGGGAATCTGCTCAACTAGCGCTTGCGCGATGATGAGCCGGTCGAATGGGTCGCGGTGGTGGCAGGATGTACCACAGGAAAGCATGGGTATCGAGGAGAATCAATCTCCGTCATGTTTTGTCCCTCTCGGACATTATAATCAACATGAGGTAAGCCATCAGGTCACCTGGCGCTGAACGGTGACACCGCGATCATCGATGGGCAGAAGAACGTGATTGGGTGAAAACGGCGGCTGAGCAAGAGCGCGCTGCGTGCCGCGGCGGCGGGACCGGGAGTGCTCGCGGCGGGCGGGCTGCTCGCAAAGTTTATGCGTGCCCGCTTCGGCCCAGGCCTCGGCTTCCAGCGTCAGGCGATTGAGCAACCGCTCGGCCTCCAGCCGATAATGCTCCAGCCCGGAGCGATCGAGGTCGGGCGGCAAGTGCAGCGCGGGGCTGACCACGGCCCTCGCCCGTGAGCCGGGCCGCGGCAGCGCGAAACGGTCCCAACTGTTCACCCGCCACGGGCGGTCGTAGCCCAGCCCCAACAGCACCAGCGGCAGGCCCAACTTCGACGCCAGAAAGATCGGGCCGGGCGCGAGCACGCGGCGCGGTCCCTTCGGGCCGTCGGGCGTGATCGTCAGGTTCATGTGACGGCTCTTGGCGAACAATTCTCGCAAGGCCGCCACGCCGCCGCGGCGCGTCGAGCCGCGCACGCATTCAAAACCCAAGTGGTGCGCCGTGCGATTGAGAATCTCGGCGTCGCCGTGCCGACTCAGCAGCATGGCCAGGTTGCAATTTCCGCGCATCACCAGCGGGAACAAAATGTATTCGTGCCAGAAGACATAAATCTTCTGGCCATGGCACTCGGGGTGGACCGGGTCGACCGTCGGATCGTAATAGGCGACGCGATAATCGAGCGTCGACATCCAGCCACGGATGGCCGTGGCGCCCAGCAAGCCGCCGAGTTTGACGAGAAAGGGATGACGAAGTTTCATGCGGGCATCCTTGCCAAATGTCGCCTTTCGCTCCGCGAAAGTAGCGCTACTTTCGCGGAGCGAAAGGCGACGAAGCCGGCGGCAACGGCCGGGGTTATGGATTCCAATCTCCTTCAAACACTTCAACCGCGGGGCCGGTCATATAGACGTGCCCGTTGGCGGCCCACTCCAACTCCAGATCGCCGCCGGGCAGGTGCGCCAATATCTTGCGATCTGTCTTTTTGGCCAGCACGCCGGCCACGCACACGGCGCTGGCGCCAGTGCCACAGGCCAGGGTTTCGCCCGAGCCGCGCTCCCAGACGCGCATTCGCACCTCGCGGGGCGAAATCACTTCCACAAACTCAGCATTCACGCGGCGCGGAAAGTGAGCATCGGTTTCGATCTGTGGTCCCACACTCAGCACCCACTCGTCCGACAGCGCCTCGACATAGGTAATGCAATGCGGGTTGCCCATCGAGACGCAAGTCACCTGCAAGTCGCGTCCGGCCACCGAGAGCGGTTGATTCACCACCGGATCGCCGGAGAGCGTCGTGGGGATTTCCGCGGCCTTCAAAATCGGCTGACCCATATCGACGCGCACGCGGTCAACGCGCCCCTCGGCGAACTCCAAATCGAGCGAGAGCACGCCGCGGCCGGTCTCGACCGCCATAGTGGTTTTGGGGCAGAGGCCATGATCGTAGGCATACTTGGCCACGCAGCGGACGCCGTTGCCGCACATTTCGGCCTCCGAGCCGTCGGCGTTGAACATGCGCATCCGCACATCGGCCTTTTCCGAGCGGCAAATCAGAATCAGCCCGTCGCCGCCCACCCCAAAATGCCGATCGGCAATTTGGCGGGCCAGGGCGGCGGGGTCGCGGGGCATCGGTTCGGCGAAGCAATTGACATAGACATAGTCGTTGCCCGCCCCGTGCATTTTGGTGAATCGCATAGTTTTTCGATTCTAAGGGAGTCAGGCTTTCTAGGCAAAGCCAGATCGGTACAATGGCCGCGTCAAGCCGGCCACAAGGGCCGGGGCTACCGAAAGAATCCGAGCCACGAAATACCGCGCGCGGTCGAAATGCACGAACCGCCTAACCAACAACGACCGCGCGAACCACTCGACCCGCCCAAAGCGCCGTCCCCGCCCGGATGGAGCGCGCCGGTCCGGGCGCTCGTCAGCCTGCTGGTGGCGGCGCACCTGTTGGCGCTGCTGGCGGGGCCGCTCTCGATGCCCCCCTCGATATTGGGCAATGTGCTGGGGCGGTGGTTCCGCCCGTACATCGAGGCCGCCTACCTCGATCACGCCTACAAATTCTTCGGTCCCGACCCCGGCCCGAGCCACCGCCTGCGTTACGAGATGGAAATGCCCGATGGCTCGCGGCGCGAAGGCGTTTTCCCCGATGCCCAGCAGCACTGGCCGCGGCTGTGGTACCATCGGCATTTCGTGCTTGGCGAGTTTCTCAACACGCTGCCCCACGCCGACGACGATCTGAACGACCCGCGGCTGTTTGCGCGCCGGCTGCCGTTTCCCGGCGCGCAACGCGATTTTGCCCGATCTTATGCTCGGCACTTGCTCCACCAATATGGCGGCAGGCGCGTGACGCTTTATGTGATCGAGCATGCCATTCCGCGGCCCGAGTTGGTGCGCGAGGGCGTGGCCCTGGACGACCCGCGGTTGGACAGCGAATATCGGCTCGGCCCCTTCAGCCGGCCCCGGGCCTGGGGACCGCTCGATGCGGCAGACGGCGGGCGAAAGGACGAGCCATGACCTTTTTGGCACGCTACGTGCGCGAATTGGCCGCCGATGCGGCGCGAGGCTGGAACCGGTTCTGGTTCACGCCGGCCGACCCGGCCACACTGGCACTGATCCGACTGTTTACCGGCGTCTTGCTGCTTTACACCCACGCCGTTTGGACACTGGGGCTCGACGAGTTTTTCGGCCAGCACAGTTGGGCCAACCGTGAGGCCGTCGATACGCTGATTCCCCACGACGCCAATGGCCAGCCAATCACGAGCTACGCCTGGAGCTACTTTTGGTGGATCGATTCGTTGCCCCCGCCTTGGTCAGGCCGAATGCTTTGGCTGGCCCATGCGGCGGCGCTCGTGGTGTTCGCATCGCTCGCGCTGGGTTTTTTCAGCCGGTCAGCCGCGCTGCTAGCTTATCTGGCGGCAGTCTCGTATATCCACCGCGTGCGGCCCACCGAGTTCGGCCTCGACCAGGTCAATTGCATGCTGGCCATGTATCTGTGGATCGGCCCCTGCGGCGGCGCCTGGTCGCTCGACCGGCTTTGGGCCGCCTGGTGGCATCGACGGCGCACCGGGCAGCCGCTGCCCGAGGCCGCGCCGTCCGTCGGCGCAAACCTGGC
Organism: Pirellulales bacterium; assembly: GCA_025927475.1. Lineage (GTDB taxonomy): Bacteria > Planctomycetota > Planctomycetia > Pirellulales > JAICIG01 > JAICLL01. Next base: position 66,847 of record JAICLL010000004.1, read on the forward strand.
GATTCGCTTGCTGCAACTGCACCTGTGCGTGGTCTACCTGTTCTCGGCGCTGGGCAAACTGCAAGGCGTCACCTGGTGGTCGGGCCAAGCGCTGTGGTATGTCTTGGCAAATCCTGAGTACCACGCCTTCGACATCGAATGGCTGGCTCGTTGGCCAGTGCTCGCGGCGCTGCTTACTCAGATCGTTCTCTACTGGGAGCTATTCTTCTGCACCTTGATCTGGTGGCCGCGGCTGCGACCGCTGGTGTTGGCTGCCGCCGTGCCGCTGCACTTGGGCATCGCTTTCGGTTTGCGCATTCTTCCGTTCGGGTTGGGCATGTTGATCGCATGCCTGGCGTTCGTTCCGCCCGCGCTCGTCCGGCGCATGCTGAAGCGGTAAAAACGGAGTGTCCGGGCGATTCGGGAGAAACACGCAAGGTCGGGAAGCAGGCTCAATAATACCCGCTCGACGTGACATGACAGCAATGCCGAGATTTCCGCAAGTCTTCTATATCAAAGGATTAAGCGGCTTTCGCGGCGGTGGCATACGACACCGTGTAACCACTTTAGGCGGTGCGGCAAGGGACGGTTTCTCATGACCTTCCGGTCTCTTCACGCAGTATAGTTATGATGGAAACCGAAGGGGCCGATTTGGACTTGCGATGCTCGGCATATTAGGCAAACCTTATGGCCATCGTGCGACTCACTGAACGTCCTCTTTGGAGTAACGGCATGGACGCCGCGTCCCATTCGAGTATCAAGATCCGCTTCGGTCGTGGGGCTTGGTTGCTGGCTGCGGCGGTTGCGTGTGCAAGCGTGATGCGCCTCGCGACGGGTTTCGCTGAAGAGCCAGCACCAGCCGAATCGCCCACCGCCGGCAAGCTGGTCATCTGCGGGGGCGGTCGGCTGCCCGAAAAACTGCGCCAACGGTTTATCGAGTTGGCCGGCGGCAGCCAGGCGCATGTGGTGGTGGTCACCACCGCCAGTGTCTATGCCGACACCGACAAGATGGAGGCCAAGCTGGCGTTTTGGCGCGCACAGAAGGTGGCTTCATTGACCATCCTGCACACACGATCGCGGCAGACGGCCGATGAATCTCAGTTTGCTCAGCCTCTGACGTCGGCGACCGGCGTGTGGTTTGTCGGCGGCAATCAGAGCTGGCTCACCGAGACCTATCTGGGCACCGCCACCGAGCGGCAGATTCATGCGGTGCTGGCGCGGGGAGGCGTCGTGGGAGGCACGTCGGCCGGTGCGGCGATCATGTCGCCCGTCATGATCCGGCGAGACCGGCCTGAGTTGGAGACCGGTCCCGGCTTTGGCTTTTTGCCGGGCACGGTAGTTGACCAGCATTTTATCAAGCGAAACCGGCAAGGCCGGCTGATGAAAGTGCTCGACGCGCATCGCGAGCTGGTGGGCTTTGGCATCGACGAGGGAACGGCCCTGGTGGTGGAGGGCAACCGGCTGAGCGTGGTGGGCGAGTCGTCGGTGGTGGTGTGCACGTCGGCCTCCACCGAGCGTCCCGCGGCGGTGCAATCGCTGGCCGCCGGCCAAGAGGCCGATCTGGGACAGTTGCGCACGGCCCTGGCCGCCCACATTTCCGTGCCACCGCGCGACGCGGCTCCGCCGATCGCCGAGGCGGGCGACGCCACTTCGACCGCCAAGCCGGAAACCACGGCGGGACAATAGCCGTAAAGCGGGCCAAGCGCTCTATGTTGGTCTACCCGCATCTTACCAGGCCAAGTGGCTTGGTCGGCTTTCCGCGGTATTCAGCCAACGACTACGCCGTGGCTATCGGTTCGAGAATAATCGTAAAGTATTGTCCCGAATCGAGCATGCGGGCGATGGTCTGGTCGTACGAGACGCCCGACTGCAAGCCGGCGAAGTACGAATCGACCGCCGCGGCGCTCAGCCGACCTTGGAAGTAAAGGTTGTCCCAACCGTTGCCGGTCAGGTCGGCCAGCGCGTAGGCGCCGACGGCGGGCGTGCCCGGCGCGCCCACCGAGCCAGCCGCGCCCGGATAGTCGGCGTTGAGCAGCTTGTGGTCCACTTCGGGGGTGCTCAGGAAAGCGGAGGCGACAGCAGCTCGCCCGCTTTGGTTGTTTTGCGCCATGACCTGTTGCGTCCAATAGGCGAGGCCGCCGGCGTCGGCAGCGCGTCCCAGAACGTCGCGGTACAGGGCCTCGACCCAGCTTTGCCCCTGTGCGGGGCGGACGGAAAGATTATCCACCCGCAACGTGTCCTGAAAGTACTCGTCGGAACCGATGATGCCGATCAGCACGTCCTTTTCGTCGACTCCCGCGGCCAATTGGCCTGTCCAAAACGCCAAGCCCGCGGAGTCGGCCGCGCGGTGCAGAAAGTTGCCGTAGATGACTTCGACCAGGTGCTGGCGATATTCGGGCGTGCTCAGGAATCCGGCCACGACGGTTTGCTGCGCAGCCGCGGGGCCAGCCGTAGCCGAGACTTGATTGTAGAAACTCACCCACGCGGCCTGCTCTTGCGCACCGGGCTCGCGCCCCAGCAGTTCACGATAAAGGTTATGGACCAACGTAGCGGCCGTGCTGTCGGCCGTCTGGCCGTTGAGATACGCGTCGCTCTGCGGCGAAACGAACTGCAGCGCGGTGAGCGTCACTCGGTCGTTGGCGTAGCTGATCGTAAAGTTCTGTGTTCCATCGCTCACGGTGCTGCCTTCCGCCAGGCCGGAGAAGGTTGTCGTAATCGGCGCGCCGGCCTGGACAATCACAAACTGCTGTCCGGCGTTGAAGGGCCCTGCGCCTGGCAGCGCGGTCAAGTCGAGCGTTGCCGGCTCCAACGAGACCGTGCCCGTGTAAGGAAGATCGCGCGCTGAACCGGCAGGCAATCGTAGGCTTTAGGCAGTAGGGTGGACCGAGCGCCGCGTTAGTTCCATCCTCGCCAGTGTTGAACGAAGGCAGCCAAGCCACCGCAGGCGAACATCGTTAGGGCAGCCCAATGCCCTTGCGCGTTAGGGTGTCACTGCTGGTGTACGCGTTCACGGCCCATGAGGCACAACCGCCAGCCACAATACCTGGGGCAGTTTGGTCATTCGTCACTCAAGCGGCGAGATCGATGCCGAACTCGGCCAGGATGTCTACGGCGGCACGGCGGAGGGCCGCCTTGAAGTCTTCTTCGGTTACACGATCGCGATGCTCGGCGAGGGCGCGTTCGACCGCCCGCTCTCGCAGGCGCTTCGACAGGCGGTCGCGCACTTCGTCGCGGAATTCCAGCGACTCGGGAGAAAACACCAGCCGGTCTGCGGGTTCGTTGGTAGCCATACTGCCATGATAAGGCCGGCGCGGTGCAGCATCAATCTGAGCGGAGGAGAGCTAGGCCACTTCTGGCGGCAACACGACGCGGCAACAATCCTGCGGCAAAAGGTGGGACTCGCTGCGCTCGGCCCACCCTACGCTGCCGGGTTGCGCAATCGTCGCGCGTTGGCATTGCAAATCCGGTTGAGTTGCTCGCCCGTCAACTCAGTCTCTTGCAACTTGAGTTCGCAGACTCGAAATGAAACAACCAAACCGCGGAGTACGACCGACATTCCGCGGCCAGGCGGTTCAATCCTCGACTTTGATTTCAAGCTCAGAATCGGCGAAATCAATGAGCATGAGGCCGGGTAGGCTGACGGTCACTTTGGCACGTCCGTGGACGGCTTCATTGGGGACCCGCACGGGGCCCGCAAATTCGTAATATCAGCAGCGGTGATCGAGGGTCGCCTCAGTGCGCAACGGCGCTCCGTCGGCGGTCGGCCACTCGATGCTAAGTTGCGGATGAAGTTTTTCCGGCACCGCCTCGTAGCCGACGAACGCGAACGAGCGCTCGCCAACGCCGGGCGTGCCGAAACAAAGGTGAATCTCTTGCGACTTCTTCGTGCGGCTGACCGCCCCGCCCCGGAGTGGCCGGCACATGACGGGCGCGCCGAATTGAATGACGCGCGCGTCCTCGCGCCGTCGCTCGAATATTTCCGCCCAGCCCGCATATTGCCGCAACGCGTCGTTGACCCAAAGCGAAACGACGTAGCACGCCGGAGCATCGCCGATCCGGTAGGCGTTGACCTCGAACCGCGTGTGCTTCGCGCCGCTCCCGGCGGGTTCGAGATCGCCGATCTGATACTCCCAATCGTGGTAGCCGCCACTGGAATTCTCGATATCGCGGCGGTTTTGCGGCTCGAACTTTTCGCGCGCCTCGGTGAGATCGCCATTGCCGTTTCGATCGACGAAGAGCGTCTCGCCGTCGAGCACCAACCAAACTTTGCCGGCTGCCTGGGGACCAAACACCAAAAGGCAATACCCCGGCTGGTTCTCGTAGGCCGGCTCGCGCTCGATGCGGCGGTCTGCCTTTGCCAGATCGGTGGGCGCAGCCGAGAGCAGCGACGCGGTAAAGAAAAAAGATACAAACACCGTCAGACGGGTCGCGAGCCGAAGCTTGGGCATGGCGTGAGCCTCCAGGCGAAGTTATGGAACGACCGATCGTAGGATCCCGGCGCAAGCGCAAACGAAGTCCTCGTGTTTCGACTTCATTTAATCTAGAGACCGGTGCCGCGAAGCACTAGCCCCTGTTCGGCATGTGGGCCAGCCGCCCTCGGTTGGTTCCACGACGCCGACTGGCGTCCGCGACGCACATCCGAGCGCGGCTGCGCCACAGGACCGTAGGGCGGATCGAGCGCAGCGAGTCCCATCTTCTGGCGGCAATGCGGCGCGGCAACAATCATGCGGCAAAAGGTGGGACTCGCTGCGCTCGGCGCACGCTACGCCTATGATTCGCGCAACCGTCGCGCGTTGGCATTGCAAATCCGGTTGAGCTGCTCGCCCGTCAATTCCGACTCTTGCAACTTGAGCTTCGCCGAATCGAAATAAAACAACGGCGAGGCCGAACCAAACAACACGCGGTCGAGCGTCACACGCTCAATGAGTTTCGCCACGCCGCCGACGCCTTCCTGCGTGGCAATTTCAAAATACACCTGCCCCGCCGCGGCCAGCCGTTCCATGACGTCGGGCTTGGTCACGCCCGGCGCGCCCAAGAGCACCAGCCGCAAGTCGGGCAGGCGGCGAACCAACTCGACCAGCGGCGCGGCATCGACCGGCGCCGCCCGCAACAGCGGATGCTGCGTCCGCTGATCTTCCAGCGACACCACTAGTTCGACCAGCAAGCCGCGCTTCGCCGCTTCGGCCAGCAGCGCCGCGAACCCGGGCTCATCGAGTCGGTAGCCGTGATAGCCGGGCGCCAGCCGAATGCCCGGCATGCGATGCTCTTCGTGACAGCGCCGCAGGTCTTCTTGCCAGTCGGGCAGCCGCGGGTTAATCGTGCCGAACGGCGCCAGCAAGTTGGCGGCGGTCTCGCGGCATTCGCTTTTCAGCCGCTCGTTCACCGCAGCGAGATCGCGATGCAGCAAACCATCGAAACTGCCGACCCAGGCCTCGACCACGCCGTGACGGCGGAGCACGGCCGCCAGCGCCTCCGGTTCATCGTGCGGCAAGCGGCGGAAAGGCCAGCGCGAGAGCCAGACGTTGGCATCAACGATATCACTCATGCGCGGATGCTCGGAAAGAGGTTCTGGAGCCGGCTGGACCGGCGCCCTGACTAAGGATTCTGGGGAAGCCGGCGGCGGCCGGGGTGGGCATTGGCGTCGGGCGCGATCGCTTGGAATGTCGCAAGTTCGTCCTCCGAATGCGCCTTGCCGTAGATGATGAGCTCATCGACCGTGCCATGAAAGACGTTGCCGCTCGAGTAATTAGCAAACGTCCAGACCTTGTGTTCGTTTTTGTTTTTGGAGTCGACCACCTCCAGTTTGAGGTCTTGAGGTAATTCGATCTCCGCCACTTTTTTGCCGTTTTGATAGACGAGGATCGAATGGCGACGTACGTCGACGGCGCAGGCGATCAGGATCCAGTTCCCGGCGGTCATAGGAGCGGCGTCGATTTCATGGCCGTCGAAGCGGAAATTGGCCAACGTCGGGCGTGACTTCGGCGCATGCCGCGGCGCTACTTCGGTGTCTACGGCTTTTGCCGCAAGCGCCGAGGATGCCAAAAGCAGTCCGACGAAAACAATGCGCAAAGTCAAGATCATGGCGTTTCTCCTGCGTAGAGAAAGTGCCCTGGTAAACATTTGGCATCATTCTACTGCGGTTACGGTCTGTCAGCCAATCTGGGCCGGCAGGCGCGTTTTCCGCCTTGGGCCGGCGTTGTGAGGCCGGTATACTTCCGTCCCTTCGCCGACTGGTTTCGGCGCGAGAGGCGATCCGCCGGCCGCGAGGACCGAGCTAACCTGGGAGGACACGGCGTGGAGACGACCAGAAGATCCAAGAACCGGCGACGGGCGCTCTGGCTTCTGCCGCCGCTGGCCATGTTGGCGCTGGCCTGCCTGGCTCTGATCGCTGACCTGCCCGTGGCCCGGTGGGCCGCGGGACGCGATTACCCGCGCGCCCTGCGCGAATTGATGAGCATTGCCGAAGCGCTTGGACACGGCGTCGGGGTTATGCTGGTCGTCGTGACCGTGTTTGTGCTCGATCCCGAGGCCCGCCGCCGTCTGCCGCGATTCATCGCCGCGGTGGCTCTGGGCGGGCTGGGGGCGAATGTGGTTAAACTGATCGTCGCACGCGACCGCCCGGGCGCCGTCGATCTGCTGCACACCGAGGTGGCTCAGACGTTCGGTGATTGGCTGCCGCTGGCGCACAACGGCAGCTTGCACCAAAGCTTTCCCTCGGCGCATACCGCCACGGCGGTGGCGATGGCCTGGATGCTGGCGGTTGTCTATCCGCGCGGCCGCTGGTGGTTTGGCACGCTGGCCGTCCTGGTCGGGGCACAGCGTGTTTTAGGCGGGGCCCATTTCGTCAGCGATGTGTTGGCGGGAGCCGCGGTGGGCTGGTTTCTGGCAGTTGCCGCATCGTTGAACGCGCCGCGGGGCGTCGCCGCCGGCGATACGCTTCGCTTAGCGCCGAACAGCCTACGCCCGCCAGCAGACAGATCACCGGTTCGATCGGCAGGCGAAAACGATGATAGCCCGCCGGCCCTCCGGACAGCAGCAGAAAGTACGCCGCAAAGGCCACCAGCAGCGGCATGAGCGGATTACGCTGCCGCAGCCCCGACGTCAGGCCGACCAACGCCAGCCCGAGATAGCTCGCCAACGCAAGCGCCAGCGCGGCGTGAATGGCCAGCACCAGCGGCTGATTTTTCAGGGCGGCTGCCAACCGCTCGCTGGCCGGTCGCAAGCCGCCGGCGGCCGCCTCGCCTTCGGGCAGCAGATGAAAGTAATGCACCCAGGCGTTTCGCCCAGAGTCAAACAGCGTGTGCATGATGCCCGAGAGGTGAAGACGCAGGGCGATCGACGGATGCTCGCGCAACACTTGCCAGGCTTCGCGGCGCATCGCGGCGTATTGCCGAGCGTCCGACCAATCGACTTGTTCCGGATGCCGCCGCAGCCAGGCGGCGCTATCGTGGAAACCCAGCTCGCGCTGAAATTCGGGCAGTCGCTCGGGAGCAATGCCTTCCAGCTCGGCCAACACCGGCACGGCCTCGTAATAATAAAGATTAACGTCGGCAATGGCCGAGAAGCCCGAGTAGCCGGCGGCTCGGTCGTTTCTCCACTGCCACAGCCCCATCAGGCTCATCGCCAGCAGCAGAAATGCGCCGCTTTGCGGCACCAGTCGCCGGCACGGCAGCGGGCTTCGGATCCACAGCAGAACGGCCGCGCCGGTCAACCAGAATGGCAGGTAATAAGCGATCGGTCTGACATAGGCCGCGGCGGCGATGGCGATCGCCACTGCGAAAACATCGAGCCAGCGACGCTCGCGCAGATAACGCGCGGCGAACCAAAGGGCCAGCGTGGTCAACGTGGTAAACAGAGTTTCGCTGAGCAGCTTGCTGGCATAGAGCACCGACAGCGGTTCGCAGGCCAGCAAAGCGGCGGCAAGCAATGCCACGCGCCGCCCGGTGAAACAGAGCGACCCAATGCGAAACACGAGCCAAACGGTGAAACAGCCGAGCCCGATCTGAATGCCGATGGTCACGGCATCGACGTGCCGGGCCAGCACGCCGATGCTCAACAGCAGCGGATAGCCTGGCGTGCGGACAATCTCGGGCGAGCCGTCCGCCACGAACCGCCCGATGTTTGCCAGTTGCTCGGCGACGCGCAGGTAGCCAAAGCTATCCGGCTCGCGGAACAGCGGTCGCTCGCGTGCCACCGCCACGGCAAACAGGGGCGTGGCCGCGCGGGGCGCGAGGGCCAAGCCGAGTACGAGCAGCAGGGCTTTCGAGCGTCGCTCGCCCAGGGAGGCAATCACTGATCTGAACCGAGACCAACCTCTTTTACCATGAGTTCCAAGACATTGACGCCGTGTTTCTCTACACGAACGTCGCCATCTCCCGGCCACATTGAAATGATCGTTTCGCCGCCGCTGGACTCAACCTTTAAAGTCAGCGGTTCTCGCGAGAATAGCTCCAGCACGGTCACCTTCTCTCCAGGAGCAAGTGAATAGTGAAAACATTCCGGCTCGATATTGAGAATAACGGGCCGGGGGGCGTCATTTTGGATGACGAACTGGTTCTGCATCTTCATTGCAAGCTTACCTCACTCAAAAAGTGCCGCCAGATCGCGTAGCTGTTCGGCGCGCCCGGCGGCGCTTGGATTATTTGGCGTTATTGCCGCGACGAGCTCGTATCCCTCGGCGACATCAAGCAGCCGCTCTTTCGTCCACCCGCTTTCCAGAAGCTGACTTTTCGTGAAATCATCAGCGGTCTTGGTTACCGACCGCGCTTTCCAACCGAAGAATTCACCTGCCGCCTTCAGGCTAGACCCGCCTGCTTTCCTAATCCGTCCGGGTAAACCAACTTCGCCGAGCGTCACCCAAGCTCCTTGCGTAAAGACCGCGCTTCTCATGTAAGTCTATTCGGTGACCCTCCAGCAGCCAAGCCAGCCTTCTTCCGATTACCAGAATCGACGCGCGGCACTGGCGCCAGCAGGTGGTAACATTGTCGCCGCCATCGCGGCACGAAAGCAAGCCGCCGGCCCCCATAGCCAACCGCCCTCCAATTCGGCAGAATAGTCGGCACGCAAAATGGCCAAACGATTCATCCTTGTCACACCGAGCATTCCACCATGAATTCATTGATTGTCGATATTCACGCCCGAGAGATTCTTGACAGCCGCGGCAATCCCACGGTGGAGGTCGATGTGCGGCTGGCCGACGGTTCGTTCGGGCGGGCCGCCGTGCCCAGCGGCGCCAGCACCGGCGTACACGAAGCCTGGGAGCTGCGCGACGGCGACGCGGGCCGCTTTCTGGGCAAGGGCGTGACCAAGGCCGTCGGAAACGTCAACGAAAAGATCGCCGAAGAGTTGATCGGCCAGGACGCTCTCGATCAGTCGGGCGTCGATCGCCGCATGATCGAGCTGGATGGCAGCCCGAACAAGAAAAACCTGGGAGCGAATGCCATTTTGGGCGTGTCGCTGGCCACGGCCCATGCCGCGGCCGATTACTGCGGCCTGCCGCTCTATCGTTATCTGGGCGGGGCGGGCGCCAAGCTGCTGCCGGCTCCCATGATGAACATCGTCAATGGCGGCGCCCACGCCGACAACAAAGTCGACGTGCAAGAGTTTATGGTCATGCCGCTGGGGTTTGACAGCTTCAGCGAGGCCCTGCGCTGCGGCGTCGAGATCTTCCACCAGCTTAAAAAGGTGTTGCAAAGCAAAGGCTATAAGACCGCGGTCGGCGACGAGGGAGGTTTTGCCCCCGATCTGCAAAGCAACGCCGAGGCGCTCGATCTGATTATGGAAGCCGCCGGCAAGGCCGGCTACAAAATTGGGCGTGGCGAGCAAGTGGGCATCGCCCTGGATGTGGCCGCCACCGAACTTTTCGACTCGAAGAAAAAGACCTATTCGATGGACGGCCGGGCCCTCGACGCGGCCGGCATGGTCGACCTGCTGGCCGACTGGGTGAAGAACTACCCCATCTGCTCGATCGAAGACGGTTGCAGCGAAGACGACTGGGACGGTTGGAAACTGCTCACCGATCGGCTCGGCTCGCAAGTGCAGTTGGTGGGCGACGATCTGTTCGTGACCAACACCCGGCGGCTGCAAGAGGGCATCGACAAGGGCATCGCCAACAGCATTCTGATCAAGGTGAACCAGATCGGCACTCTGACCGAGACGATCGACGCCATTCAGCTTGCGCGGCGGAATGGCTACACCAGCATTTCGAGCCATCGCAGCGGCGAGACCGAAGACGCCACGATTGCCGACCTGGCGGTGGCCCTTTCCACCGGGCAGATCAAGACCGGCTCGCTTTCGCGCACCGACCGCACGGCCAAATACAACCAGTTGCTGCGGATCGAAGAGATGCTGGGCGATGCGGCGGTTTATGGCGGACGGCTGTTCCCGAACTGGGAGCGAGCGTAGCGTGTACCGACTGCTTCTATGGTCGTCGAGACTCGAGCCTGATGAACCGAACCGACTTTCAGCAACTTGCCGAGATTCGGATAACTGAGGCCGGCGTATTGCTGGCCAATGGCCATTCTGATGGCGCCTACTATTTGGCAGGCTACGCGGTAGAATGCGCACTGAAGGCATGCATCGCTAAGTTCACCAATCTGCATGACTTCCCGGATAAGCAGCGCGCGGTCGACGCTTTTACTCATGACCTTATCAAGCTTCTGAGGATTGCGGATCTGGATGTCCAATTCCGTTTTGACACCGCAGCCGATGCGATTCTACTGTAAAGGTAAATTGGGACGTCGTGAGTCGTTGGACTGAGGCGAGCCGATATGGGCGTTATAACCAGACTGCTGCCACCCAATTGTACGACAGCATCACGGACAGCTCGCACGGAGTGCTGACATGGCTCAAGCTACGCTGGTAAGCGAACAGATTCAAGACGGGCAACGAGTGATTAGCGAACTGCGAAGGCGAAAATTCGACCTCACGGTTGCCGCCTGGCTACGGGCCGGGGATGACGGGCTATGGAAACTTTACATCGGCTCGAAGGTTGTCGATGATCAAGGTCTTCGCCCCGCGTATGAGGTCATCAATGAGACGATCCGCAGCCTTGCCGATTGCTGGGTCGATCCTTTTGAAGTGGTGGTTATCGGGTCGGCTGATCCGGTGGCGATCGACCTGGTAAGCCGACTGTTCAATTACACCGGCAAAATTCCCAAACGCTTCAGCGGCGGCCGGCTCGGCGAGACCTATTTTGAGGAAGGTTATATCTATCCGCCGCCGGCGCCGTGAAAACACCAACGAGTGACGTCTTCGAGACAGCCTGGCAATGCCACCAGGCTGGCGAGCTGCGCCAAGCGGAAGAGCTTTATCGCCGCATTTTGCAGCGCGAGCCGCGCAACGGACGGGTGTGGTTCGTGCTGGCCAATCTCGTCGAGTCGCAGCAGCGGCTGGCCGAAGCGGTGGCTTATTATCGGCAGGCGCTCGAAATCGAACCCCGCGAGGGGCTGGGCTACTTTCATCTGGCCAACGCCCTGCTTCAGCAAAAAGAGTGGGCCGAGGCCGAGCCGGCGTTTCGCCGCTGCCTCGAATTGCAGCCTGGCCACATCGAGGCGCTGGTGAACTTGGGCTTTGTGCTTTCGGAGCAAAATCGCCACGTCGAGGCCGAAGCCTGCTGCCGGCAGGCGCTGGCCCTGAAACCCGACCAGGCCGAGATCCATCACAATCTGGGCAACGCGCTGCGGGAACAAAACAAGCACGATGAGGCCATCGAGCACTATCGCGAAGCACTGCGGCTGCGGCCCGACTATGCGAAGTGCGAGGTGAATCTGGGCGTGGCGTTGATCGCCCAGGGCAATAGCGGCGAGGCCATCCAGCGGCTGCGGCGCGGAGTCGAACTCGACCCCGATTTTGCTGAAGCCTACAACAGTCTGGGGGCGGTCGTTTCGGTCGAGCGGCGGTTCGACGAATCGCTGGAATACTACGCGCACGCCATTCGCCTCAAGCCCGACTATCCCGACGCTCATTGGAACCGCTCGCTCGTTTGGCTTTTGACCGGCGATTTTGAGCGCGGCTGGCCGGCCTATGAATGGCGTTGGCGCTGTGCGCGCATCGGGCAGGCGCCGCAGTACAGCCAGCCACGCTGGGACGGCGCTCCCCTGGAAGGCCGAACGATTCTGCTGCATGCCGAGCAAGGCTTGGGCGACACGCTGCATTTCGTGCGCTACGCGGCCCTGGTCAAGGCCCGCGGCGGCAGAGTCATCGTTCAATGCCAGCCGCCGCTCAAGCGTCTCTTAGCAAGTTGCCCTGGCATCGACCTATTGATCGGGCAAGGCGAACCGTTGCCGCATTTCGATGTATGGGCGGCCCTTTTGAGTCTGCCGGCGGTGTTCGGCACCGATTTGTCGACCATTCCGGCAAACGTTCCTTATTTGTTGGCCGAGGCAGAGCTTGTGGAACATTGGCGGCGCGAACTGGCGCCGCTGAGCGGATTTCGGATTGGCGTTTCCTGGCAAGGCAGCCCGCGACATCCTTGGGACCGTCACCGCTCGGCGGCGCTGGCCGATTTGGCGCCGCTGGCGCGCGTGCCCGGTGTGCGGCTAATCAGCCTGCAAAAAAATCCAGACGCCGACATCGCAAGCTTCAATCGGTGGCTAGGGCCGAGCGTTGGCGACGCCGCGGCTGCTGCGCCGGCAGCCTTGCTTTCGTTGGGCGGCGCCGTCGACGAAGCCGCCGGCCCGTTCATGGACACCGCGGCGATCATGCGCAATCTCGACCTGGTCGTTTCGGTCGATACCGCCGTGGCGCACCTGGCCGGCGCGCTGGGCGTGCCCACCTGGCTGGCCTTGAACTACTCGCCCGACTGGCGCTGGCTGCTCGAACGAGCAGACAGCCCCTGGTATCCCACGATGCGGTTGTTCCGACAGTCGGCGCTGGGCGATTGGTCGAGCGTATTTGCCGAGATGGCCGTTGAACTGTCGAAGCTGGTGATGCCGCCGACGGGCTAGCCGTCCACGTAGGTAACCGCGCCTTTCGGTGCGGCGCCGCAAACTAGATCTTCAGCGCTGCTCAAAAATGCCAGCACTTGCTCTCGGCTGACCGTCGGAAATCCCTCGAGAAAATCGTCGATCGAATCTCCGGCGGCCAAGTATTCCACGAGGGTGTGGACCGGCACGCGCGTGCCTGCAAAAACAGGCGCACCGCTAAGGATCTCCGGAGATGAGGTAACAAGAAATCGCTGCATGTCCACCCTCGTCATGTTACCAGACCATCATGCGCTCGGCAAGACATTCCGCCCGCTTAAGAGCGCGTCGAGAACGCGGGATTCGCACGATCCCTATAACCCCTTCACGTTGCCGTCTTGGCAGCAATCCCGCGTGGCGTCCGATTTTGACGCCGGCGCGATTGCGAGCTAGTTTTCGGCAGAGTGGCACAATAGCGATTCTGCGCGCAATCCCGAGCATGGACTATTTGACCGACGAGAATCAGCAGGCTTCGATGCGTTACGCAAGCAGGATGTTTGCGTTGCGGCGGGCGCGCCGCCGCGGGTCCGAACGCCGCGGCATCGCGGCCGTCGAGGCCGGGCTGTGCATGCCGATTTTGCTGCTGTTCATGCTCGGCATGTGGGAAGTCGGACGGATGGTGCAAGTCGAGCAAATTTTGGTGAACGCCGCCCGCGAAGGCGCGCGGATCGCCGCCGAGGGCCAGCTCACCGTCAACGGCAGCAATGTACCGGTCACCGTCACCCTGGTGCAGCAGTACGTACGCGACTATCTGACCGCGGCGGGGTTGCCGGCGGCCGCCATCAGCGGGGCGCAGATCCAGGTCATCAACAAAAGCGGCAACTCCTGGAGCGATCCTTGCAACGCAAAGCCGATGGATAAGTTTCAGCTTTCGATCACGATTCCGCCGGGCACGGCATACAGCAGCTTGAAATGGGGCGTCGTCAGCACCATTACGGGGATGAACCAAATCTCGGTTTCCGTGAATTGGGTTTCGTTGAACGATTCGGAAGTGAATGTGAGCACGCAATTGCCGTATTAACAAACAGCATGCAACGGTCGAAATTGGTTACAAAACAGCGGCGAGACGCGCGCCGCGGCGGCGCGATTGTCGAGACGGCCTTGGTGCTGCCGATCGTGCTGTTGTTCCTGTTCGGCATCATGGAATATGGGCGTTACATTCTTGCCCTGCAAATCTTCACGAACGCCGCTCGCGAGGGCTGCCGCTACGCCGTCACGCACACCCAGCCGGTGACCATCGTCGGCGGGCCCTACCCGGGCACCTATGGCAACAACACGTCCGACGTGACCAACGCCGTGAATTCCTTCCTGGGCGGACAGACCTTGAGCGGACAAACGACGCAGGTCTATCTCTCGGACAGCAAAGGCGCCAACCTCGGCGCGTGGACCAACGCTCAGCCAGGACAATTCGTGTGCGTAAAAATCACGGGCAATTACACGGTGATGCTACCCTCGCTGCTGTCGATGCCCAATTCGATTCCGGTGACCGCCACGTCGGTGATGATTTGCGAGGGGAATTAAGCTTGTCCACGCATCGGCGCCATCCGAGGTGAAAACGATCATGAAAGAGAATAGCCGGTCACACTCCCGTTGTCTCCGTGGCTCCGCGTCTCCGTATCTCCGCGTCTCCGTTGATGCTTCGCCGGGGCATCGCCAAGGCTCTGCCCCAGCCACCGGGCGCCGGCGCGGGGCGCCCGGTTCTCGCCGCGGCGCCGCCCTGGTGCTGCTCCTGCTGTTTTTGATCCCGCTGATCGCCTTCTTGGCGTTGGCGATCGACATGGGACTGTTGGCTGTGGCCCGGACGCAGTGCCAGAACGCGGCCGATCTCGCGGCGTTGGCCGGCGTGCGAACGTTGAACGGCAATCCGGCGACGAACAACAACTATTCGGCCGTCACGCCCGCCGCTCAGTCGGCGGCCACCATGAACACGGTGCTTTCCGCGCCGCTGCAAACGTCGCAAGTGACCGTGAACATCGGCCGCTATGCCTACAACACCAGCACCAAGCAATTTGAGGGCGACATTCCCGGGGCCGGCACGAGCAATTGGAGCCTCGTTCAATCGAAGGTCGCGGTCGACGTCAGCCAAAGCATGGTGTTTTCGCGGGTGCTGGGTTTGAAGGTGCCCACGCTGCAAGCCACGGCCACCGCGGTACACCGGCCGCGCGATGTGGCGCTCATTCTCGACTACTCCGGATCGATGCGGTACGCCACCTATCCGGGCGTGTGGCCGAGCAACTACATTTCGCCGGGCTTGAGCAACTATGTGAACAATGCCGACACCAATGTGCCGCAGTTTGGCCACTATTCGTCGGCCGGAGCCGGCTCGATGTATGCCACTTCGTTTTCGTTGCCCTACTCGGCGGGCAATATCACCGCCACCACCAACGACGGCCGTCCGCCGATTTGCGCCGACTTTTATCAGGACGGCGGCGGCACGCCCGCCTTTATTCCCGCGCCCGCCAGCTATGCGACGACGCCCGGCGGAGACAACTATCTGACGGCCAACCGGAACGGCGGCGGCGCCTACGCCTACACCGTGACCGACCTGCTGAATAACGGCAAGACCTACGACTCGAATTTTGAAACGCAAGGCTACGCCGCCTATGGCATGGCGCCGACATTTTACGGTTATACCCAGGGGCCGGGCTATTACGGCAAGACGTTTTTCATTTGGCCACCGAACCCGGTGAATGACTGGCGCAAGAAGTATTTCACCTATCCCGGCAGCAGCACGCCCATGGACGACAACTCGCGGCTGTGGAGTTCGACGGGAGGCTGGATGGCACCGGGCTTCACCTATTCCATCAATTACAACGCGATCCTCAGCTTTATTAAAAACACGGGGCCAAATCCGTTTCCGCCGCAGTTGCAATCGGGGCGAATTGTGTATTACACCGCCATCCCTGACACCATCGATACCTCGTCGGATCCGCCCGCCGATTTGAACCAGCGGTTCTGGAAAGATTACATCGACTATGTGTTGGGCGCCTCCGAGATCTATGGCTTTTATGTGCCTATCAACACCCCGGACTATTGGGGGCTAACAGGCTACGGCTACGACTTCGCCTGGGGCACGCCGAAGATCACGGGCAAGCCAACCGGCAGCCAGGCGCCCTACATGACCTACAGCGACAATCCCAAACGTCCCAAGCTGAATTTCTGGTTTGGGCCGCTGACGATGGTCGACTTCCTCGAAAATTATACCTTGACGAGCGTCCTGCCGTCCTTCGGATATCCAGCGGCCTCGCGCTATTGCTGGTGGCCGGGCACCTGCCACGAGGCGCCCATGTATGGCTGCAAGCTGGGCATTCAGGCCGCCTTGAACGACATTTATAACAACCATCCCAACGACTATGTGTCGATGATTATGTTCAGCGTGCCCAAACAATCGCCGACCGACAACTCGGGCGCGCGGTTCAACCGGGTGCGAGTCGGAATGGGCCAGAACTATCAGAACATGCAAGATTCGCTCTGGTATCCGCCGGCCACCGTGGGCGTGGGCGGCACCGTGACGCCCTATGATCCGAATAATCTGGAGGTGCCGCGGGCCTTCGGCGGCACCTGCTACGCCATGCCGCTGATGCTGGCTTACAACCAGTTCAGCGCCTCGCCGGCATGCCTGAATTACACAACGCCGACCGGCGATGCCGGGGGAAACGGCCGCAAGGGCGCGCAGAAAATTATTATCTTCGAGACCGACGGCGCGCCGAATTTCACCGCCAGCGCCACGCTTGTCAACGGCGGCCCGTATCAGTCGTATTACAATGTGCGCTACAACATGGCCAGCCCCGGCGGCAGCGAATATCCCACCGGCGTGAGCCAGTATAACGACAACGATCCGGCGGTCACTTCGCAGGTGTATACGATCTGCCAGCAATTGGCCGCTTTGGACAGTGCCAGCCCCCCAGGATATTCCAGCGGTTCGCATAAGCTGCAGCTTCACTGCATCGGGTTTGGCCCGTTGTTCGCGGCAGGCAGTTCCGAGGCCGCCGCCTGCACCAATACGCTCAACCAAATGCAAATTCTTGGCAACGTCAACGATGGCATGCCGAGTTACAAAATCATCTATGGCGACCAGAACACCGTCGTCACCAGCCTGCAGCAAGCGATTAACAAAATCCTGGAAAGCACCATTCCAGTCTCGTTGATCCAGTGAACCGCACCGCAAACCACCGAGCGATCGTCGCCCAATTCGACGATGTCAGCAAACGCTATGGCGCCGTGCTGTCGAGCCGCGGCGTGCAAGCCCTTGACGGCGTCAGCCTTGCCGTCGAGCGCGGCGAGGTGTTTGGGCTGGTCGGTCCCAATCGGGCTGGCAAGAGCACGCTGGTCAAACTGCTGCTGTCGCTCTGCCGGCCCACGTCCGGGCGAATCACTCGCTTCGGCCGGCCCGGCAGCGATCGACAGACACTCGCTCGTGTCGGCTATATTCACGAAAGCCAGGCCCTGCCGCGCTATTGGCATGCCGAGGGGCTGCTGCATTATTACGGCGCTCTTTCGGGCATGGCGGGCCGCACCGTCCGCCAACGCAGCGGCGAATTGCTGAAACAAGTTGGATTGGCCGACCGCCGCCGCGAGCCCATCGGCCGCTACAGCAAGGGCATGTTGCAGCGGCTCGCCCTGGCGCAGGCGCTGTTGAATGAGCCGGAACTGCTGGTCTTTGATGAGCCGACCGAGGGCATGGACCTGCTCGCCCGGCGGTTGGTGTTTGAAGCCATCGAGCAACAGCGCGAAGGCGGACGCACCGTGCTGCTCGTGTCGCATTCGCTTTGGGACATCGAGCGGCTCTGCGACCGCGTCGCGGTGTTGCGTGAAGGCCGGCTGGTGTTTCTCGGGAACATTGAGCAACTGCGCCATCATGGCCAGCCAGACGAGCAGCCATCGCTCGAAGCGGCGCTCGAGCCGCTCTACGGGCCGGAGGCGGTCTGCGTATGAGCCTGATCGATTCAAGTGCCGTGATCGCCAAAAGGGAATGTGTGCCTAGATGAACCTCACGAGCGCTTCACGTGCCGTCGGCTGGCTGGTGCGCGACACCTTCCGCCAGTCGTTGGCTTATGGCATTTTTTGGATTCTGCTGGGCGTGAGCCTGGTTTGCATCGCCGTATGCGCTTCGGTGCAGATCGACGGCGCGGTGACGCTCGACCGTCCCGACGAAAACCGCGACTTCCTGCCTCGCAACGATCCCGACGCCCAAGACCGCCAGCGGGCCGAACAATCGGGCGTAACCATTGTCGAAGGAACGATGACCGTGGGTTTTGGCGCCGTTTCGCTGCCGCTGGCCCGCGACGCGCGCGAGTCGGTCCATTTCCTGCAACTGATTCTGGCGGGCGGAGTCGCCGACACGCTGGGCTTGTTGCTGACGTTGGTCTGGACCGCTGGCTTTTTGCCCGGCTTTCTCGATCGCTCGAACGCCGCCGTGCTGCTGGCCAAGCCGGCGCCGCGCTGGTTGTTGATCGTAGGCAAATTTCTCGGCGTATTGGCATTTGTCTTCATACACGCGGTGGTGTTCGTCGGCGGCACATGGCTGGCACTGGGCCTGCGCACCGGCGTCTGGCAGACGGCCTATTTGTGGAGCGTGCCGCTGCTGTTGGTTCACTTCGCCGTGTTTTTCAGCTTCTCGCTGCTGCTGGCGGTTTGCACCCGCAGCACGGTGGTCTGCGTGTTTGGCTCGATCGCCTTCTGGTGTCTGTGTTGGGGCATGAATTTCGGGCGTCACGCGGCGCTGGCCGAAACCTACCAGGCCAGCCAAGCCCAATTTGGCGGAGCCGTCATGACCCTGGTTGAGGCCGGCTATTGGACGCTGCCCAAGCCCGCCGATCTGGGCATTTTGCTCTACGACGCCCTGAACGCGGCGCAGTCGTTCGGGCAGTTGGCCGCCTTCGAGAACGTGCAAGCGCACGGCGATTTCCATCCCTGGCTATCGTTATTCGCCTCGCTGAGCTTTATGAGCGTGCTGCTCATCGGCGCCTCGCGGCAATTCGCCACGCTCGATTACTGACCTTGCGGCCGCTTTTGACTGTCGGGGCGCGGCGATGAAATCTTCAAAGCCGTTTACGAAAGCACTTTAAGGCACCCATATTCTTGTCGGACTGCCGAAGAGCCGGCTATCCGGGTCGTATGAATCGACGGACTCACCATCGTAAATCCGTTGGTTTGGGTAAGCAGAAGAGGCGAAAAACCCGCGGAAAACTGAGCAAGCCACTTGCCTGTTACAAAACAGGGAGAGGACCGGGGCAGGGTCGGAGGCCAGGATTCGGGATGGAAGGGAGCTTCTTGCTCGGAAAATGTCTTGCATTTGCGGCCTACTTCGTGCCAGCGGCAACGCGGTCTCCTCAGCGTCTCGCCGCATGTCAAGAATTTGGAACATTACCCGGCGGTCTATTCGCGGTCTCTTGATGCCGGCTTCGGTTAAGTTCCCCCCAGAAGGGCGATTGCTGTACTCCGTGCGCGGCAACCTGTCAAGCGATGCAATGCCTTAACAAGAAACGGCTTATGGCACAGCGCCCACCGAGCCGCCTGCTGTTTTTGGCAACGGAAACCATTTGGATGCCATTAAGAAGCCCTGCCCCTGAGAAATCCTGCCGAGCAATCGACGCCAGGCCAGAGTCGCCTTTCTCGGCTCCCCGCAATGCTTTACACTGATTGCCCGCCCCGAAGGTCGCGCGATTGCGCGCCCATTGCCGACCAAATTCCTGTTCATGGAGGACAGAATATGCTACGAACCCGCTGTTGTTGGACTGCCGCCGCTCTTTGGATCCTCGCTGCCGGGCAGTCGCTTTCCGCGGCACCGCCGACCGGTCCCTGGAAGCTGCAGGCCCTGAAGCAGCCGCCCGAGGCCACCTGGGAAGAACCCGAAAGCGAAGAGCCCGAGAGCGAAGAATCTGAAGGCAAAGAACCCGCAGGTAAGGCCCTGGTGCAGAAGGTGTTTTACACCAATGAGCCTTTCGAGGGTCAGCCGACGCGGGTGTTCGCCTATTTCGCCCGGCCGAAGGAGGGCGAGGGACCGTTTCCCGGCATAGTGCTGGTGCATGGCGGCGGCGGCAAGGCATTTGCCGAGTGGGCCACGCGCTGGGCCGAACGTGGCTATGCGGCCCTGGCGATGGACCTTTCGGGCCGCGGTCCCGACGGCGAGCGGCTGGAAGACGGCGGACCCGACCAGGACGATAAGATCAAGTTCCGCGAGTTCGCCAATGACGAAGTGAACCAAATGTGGACCTATCACGCGGTGGCGGCGGTCATTCGCGGGCATTCGCTGCTGGCCGCGCGGCAAGAGGTCGACGCCGAGCGAATCGGCATCACCGGCATTAGCTGGGGCGGCTATCTCACCTGTATTGTGGCGGGGCTTGACGATCGGCTGAAAGTGGCGGTGCCGGTTTATGGTTGCGGATTCTTGGATCAAGACAGCGTGTGGGTGCCCACGTTCGAGCGCATGGCGCCCGAGCAGCGGCATCGGTGGGTGGTGAATTTCGATCCGTCGCGTTATTTGTCGCGCGTCGGTTGCCCGATTCTGTTTGTCAACGGCACCAACGATTTCGCCTATCCGCTCGATAGCTATCAGCAATCGTATCAACTGGTGCCGGGCCGGGCAGATTTGTGCGTGCGCGTCAAAATGCCGCACAGCCATCCTGATGGCTGGGCGCCCAAGGAGATTGGCATCTTTGTCGACAGCGTGCTCAAAGACGGTCGCCCGCTGGCGCAGATCGAGCCGCTACGAGTCAGTCGCGAGGGCGTAACGGCCAGGTTCGCTAGCACGGCGCCTGTCACCGAGGGCGAGGTGCATTATGCTGTGGGTGATGGCCCTTGGAAGAAACGCACCTGGGTCAGCCGGCCTGCCGTGGTGGCCCGCGGCACGGTTTCCGCCGAGTTGCCCAACTACCGGCCGCTGGTTTGTTATATGTCGATTACCGATCAGCGCGGCGCCATGGTCAGCACACCCCACGTGTTGCTCGAAAAGCCAGAAGGCCGCTTGACGGCAGAGTGAGTTCATGGTTTGGCAGTCACTGGTCCGCACCTGGCTTCAGCAGCAAGTACGGCAAAGCGCCTCGCAAGCCGTGAATGCCGCGCGCCAGCGGGCCGGTGATGCTGCTAGCGCACCGGCAGCCCCCTGCCAGGTCGGGCTCGTGTTCGCGTTGGGCATCGAGTCGGGCGGGCTGGTCGATCTGCTCTCCGAGACAAGCACAATCCAGGGAGCTGAGCTGACCATCCGGCAGGGCACGCTCCAGTCGCGCTCGGTGGTCGTGGCCGAAGCGGGGGTCGGGTCGCTGGCGGCGGCGCGTGCAACTCAAGCGTTGCTCGCCGGCCATCGGCCGCAGTGGGTCATTTCGGCGGGATTCGCCGGCGGCCTCAACGCGCGGCTGGCACGCGGCGACATCGTCATGGCCGATAGCCTCGCGGGACCCGACGGGCGACGCTTGACGGTCGATCTGAAGATGCCTGCCGAGGCGACGGCAACGCCCGGCCTGCACGTCGGGCGGCTGGTGACCACCGACGCGGTGATCTTTCGCCCCGCCGATAAGCGGGCACTGGGCGAACAGCATCAGGCGCTGGCCGTCGATATGGAATCGTGGACAATCGGCGAAGTTTGCCGGCAGGCCAAGACGCGGTTTTTGGCCATTCGCGTGATCAGCGATGCCGTCGACGATGAGCTGCCGGCCGACGTCGAGCGGCTGGCGCGTCAAACGACTCGGGCGGCGCGGCTGGGGGCGGCGGCGGGGGCGATTTTCCGCCGTCCCTCGAGCATGAAAGACATGCTCAAACTGAAAGAAGAGGCCCTGATCGCTTCCGACCGTCTGGCGCGGTTTTTGGCCGGCATCATCGTGCAGCTAGTGCCGCCCCGCGAACCCGCTGCCGATAGCGATCACTGACGTTTGCCGCCACCACAGCGAGGCGGCTGTGCCACATGTGGGTTGCCAAGGCCGACGACTGACCTTTCCCTTAGCACAACTTTGACGATGAAAGCGCTGATCACCGGCATCACCGGCTTCGCGGGCGGCTTCTTGGCCGAACACTTGCTCGCTTGCGGCGACGAGGTGCTGGGGTGTTCGCGGTCGGGCCGCTGGCCAGCCTGGGCCGGCGCAGAGCTGCGCCGCCTGGGGCTGCTCGCCTGCGACGTGGGCGACGCCGCGGGAATCACCGATCAGGTCCGCCAGCAGATCGCCCGCTTCGCGCCCGACTGCATCTATCATCTCGCCGCGCTGAGCGTGCCGACCGATTGCGGTACGATCGAGCCGACGGGCCGGGCAATCGAAGTGAATGTCGGCGGAACCAGCCGGGTGCTGAAATTGGCGTCGGACCTAGCTCACAAACCGCGCGTCGTCTTTATCAGCACCAGCCATGTCTATGGCGCCGCGACGGAACAACATCACCTGCTGGACGAAGCAACGCCCGCGGCGCCGCGTCGCGCCTATGGCAAGACGAAGTGGCTGGCCGAGCAAGAGGCGACCCGAGCGCGATCGGAGCAGGGCCTCGATGTGCTCGTCGTCCGTTCGTTCCAGCACAGCGGGCCTCGGCAAGAGCCGCGGCTGATGCTGCCCGAGTGGACCGCCCAGTTTGTCGGCGGCGAAGAAGCGGTGCGCGTGAAGCATCTCAACACCTGGATCGATCTCTCCGACGTGCGCGACGTGGTGCGGGCCTACCGGCTATTGGCCGAGCGCGGGGAGCAAAACGGAGTTTACAACGTCGGTTCCGGCGTGGCCCGCCGCACCGGCGACATTTTGGACGTCTTGCGGCGATTGGCCAGCCCCGATCGTGAGATTATCGAGCAGCAACCGGGCGATGAACGCTGGGATCCGATTGCCGATATTCGCCGGTTGCAGGCCGCCACCGGCTGGCGGCCCGAAATCGAGCTGGAGACCACCGTCCGCGATACGCTGGATTACTGGCGGCAAGCTGCAGTTCGTAGAGGCTAGGGCCGCGAGCGACCTGATACCTATGACTCTGCTTGAGTTTAGATCGAGGGCCCTCCTCTCTCGCATCAGACGCGAGACAGGAAGAAGCTAAAGCATGGAAATTGAAGGTCCGGCGCGCCGCGCGGAGGTTTGGGCACGGTCCGCCGCTGGCTATTCCCCTTAAGATCACTGTGGCATACTATCATGATGGGCCTGCTGTAAGCATTGATAATGATAACGTCGCGCATGGCCTGAAAACCGCCGAGCTCAAGGAAAGCATCATCGATGAAATAACGGAGCTGACCGAGCATTTCCTTTCGGTGGTTGAGCTTGCCGAGTCGGCCGCATCAGCGCGCGGAGCGGCTGCGGCGCAAGCTTAAGGAGCGGCCCTCGTGAATCGCACTCAAACGTCTAAGAGCGCACTCGCGCGGATCTCGCGTCTGCCCGAGGCCCACAAGCATGATGCTACCTACGCCCTGTAAATTCAAAACCTTGTCCAGGAAGTTCTTGCTCCATGAAAATCGCAGTCATCGGCACTGGATATGTCGGCTTGGTCACGGGCACTTGCTTCGCCGAGAGCGGCAATGACGTCACGTGCGTCGACGTCAATGCGGATAAGATCGCGCGACTCCAGCGCGGCGAGGTTCCCATCTACGAGCCGGGCTTGAGCGAGTTGGTCGAGCAAAACGCGCAAGACGGCCGGCTGCGCTTCAGCACCGATCTGGCCGCCGCGGCCGGCCCGGCAAAGCTGATCTTCCTGGCCGTGGGCACGCCCAGCGCCGAAGACGGCTCGGCCGATCTTTCGAACCTCTGGAAGGTGGTGGAGGCCTTGGCGCCGCATCTGGCGGAGGGCGCTTTGGTGATCACCAAGAGCACGGTGCCCGTCGGCACCAACGCGGCCATTGGCCGGCGGCTGCGCGAGCTGACCGGCCGCGAGTGCGACGTGGCCAGCAACCCCGAGTTTTTGAAAGAGGGCGCGGCGCTCGACGACTTCATGAAGCCCGACCGCGTGGTGGTGGGCGTGCGCCGGCCCGAGGCGGCCCATCTGCTGCGGGAGCTTTATGCCCCGTTTTTGCGCACGGAAAAGCCGTTTCTGGTCATGTCGCCCGAAAGCGCCGAGATGACCAAGTATGTGGCCAACGCGCTGCTGTCCACCAAAATCAGCTTCATCAACGAGGTGGCGAATCTTTGCGAGCGGATGGCTGCCGATATCAACGACGTGCGGCGCGGCATCGGCCACGACAGCCGCATCGGCTTTGCCTTTCTGTTTCCCGGCGTGGGCTATGGCGGCAGTTGTTTTCCCAAAGACGTGCGGGCGTTGCAGGCGATGGCCCGCTCGCACGCGGTCGAGCCGGCGCTGCTTTCCGCGGTTGACGCCGTGAACGAGCGGCAAAAGCACGTCATGATGGCAAAGCTTACCCGCCACTTCGGCGACCGGCTGAATGGCCGCGTCGTCGCGGTGTGGGGCCTAGCGTTCAAGCCGCGCACCGACGACATTCGCGAAGCGCCGGCCTTGACGCTCATCGATGAGTTGCTGCGGCGCGGGGCGCGCGTGCAGGTACACGATCCCGAAGCGATGCAGAATGTGCGGCAGCAGTATGGTGACAAACTGGCTTACTGCGAAAGCAAGTACGACGCGCTCAACGGCGCCGAGGCATTGGCCATCATGACCGAGTGGAAGCAATTCCAGCAGCCCGACTTCGACGAGATGCGGCGGCGGATGAAGTCGCCGGTGATTTTCGACGGCCGCAATCTTTACGAGCTATCGCAGATGCGCGCGGCGGGATTCGTCTATCATTCGATTGGCCGGGCGTCGGTCGAATGAGAGCATTTGCATGATTACTCTCGTCACCGGCGCCACCGGCCTGGTGGGCAACAATGTGGTGCGAATGCTGCTCGCGCGCGGCGAAGCGGTGCGCGTGCTGGGCCGCGAAAATTGCGACCCGCGGCCGCTGGCCGGACTCGAAGTCGAAATCGTCCGCGGCGACGTGCGCGATGCCGCCGCCGTCCACCGGGCCTGTCAGGGCGCGGGCCGCGTGATTCATGCGGCGGCACGCGTGCAGATTGGCTGGAGTGGCCTCGACCTGCAACGAGCGATCAATGTCGAAGGCACGCGCCACGTGGCCGCCGCCGCCCGAGAGGCCGGCGCGCGCCTCGTACACGTCTCATCGGTCGATGCGCTGGGGTGCGGCACGCGGCGGCAACCAGCCGATGAAGAAACTCCGCTGGGAGGGCATATCGACTGCCCTTATGTCGTCACCAAGCGCGAGGCCGAGCGGGCCGTGCTCGATGAGGTCGCTCGGGGCCTTGACGCCGTAATTGTCAATCCCGCCTTCATGCTCGGTCCGTGGGACTGGAAGCCTTCCAGCGGACGGATGTTGCTGGCGGTCGGCCGCGGGCGAGGTTATGTGGCTCCGCCGGGCGGCAATGATTTTTGCGATGTGCGCGACGTGGCTGCCGGCATTCTGGCCGCCGCCGAGCGCGGCGCCACCGGCCGCCGCTATATCCTCGGCGGCGAGTCGCTGTCGTACTTGGAAGCCTGGACCATCTTCGCCGACGTCACCGGACGGCGACCGCCGCGGCGCGTGATGCGCCGGCCCGTGTTGCGGCTGGCCGGCATGATGGGAAGCGCCTGGGGACGCCTCAGCGGCAACGAGCCTGATATTAACACCGCCTCGGCTGCCGTCGCTCTGTTGGAGCACCACTTTGTGATCGACCGCGCCCGGCATGAGTTAGGCTACGCCACGCGCCCCGCGCGCGAAGCGGCGCAGGCCGCCTGGGAATGGTTTGGACGCGAGGGATACCGCTAACCCGGAGCTATGGGTCTTCTTCGCGATGTTCCGGTCGGTCGCCGGGGGGCGCCAGCGCGTTGGCGCCGAGCATCAAAATCAGGGCGATTAGTCCAAGCAGCCAAACCAGTCCAAGCGCCAGGCCGATCCGCTGCAACACCGTCGCCCCAGCCGCGTCTTGCATGGCTGCTAGAAGCGACGCGGCCCCGAGCACCAGCAGAATGGCAATCGGCAAGAGCAACAGCCCGGCGAGCGCCAGAGCTACGACCTGTTTAGGAATCAACGAACCGCACCTGCAAAAACCACGCAAATCTCGTATTTTGCCAATTCTGCGGGTTTTTCCAGCCGCTGTCAACGTCGCCAAGTGGTTTGAATAAATTGACTTACGTTTGCCGCGCGGGACAATGGAAAAGATCGGAACCCATCTCGAGAGGCCCGCTATGCCTTCTTCGATGCTCTCGCGTCTTCGTCAGCCGGCACTTTGGGCCTTCTTGCTTGCCAGCGGGCTGTTCGGCGCCGGCGTCGGACGCGCCGACAAGTTGGAGATGAAAGACGGTCGGGTTTACGAAGGCCGGCTCGCCCGATTGTCGAGCACCGGCCAGCAAGCGGCGGCGGCCGCCCCCGAGGGCGGCGAAGCGCAACCGATCGTGCTGGTCGATGATAATCTGCGCCGCATTTTTGTGCCCAAGGGACAGGTGCAGCAGGCCATCGCTTTAGACCTTCCACCGAATGAGTCGTTTCCGATTCAGCAAAAGGTTGTGCGGCAGGGCGCCCGGGCAACGCCCATCGGACCGCTGGTGAAAGTAGACCCGTTCGATGAGTTCGGTCGCCGGCTCCTGATCATGAACGGCGGCGCCGGAGGGCTGATCAACATCATTCAAGGAATCACGGCGATCACTCCCCAATGGACCAAGGTCGAATCGATCCAGCAGGGCGGCAAGAATTACACTTGGGACATGCGGATTGCCACCAGTTCGATTCCGACCGAGACGTTGAAAAAAATTGTTCACAAGCGGATCGATCCTAAGAAGCTCGATGGCCGGCTGAAAATCGTCCGGCTGTTTTTGCAAGGCCAGCGCTACGCCGAGGCGCAGGCGGAGCTGGAGCAAATCATCACCGACTTTCCGGAGAACAAGCGGCAGTTCGAGCCGACGCTGCGCGAGCTGCGGCAGCTCTTTGCCCGGCGGGCTTTGGAAGAAATCAAGGTCCGCCGCGACGCCGGCCAGCACAAGCTGGCGATTCAGTTGCTCGAAGCGTTCCCCGCCGAGGGCGTGGCGGGCGAAACGCTGCAAGCCGTCAAGCAGACGCTCGACGAATTTCGCCTCGATTACGACCACGTCAATCAGGTGATCAAAAAACTCGACGAACATCGGGCGAGCCTCGAAGATGCGGCGCTCAGCAAGAAACTCAAGCCGATCCGCGACGAAATCGTGGAAGAGTTGAACCTGCACAGCTTGCACCGCATGGCGGCGTATCGTCAGTCGTGGGAAGACGACAAGCTCAAGGCCGAAGGCAAGCTGGCCTTGGGCATCAGCGGCTGGCTGGTGGGGGCCGACGACGCGGTGCAGAATCTGCCGGTTGCCGTGTCGTTGATCAAGGTGCGCGACCTCGTGCGTGAATTCCTGATCGAACCGGTAGCCGAGCGGCGGCGCGAACTGCTGGCCGAGATCGCGTCGCAAGAAGGCGCCACGCCGCTGCTGGTGGCTAAGCTGCTGGAATACCTGCTGCCGCCGGTGAAGACCGAGCCACAAACCGACAACCTGCCGAAAGACGCGCCCGTGCGCTTCTATGAGTTGCAAGTCGATGGTCTGGCGGGCGAACCGGCCATCACTTACTACGTGCAACTTCCGCCCGAATACGATCCGCACCGCCGCTATCCGACCATCGTGACGCTGAATGGCGCCGGCACCACGCCCAAGCTGCAGATCGACTGGTGGGCCGGTTCCGCCGGCGCCGAGGGCGAGCGGCACGGACAGGGCACACGATTCGGTTACATCGTCATCGCGCCCGCCTGGGCCAAAGAAGGCCAGTCCAGCTATGGTTTTTCCGATGCCGAGCACATCGCCGTGCTCAACTCGCTGCGCGACGCCACGCGCCGTTTTTCAATCGACACCGACCGCGTGTTCTTGAGCGGACATTCGATGGGCGGCAACGCGGCCTGGGACATCGGTCTGGCCCACCCCGATTTGTGGGCCGGGGTCATCCCCATCGTGGCCCGCGGAGAAAAATATGTTGAGCTGTATTGGGAGAATCTCCGCCGAGTCCCGTTCTACCTGGTGGGCGGGCAGTTGGACGGCGGCATCGGCAACAAGAACGCCAAGGAGATCGACCGCTACATGAAGCGCGGCTTCAACGTCACTTGGGTCGAGTACCAGGGGCGTTGCCACGAAAACTTCTCGGACGAAATCTTGCGGCTGTTCGACTGGATGAGTCGCTATCAGCGAGATTTTTTCCCCAAAGATTTTACCTGTCACAGCATGCGGCCGGGCGACTGCTTTTTCTGGTGGGTGGAGCTGGCCGACTTCTCTGAGAAGGCGATGGTCGATCCCGAAGAGTTTCCGCGCAAAGGCTCACGGGCCGCGCGCACCAAGGCGCTGGTCAACGCGGCCAACGGCCTGAATGTTAGCACCGGCGCCGCGCAAACGACGGTGTGGCTGGCCCCCGAACTCGTCGACTTTCAACAGAAGATTTCGGTGACGGTCAATGGCAAGAGCGCCCGGCTGCCGGCGACGGGCGTGGAACCGAGCCTGGCGGTATTGCTCGAAGACGCCCGCACGCGGGCCGACCGCCTGCACCCTTTCTGGGCCAAGGTGGAAATGCCTTTGGGCGAAGTGAACGGCGGCGATTAAAGTCATCGCAGGCCGCAAATTTTGCCGATTCGATCATGTTGCCCTGCGCGCTTCGGTCCAGCGGCCCGTTGCCGCCATGCGCTTAGGCCAGATGAAAGCTGGGGAACCTGGGCAAGAATGTCGGCTGCCGCCAAATACGTTGCGCTATTCGGGCTCGTTGCCGGATCGGCGGCGGCGCGCGCCGAGAACCTGCGCGAAGCCTGGCAAATGGCCCTCGCGGCCAATCCGGCGTTGCAGGCCGAGGGGTTATATGCCAACGCGGCCGCCTTGAATCTTTCGGCCGCTCGGCGCGACCGGTTGCCCAAAGCCCGCACCTTCGCCATCGACGCTCAATTGAATCGCTCGCCCACGCTCAACGTCTCGCAGTTCGGCGCGCCGGGCGGCGTCGGCGGCGCCTTGCCGTTCTTCGCAGGTCAAAATCAGAACAATTTTCCCCTGTCGTTGACGGCGATCAGTCAGCCGCTGTATGCCGGCGGGCGGATGCGCGGCGCGATCGACGCCGCCGACGCAAACGTTCGGGTCCAACGCGCCGAGCAGGCTCGCGCCGCGCTCGACCTGAAGCTGGCCGTGGCCGACGCCTATCTGGGCGTCTTGCGAGCGCAGCAAAATCTGAAGCTGGCCGACAGCGATGCGCGGCGGCTAGGCTCGTTCCGCGACGACGTGCTGAATCGCCAGCGGGTGGGGATGGCCACGCGCAACGAGGGGCTCTCGGCCGAAGTCTCGCTGGCTAACGCGCGGCTGCGCGTCATTCAGTCGCGCACGGCGCTCGACACCGCTTGGGCCACGTACAATCGCTATCTGATGCGTCCGCTCGACGTGGTCGTGCCGCTGGCCGAGATCAGCTTGCCCAATGGCCGGGCCAACGTGGCCGCGCTGACGACGCGGGCGCTGCGCACACGACCCGAGTTGTCGCGGCTGCGGCAGGCCGAACTGGCCCATCTGACCGGCCAGGCCCTCGGGCAACGTCCCGAACTGGCCCGGCTGGCCCATCAGGCCCGCTCGCTGGGCGCGCAGGCCCGCGTGGCACGGGCGACGACGCGGCCGCAAGTCAGCGTCAATGGCGCCTATCTGTTTCTGGGCAACAACGCGCTGGCGAATCAGAACTTCTGGCTTGCCGCCGCCACCGCCGACTGGACTTTGTTCGACGGCGGGGCAGCGCGGCGTCGCGGCCAGGCGTTCGAAGAGCAACAACGCGCCGCCCTGCGGCAACAAGCCGATTTGGCGGCGGCCGTCGCTCTGGAAGTGCGCACGCGCTGGCTGAGCTACGAAGAGGCCCAACAGCGAATCGTCGTATCGCGGGTTGCCGTCGCCCAGGCCGAAGAAAACGTCAATGTGGTACGCGACCGCTATCGCCAACAACTGAGCACCTATACCGAGGTGCTCGACGCCGAGCGGCTGCGCGTGCAGGCGCAGGTCGACTATTCCAACGCGACGTATGACGCCGCGCTGGCCTTCTTTCGCTTGCGTCGCGCCGTCGGCGATCTATGATGCTGGTGGGATACTCGCCGTACTTGTTCGACTTGCCGTAGACGCACCCCCCGGCGATGCCCGCTCCGGCCAGAATCGCCGAAAAACACTGCGGCCAATGCTGGCGGCCGGGCGGGTCTTGCTTCAAAACTTAGGGCGTGCGGCCGAATTCGCCGGTCACGACCACCAGCGTATTGGCCAGCATGCCGCGCTCTTTGAGGTCCGAGAGTAAGGCGGCCAGCGCCTGATCGAGACGAGGCAAACAGCACCCCAGGCCGTACGATCCGTTGCCGAAGGCGTAGACCGTGCCCATGTTTCCGCCGTGCATGTCCCAACTGCTGCTCGGCGGGCCGGCCTTGTCGTGCTCGGCCTGCCTCCGTGCGAGCAGCAGATTCTGCCCGAGCGGATCGTTTCAGGTCAGGAAAACGAGCAGCCTCCTAAGCCCTTTCGGCGCACCCATACGTCCGAATCAGGGGCTTTCTCCGGCCAGGCTAAGAATCCTCGCGCGAACATGCGCGCCAAGATAAAAGCCCGACTTGTCCAATTGATCCAGATAGGGACGGAGGGCGGCGATCAGTCCAGATTGTTGCGGAAGGAAATCGAGACAGCCAAGCTGGTGCAGATAGAGCAACGGCGTCGTATTCGAAACGACATCAGGCATTTCTTATTTCGTCCAGCAGTTCTTGCTCGCGCTGCTGAAAAGTAGCGACGCCGTAGGCGCCAAGGCGCGAAAGAAAGTCGACCCGCGAAACGCCGGCCAGTCGCGCTGCGGCGCCAGAAGACAGCTTCTTCAGCTCGAACAATTTGACAGCGGCGAGCATTCGTAACTCAGCACCGGCTCCCTCCGGTGATCCCGACAAGGCAGCGACTACGTCGTCAGGAATTGCAAGCGTGAGTCCGTGCATGCCTAGTTCCTTGATGTGACGCTCATTTTTAATAGCCTGCATGCGAGCCGCGCAGTTTGAATTCTACCGCAGTCCGCGATCGGCACCAAACTCAATGCGCCGCATGGGGCGGGCGGGAAAGGGACGAAGCGCGTTTTAACCACGAGCGACGGCCCCTTCTCGCGTTCCGGTGCATGCGATGGTTCGGCGGTCGTCACGGAGCACGAATCGCGTCGATTACTTGGAATCTTCGATTGCATGCCGGACACTCACTCGACCCAAAAACGTATCGGATCCACTCTGCAACGTCGACCTGGCGAGCCGCATGCGCGCAATCAAGCAGCCATTGACCAATTTCTGGAAGCGCTCCCTCATCTGGCTGGATCGCCGTGCACTTCACCCCTGGACGCACCCGAACCGTTCCGGGTTTTCCGGACCGTGCGACCCACTCCTCAGCCGTTGTGAAGATCCCGTATTCCCCGATGACGATATACAAATCAACGCGGCAGTGTGGACACAGGCCGGGGAACTCGCCGCTGGCCAAGTGGTCTAGTTCCTGTCCCCAGAACTGGTCGCCGTCGAACGATCGTGACGACTGTAAGAGGTAAATGAAATCGTGCCTTGGGAGCCCAGTTTCAGCAAGAGCCTCGCGACACGCTTCTTGAAATCGTTGCCGTACCCACTCGACCGGCCGCACGAAATCATCGCGGCGGCCGTCATACACATCATCGGAAGCCAGAATGGAGGCTGCGAGAGCGATTACCTGGGCGCGGTCTCTTGGCTTCCACCGTTCGGCTGCCGCTAAGAGACTCGGTAACGCAGCGAAACTAGCCGAGTACACAGTCCCCTGATGACAAAGCAGCCCCCAGAGTTCGCCCCACACATTGGCTTGAGTATCAGGAGTCATCTCACTGAGAAGCTGTGGGACGTCTGCCGCGTTCCCATCAGCGTGCCTTAAAGCACTCCAGTCCAACATACAAGTCCTTTCGCGCCACCGCGTCTACCCGAACAACTCCCTGACCGGCTGGCCGGTGGTGAGCATGCGCGTGACGCCGCTGGCGTCTTGGGGGCTGTTGATGGGAATGCCCAGCGCGTGGTAGATGGTGGCCGCCAGTTCCTCGGGACGGACGGGGTTGCTGGTGGGATATTCGCCGTACTTGTTCGACTTGCCGTAGACGCGCCCCCCGGCGATGCCCGCTCCGGCCAGAATCGCCGAGAAACACTGCGGCCAGTGCTGGCGGCCGGGCGGGTCTTGCTTCAAAACGTAAGGCGTGCGGCCGAATTCGCCGGTCACGACCACCAGCGTATTGGCCAGCATGCCGCGCTCTTTGAGGTCCGAGAGCAAGGCGGCCAGCGCCTGATCGAGACGAGGCAAACAGAAACCCAGGCCGTAAGAGCCGTCGCCAAAGGCGTTGCCCATGCCCATGTTTCCGCCGTGCATGTCCCAACTGCTGCTCGGCGGGCCGGCCTTGTCGTGCTCGGCCTGCCCGGCCCAGCCATTGACGGTGACAAAGCGCACGCCCGACTCGACCATCCGCCGCGCGAGCAGCAGATTCTGCCCGAGCGGATGCATGCCATAGCGCTGGCGAACCTTGTCGGGCTCGCGGTGCAACTCAAACGCCTGCCGGCCTTCGGCCCGCGTCATGGCGTCGTAAGTCTTTTCGCGCAGGTCGGACCAGTCCTTCACGTTTCGCACCTGATCGAACCGGCCCGACTCAAGACCGCGGAGCAGCAGCTTGCGCTCGCCGAGCCGTTGCTTATCGTAGGGATCGTAAATTTGCGGCGGCTGGAAGTCGCTCATGGCCGGATGGTTGTCGGCCGAGCCAATAAACACGGGCGCATACGCCGAACCCAGGTAGCCGCCAATGCCAAGGTTCGGCGCGCAAAACACGGGCGGTCCCACGCATTTGATGAGCCACGCGTTGGACACGAAATTGCGTTTGCTCGGTTTGTTTTTGGCGACGAACGAGCCGATGTAGGGTTGGTCGTTCGGCACGCCCTCCTGCACGCGCTTGTCCGATTGGCCGCTGAGCAGATTGTGCATGGCGTCGAAGTGATTGCTGATCGCGCCCGGATGCGACATCGAATTGACGAGCGTGAAGTGATCGGTCACCTTGGCCAGCTCGGTGTGCATCTCGTTGAGCAGCATGCCCGGCACACGGGTAGAGATGGGCTGGAATGGCCCGCGGTAATCGAGCGGCGCCTGGGGTTTCATATCCCAGGTATCGACGTGGCTCGGCCCGCCGCAGAGCAGCACAAAGATGCACGATTTGTCCGCGGCGACGGCCTTGCCCGAGGCATCGACCTTGTCGCTGCCCATCACCACCCCCGGCATGCCGAGACTCAGCAGGCCCAAGCCGCTGGCGACGAGGGCTTGCCGCCGATTCAGTTGGAAATCGTCCATGGAAGATCCCACCGTGGTTTTTCTGGGGAGCCCCACCGGCACCGATTCTAGCCGATTTGCCTCCGCGACTCCATCGCCGACGCCGGCTGTGTTTCGGCTGGCGAGATCGCCACCACCGGCAGAGCAACGCCATGGTTCTCGTGATCGCGGTTGGTTGGAACCCGGCGAGCCGCGTCATTCGGCCACGGGTTGTGAATCTCCTGCGGCATCGCTGACAGGCGGCGCGGCCTGCGTTTGACCACCCGGCTTTACGCCCTGGGCGTCCAGCGCCGCGCACGCGAGCGTTTGGAAGTCCGAAAAGCGGAGTTCTGGATCGGTGGCTGCGATCTGCAAAAACTCAACAGCCTGATCCCACTGACCGCGAAGCGCCAAATAGCGGCCAACGAAATAGTTCAACGTGGCGCGTCGGCCCGGGTCGGTCTCCAAGGCCAGAATATCACGCGCCTTGTCGACGTCTGCCGCGGTTGGCGCCGGGCCATCGAGCGACGCCTGCAACCAGCGGACCAATTCCTTCCAGCCGTCGAAAGCGGGATCGGCGGCGAGCAGTCGGCGCAACGCACCATCACGAGCTTGCCGATCACCAATTTCCTGGGCCGTCAGGGCGGCGGCCAACGAACCTTGGTGCAGGCGGCGGGCGTCTTCGCCGCTGCCCATAAATTTCTCGTACCACGCCAAGGCCAACTTGGGCCGATCGCTAAGCAGGTAGAAGGTCCCCAGGCGATCGGCGGCGTTGTCCGCGACCGGTACGCGGTTGGCCGCCAACTGCGTATCGATGGTTTCCACGGCGCCTTGGCCGGTGTCGGCGCCATTGCGGCGGCAGTAGAAATACCACTCCAACGAGTAGCCAACTTTGGGATAGCGTTCCGCGACGCGAGACCGCCAAAGTCCCTCGCGCTCGATGTCGCCGAGCCCCCGATAGCAGCGAATGGCGCAGCGTATCGCCCACTCCGCCCACGTTTCGGCTGCGGCCGCCGCGTAGGGCTCTGCCTCTTTCCAATGCCTGCGATCCATATAGTAGTTGGCGACCTGGACGCGCATCTGCGCGTGCTCTAGCCCGGCCTCCGGCTGGCGAAGGAACTCGTCTATCGCCGCCTTCCACTCGTTCATTCTCTTTTCCCGCTTGAGCGTGGCTGCCAGGCTCTGATATGCCCACAGGTCGGGCGAGAGCTTGATATAGGCCCGAAGTGCGCGCTCGTGCTCCGGGTTACCCTGGATCTGGGCCAAGGCTCTCCAGACTTGGGCGTGGCGTGCGAACTTCTTTTCCAACTCGCGCCGTTGCCCCAAGGCTTTTTCACGCTCGGCGCCAATCCAGGCCGCCACCACGTCGGGACTGGTCGGACTGACTTTCATCAACCGCTCGACCATCGGCGCTACGGCCGCAGCGGCAGCGTGCTGCTTCGCGATCAGCAAGTCCCGGTACACGTCGTCGGTGTGCATCGCCGGGCGCCTTTCCGCCTTGACGAATTGTTCGGCTCGGGTCGTTTGCCAACTCCCGTCCAGGGCCGATCGAAACGCGTCGAACTGCGGGAAATCCAACTCAGCCAAATCCAACCGAGCCGTCAATCGTTCGGCGGCCCGGCGTCGCGCGTCTTGCCCCGCCGAGCTGGCGCAAAGGTCGATCAGCGGTCGAAAGCGATGGCTCGCCGCCAACGGCTTAACGGCGGCGATGAATTCGTCGGTCGGCACAGCCCATTGATAGCGCATAAAGAATGCCCGCCGCCAAACCTGCACGAACTCGACTTCCTGCAGCAGGCCGCCCAGAATACTCCACGAAAACTCCTCGATGTCGTCCGGCTCGTCGGTCGCCAGAAGTGAGTCGGACAACTCGCTCAGCTTCAGATCCGGGAGCGATCGTTGCTTCAGTAGTTTGGCCGTGTCGGGGGGCAAATTCGAAAGTTGCTGTAATCGCTGGGGAATCGTTTCGTGCAGCACCGCCGGCGCCAGCTCGGTCACCGAGTGCAATACGCCGATCGCGCAGCTCTCGCACATCGCGTCGAACAGGCGATAGCATTCCGGATTCTTTTCGAGCAAGCTGAGCGTCAGTTCCTGCACGACGTACGACCGCTTCATGCTCTCGACTTGGAAGAATCGCAACAGTCCGGCCAACTGGGCGTTCTCGGCATCGTCGATCAGGGCTGAAAGCTTGTCGCCGTCGAATCGGCAATAGGCATCGATCACGGCAACCCAGCCTGGGGCTTCGCTCACCGCTTGCGGATGGGCGGCGGCCGGCGCCTTGCGCCGCTCTTCCGCCCTCTCCAGGTCGGCCAGCGCGCGCTGGTGCAAACCGACCAGCGCCTCGGCGTAGGCGCGATGCCAGAGGGCCCAAGCCGACCGTGGATCTTTGGCGGACAGCCGCTGGGCGTAGAGCAAGGCCCTGGCCTTGCACGCCTTATGCACCGCCGTCCAATGAAACTCGGCAAGCACGCCCAAGTTGGCATACGCCCTCACCAAGGCGCCGAGCAACTCGCTGCTTTCGCCCCGCCGGCGAACGGCGTGGTGCAATTCGCGCAGCACGGCAAACTGCGCCGTAAACGTCATCTGCTTGAGCCATTCACCGGCGGCGGGCGAAACCGCGGCCTCGTCTGATTCATCGTTTCTCTCGCCCGTCAGCTTCCCTTGTTTCAATAGCGCAGGGAAGGTCTCGCGCGACCAGCGTTCCGCCGCTTCAGCCAGCTTCGCATAATCGAGCGGCCCGCCGCTCCCTTCTCGCAAGGTGAGCTTCTCGCGCCAGACGGTCGACTGGCGCCCGCGGTCGTCGAGGGCGGTCAGCCAGCATTGGGCCGCGCCATCCGCGGAAAACTGCGTGTGCACCAGGAACTTCGCCGCAGCTCCGTTCGGTTCGGGCAGCGATTCTCTTAATGTCGCGTCTCGCGTAGACCACTGCAGTTCGTCTCGCGCCGCGATCAGCACGGCTTGCCTGACGATCTCTCGCGCCAGGACGGGATAGATCGAATCGCTGTCGTCGCCAGCTTCGATACTTTTGCCCAAGGCCGCTTCCACCCGCTCCTCGGAGCTGGCCGCAAAGAGACTCAATTCGCTGGCCGACGCCCCCGCGGGCAGCGTGGCCGCGAGTTTGGTTGCCGGCGAGGAAGGCGCCGTGGGCGAGTCGGGCGTCAGCCGCGGATCACTGGCCAACGCGAATTGAAAGACCCGCGGGGCGTAAGTGCCTTTGGGGCTAGCCAGCGCCAAAACGCCGTAGTGCTGGCTCGGAAAGACTGCGTCGATGTAGTGTTTCTTCCCTTCGAAGATCGGTTCTACGGAGGAGCCGCCGACGTTCTCATATCCGTGCGATGACCACGGCGGTTGTACGGCGACTCGCTCGAGGTCGGGCGATCCTGGCTGCCAGAGCCAACAGATGCGCCCCAGAATGCAGACGCGGTTGTCATACATCGTCATGCGGCCGACGGCCATGTCGTTGAGCAGCCATTCTTCCTCGAATTTGGGCGGGGTGGCGCGGGTCCACACCAACTTGTCTTTCACGCCCGGTACGTTCTTCAGCCAATAAATCGCGCCGTCGTGGACGATCGAATAGCGCGCGTCAATTGCCCGCCGCAGATTAGCAGGCGCGCCCACCGCCTCGACCGTCAGCCTGGCGAGATCGACGATGAGCGGCGGAGCCGCGAAACGATTTGGCAAACGCCGGCTGATCAGCAGCCAGGGCGAGCTGACTTTGCCCTGCGCATCCGACCGCGCAAAGCTCACGATTTTTTCCGGCTCGAAATTCAGATCCGTCTTTTGGAGCGCCTCGGAATCGGCGGATTGTCTCGGCGCGAGCGACTCCGCGGCCTGGTGGAAAACCCTTGTCGTGGGGCCCGTTTTGGGCTCGAAACGGACGTCGGCCAACTGCGTCAATCCGTTCCAGGCGACGATGCACGCCCGTCCTGGCGAGACCGCGGCGACGTAAAAGTACGCTTCATAGGGGTCGGGTGCGTTAGCGAACGGCAAACCATGCTCGGCGCCGAACTCCCAGGTCTGTTCCGATTGCGGATCGAGGAGGATCAGGCGCGGCGCCTTTCCGCGGTGTCGACACAGCGCCGCCCACACATACTTTCCGTCGAAACAGACGCTCGATCCGT
Source organism: Pirellulales bacterium (assembly GCA_025927475.1). GTDB lineage: Bacteria > Planctomycetota > Planctomycetia > Pirellulales > JAICIG01 > JAICLL01. Next base: position 104,144 of record JAICLL010000004.1, read on the forward strand.
CGAACGAGACACGCGACCCCGGTTGAAACCACCCGTCTACGGCATCGCCGCCCGACACTCGTTTGAGCAGCCCTTTCTGCTTGGACAGGTACAGACCGCCCCGGCGCCAGATGACGTCGATTCCATGGCCGGCTGGCCGGCAGCCATCGATGAAATCAAGGATGCCGCCGGCGCCGCGTGAATCTTCCCACGGCAAGACCACAGGTTGAATCTTTCCCGCACGCCCATCCTGGCGGACCACGAAGGGCGGCAGGTGATCGAGCGGAGGCTGCTCATCCAACGGCTCCTGATTCCCGATGGCTTTCTTGGCGAATCGGCCCTTGTCCTGCAATTGCCGCGCGATATTCCAGCCCGCCAGAAAAATGCCGACCAAGGCGATGCCGCCGACCAGCGCGGACTTCCGCTTCAGAACGCTCATGATGTCCCGCCTCCTCGTAACACCGGACAGTTCGCATTGCGTCCGGTCAAATCTCGTTGAAGCGTAATCGCTCAGATGCGATTTGCGGATCATAGCCGCCGCAGGGAAGGTTTTGCAAGCCGGCGGGTCGCTAGTTACCTGACCCTGAAACCGGCGAGTTCAATCACCGCAGAGTTGTTGTGCTAAAACGGAGTTTTGGTACAACAACGGCTGATCGATTCCCTTTTTCAAAGTCGCCATTTTCCTTGCAATGCCCGCCCTCAACCTTCGCCAAGACGCCTGCCAACTCGACTTTCTCTCGCTGGGAGCCTTGGTCCACCGGCTCGATCCGGGCGTGATTCCGTTTCGCAAAGCACGCTCGGCGGAAATTCATGTGTCGGGCGGCGAATACAACGTGGCGGCGAATCTGTCGGATTGCTTCGGCTTGAAGACCGGCATCGCCACGGCAATGGTCAACTACCCGATTGGCGAGCTGGTGCAAGCGCGCGTCCGCGAGACCGGCGTTACGCCGTTTTACAAATGGTTCGAGCACGACGGCGTGCGCGGACCGAACATCGCCACCGTCTACAGCGACCGCGGCCAAGGCGTCCGCCCGCCCGTGGTGTTCTATAACCGGGCCAATGAGGCCGGCGCGTTGCTAAAGCCGGGCGACTTCGATTGGGCTAAAATCTTTGCCGGGGGCGTGCGCTGGTTTCATTCGGGCGGTATTTTCGCGGCACTGTCGGAGACCACTTCAGGATTGATTATCGAAGGCATGCAGGCGGCCAAGGCGGCCGGCGCGATCAACTCGTTCGATCTGAACTATCGCGCCAAGCTCTGGTCGAGCGCGGGCGGCATCAAGCGGGCGCACGAGGTGCTGCGAGGGATTGCGGGCAATGTCGACGCACTGTTCGGCAACGAAGAAGATCTGCAAAAAGGGCTGGGCATTCAAGGCCCCGACGTCGAGACGAAATCGGGCCTCAACCCCGATTCGTTTTTCAAAATCATCGAGCAGGTGGTCAAGCAATTTCCCAACATCAAGCTGGTGGCCACCACCTTGCGCGAGGTCCACTCGACCAACCGCCACGATTGGGCGGCGGTGCTGTGGCTCGACGGGCAGAAGCTGGTCAGCCCCACTTGCCAGTTGGACGTGCTTTGCCGCATCGGCGGCGGCGACGGTTTTGCCGCCGGACTGATGTACGGCTTGCTGGCGGGGCGATCGCCCGAAGAGGCGTTGCGGTTGGGTTGGGCGCATGGGGCGCTGCTCACCACCTTCCCCGGCGACGTCACGATGGCCCGGCTGGAAGAAGTCGAGGCGCTGGCCAAGGGCGGCTCTGCCCGAGTGCAGCGGTAGGGGCTGGCCAGGAGTGGTTGGCTTCGGCAAAGGCCCCGGTGGCTGGGCCAGAACCTAAGCGATGCCCCGGCTGATCCGAGCTGGGGCAACTCGGTGCGGCAACGCTCACGCGGCAAAAAGGTGGGACTCGCTGCGCTCGGCCCACCCTAGACACTCGGCCCGGACTCCGGCGCTTTGCTTGCGAAGAAGCCGCGGCGGCCGTATCATCAAGAAAGCTGGGTGCGCGGCGACAGTCGAGTATCGACTTTTTCAAGCCGATCCAATCCGATCTCAAAACCCCTCGACGGCCCGCCCAGCGGAACCGGAGACATATCATGTCGTGGCGAACGGCGATGAAGTGGGCCTTGGTCGTGGCGCTGATCTCTTTGCCGATAGCCAGCGAGGGGGCGCCACGCGTCAAGCGTTCGCGCGGTCGGGCGTCGGCCCAGAACCAGTTCGACGCCACCGCGAAAAAGGTCGATCTGTTCAAAGCGATCGACTCCAAGCAAGTGCTGGCGCAGTTCATTCCACAGACGCCCGGCCTGGCGGTGCTACGGCTCGTCAACGATTCGGAAGAGCCGTTGACTGTCGAGGTGCCGCTGATGCTGGGGGCGAAGCCGCAGCTTCCGCCCGGTGGGGGCGGGGGTAATCGCAACATCAACCTGGCCCTGTACGGCACCACGCAGGTGCCGCACGCGATGGCGGGTGTGGTCAGCCCCGATTGGAACCCGGGCGTGGAAAAAAAGCGCGTCAAGCGGAAGAGCCCCAGGCGGCCCGCAAAAGCCGAGGCCAATGAAGACGCCGATGCGCCGGCGGACGATGCGGCCGTCGACGCCGACGACGAAGGCGCTCAGCCAGCCGCCAAGCGGCGTACGCGCAGGCCCGCCAAGTCTGCCAAAACCGACGAGGACGCTGAAGATCTGAAACCCGCCGCCCTCAAAAATGCTCAAGACGCGACGGTGGCAACGGTGCCCTTGCCGGTCGGTGGCGAACAAGACTTGCCGATGATCTGCGTGGGGTTGGAGTTGGGCAAGCCGCAGCCGCGGCCGGCCGCTCCTTATACGATCACCGAGTTGGAAGAGGCGACCAAGGCCACCGAGATCAAATCGCTCTTGCAGCACATCAGCAAGGCCAAGATTGTCGATCCCGGCGCGGCGCAGGTGCTGGCCTGGCGCTACACCAGCCGGAAGACCTGGGAGGAACTGGTCGGGACGGGCCTGGTGCTGCTGCCACAGCTTGAAGCCGCCAAGGAACTCGACGACAAGATCACCGGTGGCGCGGCCATCAAAGAATAACCGTCAGGATTGGCGATCGCCTGGGGTTGTTTTTTCCTGCGATCTTGCCGACCAGCGGCGCGCCATGGCAACCATCGCATTTCGGTGGTTTGGCCAGTCGTGTAATGTTGCCGGATCGAAATCGGCGCCGTTTGGCCACACCAACGTATGAACCTCTCGATCCACTCGAACCTGATTGAAGAGCGATGGATCACGCATTGCCGGGGCATCGCTTAGGCTCTGCCCCAGCCGCCGCCGATGCGTGTACGATCCTAGACTAGCTCCTCAATCGCCCGGCCTTCGCTGAGCACGGGCATGGGGCGCTGGGCGGGATCGTAAAAGGTGTGGTGGATGTCGATGCCCAGCACCTGATACATGGTGGCCAGCAGGCAACCGGGCGAGCAGGGCCGCGAAGTGGGATACTCGGCCCGTGAGTCGGTCGAGCCAATCACCTGGCCCATCTTCAATCCGCCGCCGGCGTAAACCACCGACATCGCGCCCGGCCTATGGTCGCGGCCCGCCGCGGGGTTGATTCGCGGCGTGCGGCCGAATTCGCCCATGACCACCACCAGCACGCGGTCGTCCAAGCCGCGGCGATTGATATCGGTCACCAGCGCGGCAAACGCCTGGTCGTAAACCGGCAGGAGATTCTTCTTCAGCTCATTAAAATTGTCTCCATGGGTGTCCCAGCCGCGGCCGGCCTGCACCGAGACAAACGTCACTCCCGCCTCGACCAGCCGCCGGGCCAAGAGGCAGCTTTGCCCGAAGTCGTTGCGGCCATATTCTTCGCGCAGCCGGGCGTCTTCTTGCTTGATGTCGAACGCCTGGCGGGCTTTGTCGTTGGTCACCATCTCCAGAGCATCGGCGTAGAACTTGTCGAGCCCGGCGATGGCGCCCGAGGTGTCGAGATCGCGACGCAGATCGTCCAGGTCGCCAAACAGCGCCCAGCGGCGGTGCAACCGGTCGGCGTCGATGCGGCCCGGCACGCGCAAGTTGCGCACTTCGAAGCCATCGGAGTTGGGATCGCTTTCAGGCGAGAACGGGTTGTACGACGCGCCGACATAGGCGGCTTTCGCAAAAGCCTGAGCCCGCGGCAGCGTCACATAGGGGGGAATGCCCGGCACGTTCGCCCCGCGCAGCCGGGCGACAATCGACCCGCACGAAGGGTAAATGTTGTCGTTCACTTCCAGCGTGGGCTGGTAGCCGGTGCGCATCCACTGCGAGCCCATGCCGTGGCCGGCGTTGGTGTGCGTGCCCGAACGCACGATGGCCAGCTTGTCCATGATGGCGGCCTGCCGGGGCAGATGCTCGCTGATTTGAATGCCCGGCACGTTGGTCTCGATCGGGCGAAACTCGCCGCGAAATTCGGCCGGGGCGCTAGGTTTCAAATCATACATATCGATGTGGCTGGGCCCGCCGGCCAACCAGAGCAGGATGACCGAGGTGCCTTTGACCGGCCGGCCGGCCTCGCGGGCCTGAGCCTTGTGCCGCAGCAGGTCGGCGAGCGTGAGCCCGCCAAACGATAGCGCCCCGACGCGCAACATGCCGCGCCGCGTGATGGCGTCGCAGAGCTGAAAGCGCTGGCCAAGGAGATTGAGCATCATTTCATCCTCGTGTTTGGCGGTAGGGTGGGCCGAGCGCAGCGAGTCCCACCTCTTACCGATTCACTGTTTTCGGCGAATGCAATCACCAAATGGTGGAACCCGCTGCGCTCGGCCCACCCTACAGGCTCTACAGCATTGCAACCGCTATCAATGGTTGAAAATAAACTCCTTCGAGTTCAGCAGCGTCCAGAGCACGTCTTCCAGCGCCGGACGCGGGTCTTTCTGTTCGGCGACAAAACTCGCGGCCCGCGCGCGCTCGGTCTCGCTGGGCAGGCGCGACAGCGAACCCAAATACAATTCGTCGATGATCTCAGGCGGCGACTTTTTCTCGGCCAGGCGGCGTGCGACCAAGCCATCGCCCGCCGCGATTTTGTTTTCCACCTCGTCGGAGTTTGATAACAGCAGCACCTGGCCCAACGTGGCCCCGCTGCCGCGCTCGCACTCGCAGCCGGTCACACGCTGCGGCCGGTCGAACGTATCGAGAAAATACGAACCAAAACCTTCGTGCGGCAAATCGACCGCCCGTGCCGAACCGGCCACACGGCTAAACCGCGTGTGCGTGCCGCAGGCCTGGTCGACCGCGTCGAGCAAGACCTCGGCAATCAGCCGCCGGGCATAAAACCGGGAAAAATTCTGCTGGTCCTGTGCGTTGCCAGGCGCGGGCGCCGAGTCGAGTTGATAGGTGCTGCTGGCCACCATCATGCGGATGATGTGCTTCATGTCGAAGCGGTGTTCGAGGAAGTCGTTGGCCAGCGCCTCCAACAGTTCGGGGTTCGAGGGTGGATTGGTGTCGCGCATGTCGTCGACCGGATCGACCAGACCACGCCCGAAAAAGTGCCCCCACATGCGGTTGACAAATGCCTTGGCGAAAAACGGGTTCTTGCGATCGACCATCCAATCAACCAGCGCGTGCCGCGGGTCTTGTTCGGGCGCGAGCTGGGCCGCCGGCCCGGCCAGAAACTTTGGTTCGGGCGTTTTGCCGGTCAGCGGGTTTCGCTCGCCGGTGGTGACGTTGGTCGAGGCAAAATAAGGCGGAGGCTGGCCGAAGCTCTTGCGTCCCAGCCGGGTAAAAAAGCCCGCCAGTCCAAAGTAGTCGTCCTGGCCCCAGCGTTCATAGGGATGATGATGGCAGCGGGCGCATTGCAGCCGAATGCCCAGAAACACCTGGGCGGTGTCGGCGGTGGGCTGGTGCAAGGGATCGTCGCGCATCTGCCAATACCAGTTGACCGCGGGCGCGTCTTGCCATTCGCCCGCCGCCGCCACCACACCGCGCACCAGCTCGTCGTAGGGTCGATTGCGGGCGAGCAACGATTTGATCCACTCGTGAAAGGCGTACGCCGCTTCGTCGGCGCCGGCCAGCCGCGAATTGCGCAAAATGCTTCCCCATCGCAGGGCGAAATATGCCGGGTAGTCGGGCGACGCCAGCAGACGGTCGATAAGCCGCTCGCGTTTGGCGCCCGAACTATCGGCCAGAAAGGCGCGGGTTTCTTCCGCGGTCGGCAGCCGGCCGCAGAGGTCGATGGTCACGCGGCGCAAGAACGTGGCGTCGGACGCCTGCGGCGAGGGACGCAAGCCAAGCTGGCTCCATTTGGCCTGGGCAAGTTGGTCGATGTAGTTGACCGTCCGGAAGTCGGTCGGGGCTTCGGCGGGCACGGCCTGCGGCGCCACTGCCCGAAACACTGCCACTTGGCCCATGTAGCGAACCATCACGGCGGCCTCGCCCGTATGATCGCCGCAGGTTACTCGACCGCGATCATCCACCGCGGCCACCATGTCGAGGTTGCTGGCATACTGGGCCTGCCGGGTAACATCGCGTCGGCTGCCGTCGGAATATTCGGCCAGCACGGCCAATTGCTGCCGCTCTCCCGAAGTCAGCAAACGCCCCGGCGGCTCGACCATCAGCCGTTCAATGCGCGGAGCGTCGGGCGCCGAACGCGGCAGCCCCTGGGCAATCCAGCGGCGGAGCAATTGATACGGCTCGCTCTGTCGATCCAGCCGCTCGCCGCCGCCGTGTGGCAGCGTGTTGGTGGCTTTTTGCAGCAAGAGACTGTCGTCGGGCGAGGCCGGAAACACGCGCCGCCCGCGACAGGCCAAGGCGATGGCGTCGTAATCGAAGGCCGGATCAAAACCGAACAGCGACAACTTGAAGCCGTTTTGACCGGCCGCTTTGCCGTGGCATCCGCCCGCGTTGCAGCCATAGCGCGAGAGCAGCGGCACGACCTCCGTAGCGAAGTCGATCTTTCGCCCCGAATCGAAGCGCTCGACCAAGACCGGCACGGTGGCCTGTTGCGCGCCGTGCCGCACCTTAATCTCGGCGGTTCCCGCGGCGACCGGCGTGACGTATCCGCCTTCATCGACAGTCACGATGGCGGGGTCGCTGGTCTGGTATCGGCAGTCGTGCGTCACGTCTTGGTTGCCAAGGGTGACGCGCAGTTGCCGTCGGGCGAAGGCGTCGTCGAGCCGCACATCGGGCGGGCTAACCGCGAGCGAGTCATCGGCTTGGTGGCCCTCGTGGCCGGTCTCGAAGGCTTGCGCCGCACGGCGCCCGATGGTGTCCGGCAAGATAGAGCTCGCCGCGAAAACGATTGCCGTCACGCAAATCGCGGCGCACCGGAGCAGCGCGTAAGCAGGCGTGAAACGCATTCGTTTTATCTCCCCCAGGCAGGCGATGGGGCGGGCGGGCAGCTTCAATAACGCATCAACCTACTTGGATGATAACAACTGGCCGCGGACCGGGCAACAACCGCTCGCGTATTCTAGGAGCTGAAAATCGCCTCAATTCAGCGAGGGGTCTTCCGGCACGTTCTTGATTTTCAGGGCTGACAAGAAGGCGGCGGAGGTCACCTCTTTGGTCAGCCGCTGCCAGAGGTCGTCGGGCGGGCCGAAAACGAGTTCCGAGGTTGCGGGGGCCACCAACCATCCGCCGTCGCGCAGTTCGCGCTCCAGTTGCCCCTCGCCCCAACCCGCATAGCCGACAAAAAACCGTTGCGATGAGTCGTCGGCCAGCACCAGCGCTTCCAGGCTTTCGCGGCCGGTGCTGACGTAAACCCCCGGCAGCACGGTCAGTTCTGAAAGCGATTCATCGCGGTGGAGGGCCATCAGCGGTCCTTCGACTGGACCGCCCAGATAGAGCGGGGCGTCCGTGTGACAATCGGTCTGGCTGACCTGCTGCCAGACCTCTTTGATGGTGGCCGTCATGCCACGGTTGAGAATCACGCCCGCCGCTCCCTCGTCGCTGTGCCGAAAGATGAGCACGACCGTCCGAAAGAAATTCGGATCTTGCAGGTCGGCGGAGGCGATCAGCAGGTGGGCCGAGAGAGATTTCATGGCAGGACGGCGTGTTTTGGGGCGGAACCATTATAGCGCGTCATTGCTCCAGCGCATAAAGCACGACGTTCAGCCCGATTTTGGCCGCGTCTTCGCGGATATAGCCGGGGCACTCAATCGACTCGTGCCGCTCCAGCGCGCAACTGATGTCCCAGGGCGAGAAGATGACGCCATAGCGGTCGTCGAACGCGATGCCCTCCAGCTCCGGCTCGACTTCTTCGACCGACGCCTTGATTGGGCCGTCGTCGCCGCGGCGCTGGGTATCGCGGCGGTGCACCCGCTTCAGATCGAAGCCGCCGAATTTGCTGGTGAACAGGGGATGCACCGGCGGAATCGGCTCGGGCGGCCGCCCAAAAATGGCCTGCATCTCGCGCCGAAACGCTTTGGCAAAGGCCGCGCTGCCGCACACCGCGTCGGCCATCAGCACCCCGCCCCGCTCGACATAGGTCTTGAGCTGCTGGCGGTCTTCGTCGCTAAGCTGGAACGCGTTGCGGCCGTGCAGAAACAAAATCTGATAGTCCATCAAGGCCGGGCTGGAGATGTCCAACTCGTTCTGCTCGATGTCGACCCGCATGCCGGTTTGTTCGGCGGTCACTTGCAACAGGTTCAACAGCGCGCCAGGCGCCGAGTTCCAGCCGCCGCTGTGCTTGCCCTTGGCCACGCGCAGCACCGCCCGTTGATAGGCCCCCGACGATTCGCCGGCGGCCAAAGGTTTGTTCTCGTTTCCCAGCTTGTACTTGACTTCGCGGTTGGTGGCGTAGGCCAGAATGTTGATGCCCAGCGACCGTGCCGCGGCAACCTGGGCCTGCACTTTGGGAGTCAGCTTGCGCTCGCGGCCTAGCCGAGCCAGCTCCCAAAAACACGACAGCCGTAGCTCATGCGGAATGTAGATCACGCTGGTCCGGCATCCCACGTCGATGCCCCGTAGCGGCTTAGCGATCGGAAACGCTTCGACATCGACCCGTTCGTCGGCCGTATAGGCCGGATGGTCGAACGGCAAATCGTGCAGTTGATACTCGGGTTCAGGAAACATGCGCTTGGCCAGCGCCTTGAAGCCGGCCTCGAATTCGTCGCCTTCGCAGCAAGCCTCGGCCAAAATGAATCCGCCGCGATTGACATACGCCCGCAGCCGCTCGACGTGCTCGGCACTGAACCGCGGTCGCTGGCTGCCGCTGATGTAGATCACCGGCGCTTCGAGCAGGTCGTCGGTGGTGGCCGCCGCCGCATCGATAATCTGCCAGGTAAGATCGCGTCCCCAGCGGCTTTCGACATAGCCGGTGAGGTTGCTCAGATCGCTGCGGTGGTGGTTCCAGTCATCATCGGCGCCGTGCTTCAGCTTGGCGCAAAGCACGGGCCGCCGGCCTTTGGCCAGAAAGAGCAAGGCCAGGCTGGTGGCGATGTGCGGATCGTTTTCGGCGTGGCCGGTTCCTTTCCAATAGCCCGACAGGTCGTTGTGCAGCTCGCTGGTAATCAACACTTCGGCGCCTTCGCGATACCAGTCGTGCTCGCCGATCAAGCGGCGGTTAGTCAGTCGGCCTGCCCGTTCGAGCCCATACAAATAGTAGAGCAGCCAGCCTTGCGCGGCGGGTCCGCCGGGATTCGAGTTGACTGAGAACGAATTGCCGAGCCAGTTCAGCCCACGTTCGACCGGGCTGTTGTCTTGATGCTCGCCGCAGCAGGTCACCTGGTCGCCGTCGGCTCGGGCGTCGCCTTTGTTCAGCCGGTCAGAAGCGATCACCATGGCGGCAATGCCGGCGCAGGTCATGCTGCCGCTGCCGGGAGTTTTTCGCTTGTAACCCCACGAGCCGTTGGGGTTCTGGCAATCCCGCCAGTAAACGAGCGCCCGTTTCCAGACGCGGTCGTTGATTTCCACGCCCACGCGCTCGGCTTCGTGCAGCGCGAGCAGGGCAAACTGGCTGTTCGAGTTGTCGCCGTCGGCCTGCGGATATCCCCAGGCCCCGAGCATGGCCCCGTCTTTCTGATTGGCGGCCAGCCATTGGGCGTTGCGGCGAATGAGCGGCAGGTTGCTCTTGGGCTCGGCGGCGGCAAACACCATGGTCTGCAAGGCCGTGGCATAGGTGACCGTCGGCTCCAGCTTGCGCAGATAATTCAAGGCAGACTGCACATGGGGATCGTCGGAAGCGACGCCGCAGTTGAGCAAGGCCAGCGTACACAGCGCGGTGACGCCGCCGGGATAGCCCGGTGGATCTTGCCACGAGCCATTGTCGTTTTGCTCGCGCTCGAGGTACGCGACGCCGCGTTCGATCGCCTCGCGAACCTGCTCCGCCGTGATTTCGGCGTAGGCCCGCGTCGAGATCAGCACAATCACCAAACTATAGATAACTGTTTTGGCGCGCTGCGACATGGTTGCTCTCCCGCGTAATCACACTAACCCGAAGCGCCAGCGAGGAAGAAGAGTAAGCTGCCTCGCTTGCGCTTCGGGTTGGTGTCAGTCCATCTCTCCATTATAGCAGGCTGCGTACTCACAGCGGCGCCGGCACGTCGCGACGGCAAAAAATAATCGTGGCCAACACATAACAAAGCAGCCCCAGCCCGATCAACGTGCCGTCGTAACGCAGCGAAAGCTGCCAAGCGCGGTCGGGTTCCACGGCCAGATTTTGCGGCTCGAAGGCGCCCAGCACGGTGCAGTACATCAGCCAATCGAGCTTGGGCGCCAGCCGAGCCACGATCTTGATGAGCAGCTCGATAATGTAAAAGGCGCCCATGATGCCCAGCGTGCGCCAGCGCTGCGAATCGCACGACGAGACCAGCGTGCTGGCCGCGGCCAGAAAGAACGTGATGGCAAACAGATTCGCCGCCGAGGGAATAAAATGCCGCGGCTCGACATGGTCGAGCCAGCCCACGGCCCACAAGCCTTGGTAGGTGCCCAGCCAGGCAGCCGCCGCCATCAACGCCGCGCCGGCGGCGGTCACGGCCGCCTGCACCGCCACGATCGAACTGCGCCGCACCGGCTGGGCCAGCAGCAGCTCCATCGTGCCGCGACCGATCTCGCCGCTGATGCAATCCGATCCGCGCGCAAAGCCCCAGACCACCGTGGCGAAAATCACTACCGGGTCGATGTAGGCCAGCGCCAGCCGCCCGGTGGGCGTGGCCACTTTCGAGAGCGACATTCCCAGCAGCGACTGAAACTCGCCGGGCAGGGCCTGCAAAAACATGGCCAACGCCCCCAGCTCGACCAGGCTGCTCAGCCACACAAACAGCCATTGAAAACCGAACATCAACACCACCAGCGCGGCCAACAGCAGCCGAGCGTCGCCGATCGTTTTGCTCCATAGTGCGCGGTTCATGTCAGTCCCGTTCCATGATAGCGTTCATAAACCGCCTTCAATCCCACCGGCTCGATGCGCACTTCGTCCAACGGAAGCGTGGCCAGCCAGCCCAGCAGCGGGCGCAACTCGCCGGGCGCCTGAACGATCAAATGCCCATTGTTGGCCGACACGACCGGCGCCGGCTGCAGCTCGGCGGGCAGTGGCGGCAGGGCGGCGGTCAGCCGCGCGCGGATGACGTGCTGGCGACGCAGTTCGGCGATGGTTTGCACGTGCACCAGCCGCCCGGAGCGCAGAATACCCACGCGGTCGCAGACCTGCTCGACTTCGTCCAGCACGTGCGACGAGAAGATGACCGAGCGGCCGGCCTCACGGGCTTCGCGGACCAGGGCCAGCACCTCGTCGCGCACGTTGGGGTCGAGGTTGGCGGTCGGCTCGTCGAGGATGGCCAGCGGCGTCTCGACGGCCATGACGGCCGCCAGGGCCAGCTTTTGGCGCATGCCGGTCGACATCTTGGCCACCGGCCGCGACAGATCGAGCCGCAGCCGCTGCGCCAAGGCGAAGGAAGCCGACGTGGCCGCCGTGCCCTGCGGGCCGCGGATGCGGTCGAGAAACCGCAGCGTCCGGTCGCCCCGCATCCGAAACAGCCGCACGTCACCCGGCAGATAGGCCACCTGCCGGTGTACCGCGACGCTTTGGCGATAGCAATCGAGTCCGGAGATGCTGGCCTCGCCCGAAGTGGGCCGCAGAAAGCCCATCAAGAGCCGCAGCAGCGTGGTCTTGCCCGAGCCGTTGGGTCCCAACAGTCCAAACACTTCGCCCTGAGCGATTTGCAAGTTGCAGTCGTCCAGCGCGGTCAGCGAGCTGTAGCGTTTGGTGAGGGCGCGAGTGACGACAAGCACGCGGCGTTAGCGAGATGGCGGTGGAGAAGCGGCGGCGGGCAAGTTTCCATCATTCAGCGCCCGCCAGAAATCGCCGGACTGCCGCAGACGGCCAGCCAGGCTTCCTTTCAAAATACCCAAGCGGTATTCGATCGGGCAAGCCATTGCTTTCTGGCTCTTGCGGCGCATCACGACTTACGCCTAGATTAGCTTACGTATCGTGTGAGCGAAACATTGGTTTCGCGCGGCGGCGCGGCGGCTTGATTCGGCGGTGGCTCGCGCTGCTGGTTGCCGCATTCGGGACTGCCTTCTCTTCATGCTGTCAATGTTCGGCACTTTTCGCATACGAATTTGGCCGCTGACCGACTTGCAGCGTGCAAACCGCGCCAAGGTTTTGAAGATTCGGCTTGTCGACATTTGCCGAGACATGACTCGGCCTGAAGAAGCCGCGATGTGGAACGAACGATGGCAGCAGGCAAGGCTCAAGAAGCGATGAGTCGGTGGCGGCGAGTGATGCGCCAAGCGACCCTGTTCCTCTCCAATAGTACGCGAATTTGGCGGGCAATACACGATTCCGGAATGGGCCGTCAAGACGAAAGAACGCCCATTTACCGGTGGTACCGGTGGCATCACGTGGCGCCCCTGGCCTTCTTCGCCCAACGCCGTCACGTTTGCCGCAGTTCGGTCGACGATACATCGTGCCGAAAACTCTCACTCGGCACGATATCGCACAGCCTCAGCAGGGCTTCGGGCAGGCTGAGCGTGTGGGGCGAATGGAACACGCCGTTCACCAACCGCCCGAACACCAGAAAGCGGCATCCGAGCACCGCCAACCGGTCGATGGCCGCTCGGCAGGCCGCTTCGCCGCCGTAATACTTGGCCTCGGCGATGCGGGCGATCGTGTCGGCGCCGACCACAAAGGTGGCGGGGGCGAACATTGCCGCCTTCTCGGCAAACGTGGCCGCGCGCGTCAGCCAGAGCCGCTCGTCGCTGCCGAACTGCCCCACACGCTGCTCCAGTTCCATGAAGTCGAGCGGCGGCTTGTCAACGTTGAGGATCGAAATCTCATGCTCGACCACCAACCCCGTGATTTCAGCGGCCAGTTGCGCCATGCGGCGATGCGCGTCGTGCCTTGGATTGAATGCTCCCGAAAAGATCAATCGCCTGCCCTCTCGAGGCGAAGCATCGCCTCGCGCGGCCGCCAGCGCACAGCGCCCGCTCAAAAGCGCTTGCCACGCTTCGGGCGGTTGGCTGCGCCCCAGCTCCAGCCGCTCGCCGGGCAGCAGGCCGGCGTCGATCCGCTCGCTGATGCCGCAGGCTTCGGCCCCCAGATTCAGCACCAGCGCGGCGGCCAATCGCTCTTCTTCCTCGCGGCTGCGGCGGTCCTTGAGCAGCTCAACGGAATGGGCCACGGTGGACGCCGACGTTTGCAACGCCGCATGAACACGATGCGGACCGTGCTTGGGTCGATCGCTCGCCAGGCTGGCGGTGCAGGCCACGCCCGCCAGCGACTGCGCTGAGACACCGTCCTGCTTCGCATAGCGCAGTGCCCGTTGATAGGCCGCCATGGCCATGGCTCGGGCGGTCCGCTGGCTGCAAAACTGCTCGGGCCGAGCGCCGAGAAACGCCGTAAGCGCTTCGGGCGAATACGGCACGATCGCCTCGAGCACCGTGCGTGACGCCCCCGCCGCGGCCACCAGGGCCGACACCGCCAGGCTGCCGCCGCCGGTGGTAGCGATCACCAACCGTGTCGGCGCATCGTGAATGTTGCGAATGAAATCGGCGGACCACGGCAAGGCGTTCATACCTCCCCAATTTACGTTTTGCATTTTGAGTTTTGCATTTTGACTTTCTTCTGGGACCACGGCAATCCTTTGAAGCGGCGGGCTTTCCTTTCGTCGTTGACCGACCGCCCATTTGATTGTCAAGCGTGGCGAACAAGATTACGATAGCGGAACCGCGAGCCCCTTCCCCACGGCCCGCCACCCCTCGAAGGAGAACGTTCATGCGCAGATGGTATTCGATCCTTGGCGTCTTGCTCGTCGGAGCGGCCCTC
>JAICLL010000207.1 GCA_025927475.1 Pirellulales bacterium
CGGGCCCCCCCCCCCCCTGCCCGCTGGCGTGCCTGGTTATGGTTTTGGGCGGCTCGTGGCGCCCCGCCCCCCCGCCCCGCCCGCCTCCTACCGGGGGCCGCCTCCCCCGCCGCCTGCGCGGCCGTGGCCGCCGGCGCAGGGTAGACGCAACGAGACAGCAGTTTGCTTAGACCCGTTTCTAGCCTGCCAAACCGGCGCTCCTGCCGGGCAAGCCGGCGAGGGGGCGGACGAGAAAACCCGCGGAAAACTGACCAAGCCACTCGCCTGGTACAAAACAGGGAGACGACCGCCGGCTCGGAATCTGTCTGAATGGTTGCGCCCTCGACCCCATCGATCTCGTCTCGATGGTGATGCAGAATCCGCGGCCCTCCCCCCAGAATTATTGTTGCGGCGCTTTTCTGAATCGCGCCGCGGGTGACGATTCCAACGGCTGTCACCCCAACCACTTAACGCACCACGGCATCAGAACAACTTTTTGTTTTTGTCAAGGGAAAATGATTTTATGGCAAGGGTAAATCGAGCGTCGCAATCCGTCGAAATCACCACCGGAAAACGGGGCCGGCCGGCGCGGCCGCCCAGCCCGCGCAACTGCGCCATCTATGAACGCATCCGGCTCGAAGGCGAACACCACGAGAAGGTCGCCGCCGATTATGCGATGTCGCGGCAATGCGTGGCCGACATTGTCGCCCGGGTCGAAAGCTGGCTGGCCGCCCACCCCGCCCACCGGCTGGCCCAAAAGATGCGCGTCCGCTGCGGCAAGCGGTGGGAGAAGCTCTGGACGTGGGCCATCGACAGCTTCGACCGCAGCCGGCAAAACCGCGAACTCAAGAAAGAGCGCACCGCGCGCCGCGCCGCCGGTCAACCGGAGACCGTCGTCACCGAACAGACCGTCCGCGAGCAGAACGGCGACCCGCGGTATCTGAACATCGCCTGGCGCGTCGCCGTGCGCGAAGACCGGCTGTGGATGCCCGGCGAGCCGGACGGGCGACCGCCGCAAAATACCGAAGCGGCATTGCAGGCGGGCGAGCTTCCGCCGGCGGTCGCAGGCGCGGGCGGTCTTGAGCGGCTGCCCGTCGCCGGTGCGTCGCGCTTTGGGTATTTGCCGGCTGGGCTTTGCGACCTGGCGCATTTGGCCTGCGGGCTGGGCGGCGACTGCGGGCCGGTTTCGACACTCTTCGAGCGGCGCTGCGCCGAGGCGTTCCGCTGCTTGGGCTTCGAGGTGCGCGAGCTGGGCCAAGGCTGCGGGCGGACGGCCGATTGTCTGGCGGTGGCCGCGGCCGAGCGGTTCGCCGTGATCATCGACGCCAAAGTCCGCCGCCGCGGCTACACGCTGGGCACCGACGACCGGCAATTCTGCGAATACGCCACGCGGCACACGCGCGAGCTGGCGCAGTCGGGCGTCGAGCGCGTCTACTTCGCCGTGATCGGCCGCGGCTTTCGCCAGGCCGATCTCGACAAGCTGGCCGGCTTCATGACCGGCACGCCCATCCGCAGCGTGGTGTTTGTCGAGGTTGAGGCGCTGATGCGCCTGATCGACGACAGCATCCGCCGCCGCCGCGAGTTTCGCCTGGCCGAAATCGACCAGTTGCTGTTCGGCAACAAGATTCTCGAGGGCTAGCGACCCCGCGGGAGGTACAATCGGCGACTATGAAACCGTCGCACGTCGCAATACTCTTCGAGATACGCCATGCCGACGGATACGGCGACGATTGGCCTGCGCGGTCGCTACGACTTCGTTAGTGTCCGTTATAAAAACCACGAAAATCAGAACTCCGCTTGACGCGGTTGAGGTGGAAGACTACAAGGTCCAGCCACTCATCTCGAACCGTGGTTCGCCGGTCGCCTTTCGGCCGATCGGCCCGCGGGGCTTTTTGCAGAATCGTTCGTCCGTGCGGCTACAAGCGGGCTGCATGCCGAGCTACGCCTTTTGAACCTACCTACTCTGCCCAGCCTGTGACTGGATCTTCACCGCAACCCGGTATACCTCGCGCGCCAGGCCGCCAGCGATTCTTTCAGGCAGCCGGGCTGCTGTTGATAACAATACTCCTCTTGCCGCTGGGGGGCTGCCTGATTCCGCTGGCCTCTGATTTGGGCGCGGCTAGCTCCTACTTGCATCATCATCATCTTTTGAAGCCGGTGTTGCCTGACATGCCCAGCGGCGGGGAACCGACCGACGAACCCGCCGCACCGCTTCTGTTCACGGCCACCGAGACCCGCGAGTAGCGAGCCATGTCTGCCCAGCGATTTTGTTTTGCCGCGGCCCTCTTGATGGGCACGTTGCCCGCCCTGAAGAGCCTGGCGGCCGATGAGAGCGTCATCCGCGACGACAGCACGACGCGGGTTAGTCTGCGGGTGCAGCTTGAAAAGGGGCTGCGAGCAATGCGGCCCGTCGAGTTTCGCTTTTTGAACGAAGTGCTCGCTCAGGTCAAACAGGGAGACTTGCCCAAAGAGCTGGTCGAACAAGCGTTTCTCTGGGCGCGGCAATACCCGGCCTACCGCGTCCAATACTTTGAAAAAGCGCTGCGGGCGCTGGCCAAGCGCGACGGCATCGAATTGGTCACGAAGGTGTCGAGCTTCGATCCGGGCTTTAACACGCCGGGCGTTAGCCGCACGGCCACCCGGCGAGCGGCCAAGAGCCGATTCTCTTTGAAGCTGCCGTTCATTGGCCGCAAATAAACGGCCGCAAATTACGGCGGCCGCAAATTATGGCGGCCGCAAACGACGGCCCGCGGCGATTAGCCTTTGCGGTGGCGAATCTTCGCCCGCATCCGGCGCTTTTTGCGACCAATCTTGCGACGGCCCTTGCCGGTCTTTTTAGTTCCCACGCCTGACTCCTGACAAAAATGTTTCTGCGATTGACGAACCGCCATGATAGCATCGCCGGGCGGTTCACGGAAGGCAGGCCGGCCAGGGGCAGGGTCTCGTTCACCATGCGAAGCCGTTCTCGCGCCCGCCGGGGCTACCTGGCCATCGCTTCGCACGCCGCTAACAGAGCGTCGCACACCGCATCAACCGCCTGTGGCTCAAGCTCGGGAAACATCGGCAGGCTCAGGCAGCGCTCGGCCAGCCGTTCGGCGTTGGGAAAATCGCCGGGCGCGTAGCCCAAGTGCGTCATCGCCGGCTGCAAGTGGACCGGCACGGGATAATGCAGCCCGGCGCCGATGCCCGCCGCGCTCAGCCGCTGCAAGAGCCGCTCTCGCTGGGGCGATTCGACCACCACCAAATGCTCGACCGACCCGCTGTCCTGGAAGACATGTGGCAGATCGAGCGTTTCGACGCCCGACAATCGCTCTCGGTAGCGGGCCGCCAGCCGCCGCCGCGCGGCGTTCCACCCATCGAGATAACGCAGCTTCACATATAAGACGGCGCCTTGCAACGCATCCATCCGATAGTTGTAGCCTTGGGTCTCGTGCCGCCAGCGCCGCTGCTGGGCGTGATCGCGCAGCGCCCTCGCTCGGGCGGCCAGCCGCGCGTCGTTGGTCACCAGGCCGCCGCCTTCGCCGCAAGCTCCCAGGTTCTTGGTCGGATAAAAACTGAAGCAGCCAATCGCGCCCAGCCCGCCGACCCGCCGACCCGCATGCCGCGCTCCGTGCGCCTGCGCGGCGTCTTCGATCACGGCCAGTCCATGCCGCGCGGCAATCTCCAGAATGGCATCCATCTCGGCCGGCTGGCCATACAGATGCACTGGCACAATCGCTCGCGTGCGCGGCGTAATGGCCCGCTCGATCTGATCGGGGTCGATCGTTCGCCGCCGTGGGTCGATATCGACCAGCACCGAGCGAGCGCCGACATATTCCATGGCCCAGAGCGTGGCGATGAAGGTCATGGGCGTGGTGATTACTTCATCGCCCGCGCCGATTTCCAGGCACCGCAGCGCCAGGTGCAGCGCGCTGGTGCCGCTGTTTAAGGCCACGCAATGCGCGGCTTGGCAGTATTCGGCAAAGGCCGTTTCGAATTGCTCGACGTGCGGGCCGAGAATGAATCGCCCGCCCGTGCAGATCTCGTGAACGAGCGGCATCAGCTCGGGCGCCAGCCGCTGATGTTGAAGCTGTGAATCGAACAGCGGAATCATCATCGCACGCCATGTTTGGCCAGGAATTCGCGCTGATAGGTCACCCAGCCGCCCAGCCGCCGGCGATATTCCGCGGCCCGCCGCGGCTCGGCGGTCGCCAGATCGTGCTCTTCGGCCGGGTCGTTATCCAGATCGAACAACTCTTCGCGCGAGGTATCGACATAATAGTGATATTTGTAACGCCCGTCGCGCACGCCCAACACAATCTCGTTTCCGACCGACAGAAAATACGCGCGCGGGTTGTCGCGCGGCCGCAGCAAGCTCGCGCCTTGCCATTCGGGCGGAGCGGCGATACCCAACAGGTCGAGCAGCGTCGGGGCGATGTCGATATGCCTGCCCACCGCGGCGCTGCGGCGCGGCAGATCGGCCAGGCTGCCGTGCAACAGCACCAGGGGCACGTGGACCGTCTGCTCGTAGATGCCAAAGCTGTGCGTCCATTGATTGTGCTGGCCGAAGCTTTCGCCGTGGTCGGCGGTGACGGCCACCAAGGTCGAGTCGGCCAGTCCCCGCTTCCGCAACTCGTCCATCAGCCAGCCGATCTTCGCATCGGCCGCACGCACCGAATCGAGGTATCGGGCAAACTCTTCATCATCGACGCCAAAGTCATAGTGCTCTTGCTGGGCGACATAAGGATGGTGCGTTTCGTCGGTATACGCGACAGCGAAAAAGGGCCGTTGCGGGTCGGCGTCGATCCAATCCAGCACGTCTTGATACATGGTCTGGTCGTGGATGCCCCAGGAGTTGACTTCTTCGCCGGGATGTTGAGCCGCATCGATCAACTTTTCGACGCCGCGGTCCTTAAGGAAGCCGTCGCGTTTCTGCCAACCCCAATAGCCCGAATGCGCGTAGCAGGTGCGATATCCGCGGCTCGAGAGCACCTGCGGCAGCGACGTGACATCGAAGGCCGGATGATCGCGCACAATCAGCAGCCAATCGGGCCGCGGATAGACGCTGTTCGACAGCGCCACCAGGCTTTTGCAACTCGACGCCGCTTGCGAATAGATATTCTCAAACACAACTCCCTGCTGGGCGGCCAGAGCATCGAGGTGCGGCGTGGTGGCATAGCGAGCCTCCGCGTCGCCGACCCGAAAGTATTCCGCGCCGGTCGATTCGAGCACGATCAGAATCACGTTCTTCGGCCGTTTGCCTTCCGGAAGCAACGGCGCGGCTGGCAGTGTCGGCTCGTGCTTCGAACGCCGGAAATCGGTATCATCTATTTCATCGAACGAAAACGAATGGGTGAAGGGCCGATCTTTGGCCACTTCTTCCAGGCAGGAGGACAGCAACACCCAATGCGGGCTTTGGGCAATCCGCCGTTCCCAGCGATTGGGGTCGGTCCACTCCGCCCGGATATAGCGTTGGCAAACCCATCCGCCCGCGGCGGCCAGCACCACCAGCGCCGCGGCGGTCTTCGCGCCCAGCGGCGAGACGCAGCGCTGCAAGGGCCGGCGGCGCGCGGCCCAGGGCGCGAACACCACCGCCAGCGGCGCCGCCACCAGCGCCAGCACCATGCCGGGCGGCAGATACTCTTGCACCGATGACGCCATGACGTCCGGCCCGCCGACAAACGACAGCAGACGGACGGTGAAGGGCACCTTGGTAACTTTATACATGGGAATGCTGGCCACGGCGTAGACGGCCGAGAGCGCGAAGATGGCTAGACAGAGACCTCGCCATGCTTTGCGCGCGGCCCGCGGCCAGGTGTTCCAGGCCAGCGACGCCAACCAGCAGACCACCGTCAGCCCGGCGACAAACGCCAGGTCGGGCGAGACCACAATGCCCAGCCTGAGCGCCCAACGCGCGAACTCGCCGAGGGTCGAAACAGGAAACGGCAATAGCGCCAGTTTGGCCAACACGGCAACCGCGGCCAGCGACAGCCCTAAGGCCATCCAAAATCGGTCACCGCACGCGGGGGCGGCAGATGGGGAAGCCGCTGCGAGAGGGGGCCGAGAGGTGGCCTGCGGCGCCGGTGTTGGTTCGACCGCTGCAACGGTGGTCATGGCGAATCCTTTCGCTTGTAGAACGGTGTTCCATGCTGGGCCACAGTATCGGCGTTTTGGCGAAATTCGGCAAGCCGCACTTTTGCGGTCGGGCAATTGATGCACCCGATTTTAGCTCGCTTCGGGAGTCGAAGCGCGGCGGAGGCGATCGTGAATGGCCAGCCAGTCTTCGGTGGCGGGAGGCAATTCGACGACGATCCGATCGACCGCCTGGTTTTCAAACGCGTGCAGGGCCGCATAAAGCCCCGCCGCGTATCCCGCGGGATCGGCCGGCAACTCCATTTGGAGCGCGTTGGCCGGGCACCGCCGCTCCCTGCCCGCCAGCGTCAGCCACCCCACGCGCGTACCTTGGCGGCACAGCTCGATAATGCGCCCGCTTTCCGAGGCGGCGCATTCCAAAGGAACTGCGGGCGCATAATGCCGCTCGGTCAGGCCGGGTGAGCGCAGCGGCCCACTTGGCGTCGCGGAGGCCGCGCGCGTCGCGTAGCGCGTCGGTACGTCGATGGCGCCAACGACCGCCTCGATCTGTGCCGGTGCAATTAGGCCGGGCCTGAGCAAGCGGGGGGGCGAGGTCGTCAGGTCGATCACCGTCGATTCCAGGCCGCCGGCTGCGGGACCGCCATCGAGCACCAGCTCGATGCGTCCGGCCAAATCGGCCAGCACGTGCGCGGCGGAAGTAGGGCTGATTCGCGTCGAGCGGTTGGCGCTGGGCGCGGCCACGGGCACTGCGGCGGCACGAATCAGTTCATAGGCCACGCGATGCGCCGGCATGCGAACGCCGACGGTCGGACCGCCCGCCGTCACCGCGTCGGGCACCGCCGCCGCTTTGCGCAGTACCAATGTCAGTGGGCCGGGCCAAAAATGTGCGGCCAACCGCTCGGCCACTTCGGGCCACTCGCCGGCAACGCGCATCACGTCGGCCAAATCGGCAATATGGACAATGACCGGGTTGGCCGCGGGCCTGCCTTTGGCCGCAAAAATGCGCTCGACGGCCTGGGTGTCCAAGGCATTGGCCCCTAACCCATAGACGGTCTCAGTGGGGAACGCCACCAGCCCGCCCTGGCGGAGAATTCGCCCGGCGCGGGCCAGCGGCGCGGCAGCCGGATCAGCGGGATTGATAGCAATAACTTCCGTATTCACAATAACTTGGGAGCGTCGACCCGACAATGCTTGCGTAGTGATACTAGCATCGCTATGCTAGCACGCGACGTGGCCCGATTCTGGCCATGCTGACCCGAGGCTAGCCGCTCCGGCGTCTGCCACTTTTACCGCCCGCCAAGCATGGAGGCAACCATCATGCTCGTTCTTTCGCGCAAAGTTGACGAACGCATTCGTGTTGGCGATGAGGTGACGATCACGGTGGTCCGCATTTCGCCCGGCGTGGTCCGCATTGGCATCGATGCTCCACCGCATTTGGCCATTGTGCGCGACGAACTGGTGGAAAGCGATGCGCCGAATCGCCGGAAATCGGCGCTTTCGGCCAGCCGCTAGCGAAGTGGCGGCGGCTCAGTCGTTGAGGGCCGGGCGGCGAGTGTGCCAATCGGTCAGGCTTTGGTAATGTCGGGCGACTGCTAATAACCGGTTTTCGTCGAAGGCGCGGCCCACGAACTTCAACCCTGTCGGCAGGCCGCGCTCGCCAAACCCGTTGGGCACGGTGATGGCCGGGATGCCCGCCGCGTTTTCCGCGCCGCCGACTTCTCGTCCCTCCCACCCCGCCCGATACTCGCTGAACGGCCGATCGATAGGCGGCGCCACCGTGGCCAATGTGGGTACGACCAAGGCATCGAACGGCGTCAGCCAGGCGTCGATCGCCCGCTGGATTTTTCGCCGGATTCGCTGAGCATTGAGGTAGTCTTTGGCCGGAATGAACAACGCGGCATGCGCGCCCCAGCGGTCTTCCGGCGCGGTCATTTCCCAAATGTCGCCGCTGCGCACCAGCCCTTCATACGCCGCCGCCATCTCGCATGAAATGATCGTGCCCGTCACCGTGCCGTAGGGAAAATCGGGCAGGTCGATCTCGGTCCAGGTGGCGTGTGGGCGTAACGCGTCGAGAGCCGCTTCATAATTGCGGCGAACCTCGGGTTGCACGCGGTCGGCGGCGTCCTTGAGCGTCGCCAGACGGAAGGGCGGCTGCGGCAAGTCGTCGCGGGAATACTGATAAGCTCGATCGGCCGACGAGGGATCGGCCGGATCGGGGCCGGCGATTGCCTGCAACACCAGGCCGCAATCGTCGGCCGAGCGTGCCATCGGTCCGAGTTTGTCGATTGACCAGCTCAGCGCCATGGCGCCGTGGCGGCTGACACGGCCATAGGTGGGCCGCAGGCCGGTGATGCCGCAGTAACCGGCGGGCGTCATGATCGAACCCCAGGTCTCGGAACCGATGGCGAACGGCACGACGCCGGCGGCGACCGCCGAACCCGACCCGCTCGACGAACCGCCGCTCCAGGCCGCCCGGTTCCAGGGATTCAGCCCTGGCCCGGTGAACGAGGCATCGGCTTGTTCATATCCCAGGCCGCCGGCCATTTCGACCATCGCCAGCTTGGCCACCAGCACCGCGCCTGCCTCGCGCAGTCGGCGCACGACGGTGGCGTCTTCGTCGAAGACCTGGTCTTTCAGCGGCGCGGCGCCCCACGAGGTGGCGATGCCGGCGGTAGCCAGCAGGTCTTTGGCGCCGTAAGGAATGCCGTGCAAGCGACCGCGGTCATGCCCGGCGGCCAGTTCGGCATCGGCGCGCCGCGCTTGCTCCAACGCCAACTCGCCGGTCACGGTCACGATGGCGTTGAGCGGCTTGCCGACCCGCTCGACGCGATCGAGAAAAAACTCGGCCAGCTCGACCGCCGTAAACTCGCCGGCCCGCAGCCGTTTGCCTAGCGCGCGGATCGACGCCCATGCCGCATCGGCGGAGACCGCCATGTTCATCCCTCCGCTCGGTAGGCTGAATAGACCGGCGCCGGCTCGTCGGCATTCAT
Organism: Pirellulales bacterium; assembly: GCA_025927475.1. GTDB lineage: Bacteria > Planctomycetota > Planctomycetia > Pirellulales > JAICIG01 > JAICLL01. The sequence continues at coordinate 9,042 of JAICLL010000207.1, forward strand.
CAGCGGAAAATCGCTCAGCCGCTTCGATCGGGCTAGATGCGCCCCGATTTCCTTGCGGATTTCCTGCAGGTGCTCAGGCTGCAAGCGATCGGCGTCGAGTCGGCTGACCAGTGCCAGATAAAGGTCTTCCTCGCGTTGCGGATCGGGTCCCGCAACCTTGCTGCGCTTATCCGCGGTCCCGGCGGCCCGCGCATCGCCGATCGCGGCAGAAGCGGCGAGCGGCGCAGCAATCGCGCCGCCAATCATTTGCCTGGCAAAACCTCGCCGGTCGAGTGGTGTTGAGCTGTCGATGTCGGACATGAGACTCTCATCGGTTCGCGCCCGCGCCTCATTGCGCGTTTCAGTCGTTCGGTGGCCTGTCGCCGCTCTGAGCCCTGACCTCGGACAAGGTCGGCTTCCGTCAGGTGATAGATATACATCGAATAGCCCGCCATCGCCACCGGCTCAAATCGGCGGAAATAGCTCTACTCAGCGCGTTCTAGCGATCGCCGTTGACCTTTGCCGTCGCGCAAGATATCAAGATATGCGGATAGCCGTAAAGAAAATTCACGCTGATAGCGTACCAGCCGGGCGTACCGCTCGGCCGGTATACGAAGGATTGCGGGCCGGGGGCCGAGTACCGCCACCCAAGTGAACTTCATCAATCCAGCCATCCCGACAAGGGACGCCAGCCGTATAGGCGCGATGCTCAGACGCAGTGTATCGAAAAAAACGAGACACGCGGCCCAATCAAGCCACGTGCCCCGTTGAAGTATCAGCGCCGCAAGCGGGCGACGCGATCCGCCGATGATCATCCACAGGCCGTCGTGTCGCATGTTGGAATCTGGCCTGGCTGCTGGTTCAGCACCTGCGTGTCGCATGAACACGCTCCTTGAAAGCCCGGCGGAAGGTCGCAGTTCCCCGAATATGTCGTTCTAGTAATATTCATTTGCTGGTTCGCGCAGTTGTTTCCCGTAGGTTCTTGATTGTACGGGTCGCATCCTCCCTCGTACCATGTTTGCTGCCGCATGCAGGCGTTCGGCGAGCTGGCGCCCGAACAAATGAAAACGTTGCCTGGCGGAACCTGTTCCGCGGCGCCGCACTCGTTTGTGGTGACATCGTTCATATACGCTGCGTTGCATAGGCCGGTGCAATTCGGCGGAGCCGCGAGCGCGCGATGTACCGTGATCCCGAGGCTTCCTAAGAAGCCCGCACACGCGGCCAAGGCAACCACCCACTCAGAACTGGTGCGAAATCTCATGTCTTCACTCCTTTAAATCACGCGCCGACATTCTTATGTGCCGGTCTCGGCGCACGACCAGCATCCGAATAACC
>JAICLL010000049.1 GCA_025927475.1 Pirellulales bacterium
CTCCTCACGGAATTGACGCCGGTGCAGCGACAGGTCGTCGAGTTGCTCGGGCTTACGCCCGACTCGTACGGGAATTGACCTCGCCTGGAAATTCACGAAAATTGCCGGACGGACCTGCGGAAAGTAGGCTGTACGCGTCGCAGCGCATGACGTTTAAGGGAGTTTTTACCGGGCAAAAGGAGAGCAGTACCGCTTTGATTTTGGATCCCAACGGCGGAATCGTCGGCGCACGGATTAACCTGATTGGCACTGCAAGCCGCCAACCGCTTATCCGTATCGTGGATGAAGTATCACACGCTATCGACGTCGCTGAGCCTTGGTGGCCGGCCGAGGAGTTGCGACTATTAAATTATGGCGAGGCGAACGGAGCAGTTGCCCTTCGGACTTATTCGCACTCACTTCTTTTTAACAGGGCTGCGGACCGTCTTGAGTTGGGTAACCAGATAATGGTTTTGTTCTTAGATGCCGCCGATGCGTCGCTGCTGCGCCGTCTTGCTAGCGAGTTGACGAAATAGAGCCGAGGTCTTTTTTCATGCGAGAGACGTCTGATCTGCCAGTCTTGTACGTGAGGGAACAGCGCGCGCACGCCAGCACTCATATTCTTGTACGTGGCCCAGTCTATGGTTCAGGATATCTGCGATGGCTCGGTGGCGGCGAGCGCGAGGTAGCCTTGCTAATAGGTCATTCATCCCAAAGTTACACGGCTCGCGCGAGTCTCTCTCACTCGCTCCGAATTCCCCTTGGCGATATAGAAGGCTTCGACGTCATTACTGACGAGCACCGCTTTCTTCGCGATACCCAAAACTACTCATCCGTTGCGATTTCCCGCGATATGATTCCCGATGCGATATTAGGCGCGGTTGTAATTCCGGCTGATGCTGGGGCGCGCCGTTACGATCGCACTCTCCGGATCAAGATGGAGCTAGACGAGCCGATTAGCCCCATGCTGCTCGATGATATCGTGTCTTCGCCGGCGGATGAGCGCCTCGTTTGGCGGTACGAAGCGAAGAATGACTCCGGATATTTGATCCTCCGCGCGGCAACGGTTCTGGCGCGCGGGGCGCAGAACGCTGACTGTATCGTGATCGCCGAGCGCGGGGATTTGGAGGCGCTCACGGCGCGTGCGGACATCTATGGTTTTCTTCGGGTAACCGAGCGGTCGATGGAGAAGAATATCCGCGCCGAGCGCCGACTAGGAAAGATTATCTGCGTGGTTGGATGAGTCGAAATGGACGAGAACCCTTATTCCGCGCCCAGGACGTTTTGCGACGTCCCGCGATGCGCTCGGCGGAGATTGCCGAAGTTCACGGCGCCGGTGCTCCTGAACTTGGTGCTGCTCGTCGTGATCACGCGTGCGATGTTTTCTGGACACGCCGTGATTGCGGTGGCGGCCGCGCTGGCGCTGGTCATGCCGGCTCGCTATATCGGTCTACAGAGCAAACGAATAAGCAAAAGGAAACGAAGACAAACGAAGACACCCAGCCTCTGGCTGAGCCGCGGGCAAAAATGAGGCAACCAAAGTGCTTGACAGGAACATGGCCATATGTATACTGACGGCGGCTTCGTTCACGGGAGGCTGTCATGCCCGCTTATGCTCGCCGTCAAATTGTCGATGAGTCGGTCGTCGGGGTCTATCACTGCATGGCTCGCTGCGTCCGACGCGCGTTTCTCTGCGGCGTGGACCGCTATACCGGGCAAAACTTCGATCACCGCAAAACCTGGATCCGCCAACGCTTGGAACAATTGGCCGGCATCCTGGCGATCGATGTGCTCGGCTTCGCGGTGCTCTCAAATCATTTACATGTCATGCTGCGCATTCGGCCCGATGTCGCGGCCGAATGGAGCGACGAAGAAGTCGCCCTCCGCTGGTGGCGTCTGCACCCCGGCCGCCGCAACGAAGACGGCACGCCCGCCGAACCCGAGCCGCATGAGCTCGCCATGCTGCTCGCCGATGCAGAGGCGCTGGCAAAGCGTCGGCGGCGGCTGTCGAGCCTCTCGTGGTTCATGCGCTCGGTTTGCGAGCCGATCGCGAGGCGCGCTAACCGCGAAGACCGCGTTCGGGGTAGTTTTTGGGAGGGACGATTTAAATCACAAGCGGTCCTCGATGAGCCCGCGGCGCTGGCGTGCAGCGTGTACATCGACCTGAATCCGATCCGCGCGGGTGTGGCGCAGACGCCCGAGACCTCGGAGTTTACGGGGGCTTTTGAGCGCATCGAAGCGCGGCGGCAGCGGTGCGAGTCGGTTGTCGATGCGAGTTTGGCGATGCTCGAGGGAGCCACAAGGGGCGCCGTCGCGGAACCGTCTCGCGCGGCCGACGACTGGCTCAGCCCGATTCCGGCGTCGGGTCTGTTGCCGCGCGGCGCCGTGGCGGAGTGCTCTCCGTCGCCCTACCGCGCATCTCAGCAAGGCTTCTTGCCTCTCGATCCGGACGGGTATTTAGAGTTGCTCGACTGGACGGGGCGGCAGATTCGCAGCGACAAGCGGGGCGCGGTCCCCGCCGGCTTGCAACCGATCCTGGACCGCCTGCGCATCAACGCCGACGCTTGGGTTGACACCGTGACGCACCTCGGGCGTCGCTTCCACCGTGCGATCGGCCGTCCGCCGAGTCTGGCCTCGCGGGCGGCTAGTTCTGGAAAGCGCTGGCTGCACGGCCTATCCGCCAGCCGCAGGGTGTTTTCTTAGTGCTGCCTTCGATTAGGCAATTCGAGGCGACCTGCGAAATCGCCTTGCGCGCCCTGAGCGCATTCTGACTTTCGGGCGAAAAGGATGGATGTCTCGGTTTCCTCGTTGATTTCGACCCCTTGCTGTTCGAGCTTGGTGGAAATACGCTGGCCCACGATCCCCCACCACCACCGCCCCGTAGCCCAATCGAGCGTGAGGCAATGGAGCGACTTCAAGATGAGAATTGGGAGGAGTGGTCGAAGGCAACGGGCGACGATATGGAACAAATGATCGCGGACATGGTCGACCAGATTCTATTCGAGCGCGAGCAAGCGGACATTGTGGCCCGCGGCATTCAGGTCGAGGATGAGGTATCCGCGAAGATGGCGCTACATGATCAGTATGCCGATAAAACCGGCCAAGAGCGCATGAGCGGCGAAGAGCGGGCCACATGGGAAGATTTCTACCGCCGACAAGCCGAGGAGAAATTCGGGCTGACGCCGAAGAAGCCCGCAACTGCCGACGAGTGAGCAAGCAAGAAGGTATCAGCAACATGGCGAAAAAACCAAGCCCTAAGAAAGTCATTGCACGAGTCGTCAACGAAGTGCTCCCGCCGGCGGGATTCATGCCGGCAGAGAAAATACTCGTCCGCGCCTGCGGCGACCAGGTTCATGGACTTAATGTGCAGACTATGTGGGGACAGCTAGAATACTGCGTAAACATTATGTTCCATTACCGTTTCTTGGCGAGCGTATCCACGATGGAGCATACACCACTTCACGAATACCGGGAGGTGGATTTCGTGCTGCGGGCGCGCTTGGGCAAATTCCTCGATGGCTACGACGCTTGGTCGAGTTGCACGCCGGCTGACGCGAAGTTCGAGGCGCGACTCAGGCAGCACCTCGAGGCCAGCCTCGATATTTTGGATGATTGCTCTAACAAATGGTCCGACCCCGCGTATTTTCTCAGGCTGGCGCCGCCAGCGGTGCTCGCGGCCGATGTGCCGGTCGAGGGAGTTGAGCCGCCGATTCCGTCGCAAAATACTATTCCACGGATCTGGAGTCTGCTTCCCGAGTGGTGTCCCGACCGGCATGACTTCGCGTACGCCCTATGCCAAATAGCAATGCGAGAAGGCCAGTTCGCCGACGCGATCAAGTATGCCGACATTGCCTTGACCGCGGAGCTTGGTGAGCACTGGCAATGGCAAAAGGACAGACTGCGCACACTACGTGCGGAAGCAATCGTGGCGCGCGGTGGGCGCGGCGAAGACGCCGTAGCATCTAAAAATTAAAGGCGGTCGGGAAAGGAAGAGACGATCGAACGAAATGGTGATGTCTGATTTCAATGGGATGCACCCTTGCACGCGCCGTTCCCGCACGGTTATGTGCCGCTTCGGCAGGCGCTGGTGTTGTTGATTGATTGGTTCTTTGACAATCCGGTTTTTCCTTCCGCTTGCGGTTGCTCACGGCAGGCTGGTTGGCTTCGCGCGCCGGCGAAGCCAACCAGCCGAGGGCGGCTGGGTTTGAAATTGAAGCGGCAACTCGATCACCGGCAGTTACTCATTGACCGACACTTCTTCAAACTCAACAACCAATTACGAAACCGACACGAATCAGACCCACACCGTAAGTTCCACCGCCATCGACACATCGACCACCACGACTACCCGATCGGGCAACGACGTTACGGCTTCGTACACGCTGACCGAAACCGGCTCGTCCGGCGGCACGCTCTACAAGCTCGACGTGAATCAGACTCAGTCGATCAGCCTCTCGCAAACCGATCAGGGCACGACCAGCGCCACCCCCTACGGCAACGAGATCACCGGCTCGCGCAGCGGTTCTTCCAACGACAATAGCAGCGCCACGCTCTGGTCGACCGAGACGAACACGGGCGGCGTGACGGGCGGCAGCCCGGCACTGTCGGTCAGCGCCAGCGAAACCGATACCAGCAGCGATAGCACCACCTTCTCGGGCAACGACGTCACGGGCCAAACGACGACCAGCGCCACGCAGACCGACACGGCCAGCCGCCCGGAAACGATCACCAATGTTTCTTCGACGACCAATGGATCGAAATACACCCTGACGACCACCGCCACTAGCGAGACGGCCAACAGCTTCACCGGCAGTTTTTCGTTCTCCGAAACGTCGAACACCTCGTTCTCGAATTACGAAAGCGACGTCAATAGCTCCCTGTCAAGCACCCACACTGAAACGGGCAACTCCACCGACACGGCCTACCGGTCGGGCAACTCGGTCACCGGCGGCTACACGCTCTCCGATATCACCACCAGCAGCACGACGCTCACCGAGACGTCGCTGAACGGCACGATCAACGTCACCGCCACCACCACGGCCAGCGACACCACCAGCGTCACCACCACCGGCAACGACGTAACCGGCGCTTCGACCAGCAGCCAGACGGCCACCTCGAATGACACGCAGACCAAGAGCGATGGCTACGGGACCGGCGTGCCCGGCAACCTGTGGACCAGGACACGCAGACGATCACGACCGTCGGTTCCAACACCAACTCGGCCAGCGACAACTCGATCACCGGCGGGTTTACGATCGCTGAGGGCGGCACGACCACCGTCACCACGCACGACAGCGGCACCCGCAACGGCAACAGCTATAGCGTCAGCTCGACCGATATATCCACCGTCATATCGAGCCAGCAATCCGGCGATTCGATCACGGGTGTCTTAAACAGCACGCAGATCACCACCGACAGCGACACGCTCTCGAATATCGGCAGCTCGGGCACGACGGGCAATTACACCATCAGCGAAACCAACAACTCTTCCGCCACGGTCACCCAGCTCGGCAACACGGTAGTGGGCGACTCGACGCAGACCACCACCTCCAGCGATACCACCTCAGTCGGGCAGACCAGCCAGGACGGCGCTGCCAGCCTCACGCTGTCGTCCAGCGACACCACCGGCGGCACGGCCACGGAGGTGTCGAACCGCATCACCGGCAGCCTGAGCGCGTCGTCGAACGAGTCGCACACGACCAGCCTGAGCCAGAGCGGCACGAACTCCGGCGGCACGTACACGCTGACGGCCACCACCAGCGAGTCGCCTTCGACCAGCGAAACCGGCAACTCGATCAGCGGCGATTACAGCTTCACTCAGGCCGCCGCGCAGGGCTATTCGTTTAACGAGAGCGCCGTTTCGGGCACGAGCACCTACACGCTCAGCGAAGACGGCACGAAGGCTTACACGCTCCGTCAATCGGGCAGCCACGTGAGCGGCGGCTATACGATTGCCGACCTGGGAACCGATGGCTACACGCTGGCGGAAAATGGCGCCGACGGCCAGGGCGGTTACGGCAACTCGCTTTCCGCCAAGCGTGTTTGGTGAACCATTCAATTGCTGATCGGCGCCGGTCGTGCGATAATCAGCCGCGGGCGAGAAGGATGGATGTCCGGCCAAGTGAAAGAAGAACTCGTATTTTGACAAACATGCCCGCACCGAACCAAGCCGCCAATCGTCGCACCTTTCTCAAGCGCACGGCCCTCACGGGCGCCGCGGCGGGTGCCGGCGCCGGCGCGTATTGGCTCGGTGGGCGAAAGCGTGCCTCGCGCAGCCTGGGCAAAAAGGTGATTGTCATCGGCATCGACGGCATGGACCCGCGGCTGTGCGAGCGCATGATGAGCCAGGGACTGCTGCCGCATCTCGCCCGGCTGCGCGAGCGCGGCGGTTTCAGCGATTTGGGCACCAGCATTCCGCCGCAAAGCCCGGTGGCCTGGGCCAATTTCATCAACGGCGCCGGTCCCGGCTCGCACGGCATTTTCGACTTTGTGCACCGGCATCCGCACGAGCAGTGTGCGATGTTTTATTCCGCCGCCGAGACGGTCGATGGCAAAACCGTGCTCCGCCGGCAGGGCGTGCCCTTTTGGGACTTTTTGGACGCCGCCGGCATCCCTTCGACCTTTTACGATCTGCCGTCGAATTACCCGCCCAGCCCTTCGCACCACGGGCATCACCGCGCCATCGCCGGCATGGGAACGCCCGACATGCTCGGCACCTATGGCACCTATCAGCACTTCGCCGAGAACAACCCGCTGGAGCCCGCTACCGAAAGCATCGGCAAGCGGTTCGTGCTGACCTTCACCGACGATCAGGCCGAAGCCGCCCTCGTCGGACCAACCAACTCAATGCTCGAAGAACCCGGGCCGATCTCAGTGCCGATCCAGGTCTACCGCGACCGCCAGGCCGACGCGGCCCTGATCGAAGTGCAGGGTCAGCGTCTGCTGCTCAAAGCCGGGCAGTGGAGCAATTGGACCCGGCTGAAGTTCGATCTGGCTTGGTACACCCCGAGCGTCAGCGGCATTTGCCGTTTTTATCTGCAAGAGGTCTCGCCGAACTTCAAGCTCTACGTTACGCCCATCAACGTCGATCCCAGCGCGCCGGCGACGCAGCTCTCGGAACCGGCGTCGTTCATCGAGAAGGTCTCAGACCGGCTCGGCCTGTTTTATACCACCGGCTTTCAAGAAGACTACAACGCCCGCAAAGACGACGTGTTCCGCGATGACGAATTTCAGCGGCAGGCCAACCTGGTGCTTGAAGAGCGCTTGGCGCTGTTCGATTATGCGGTCGACGATTACGAAGACGGCCTGCTGTTTTTTTATTTCTCGAGCAGCGATCTGCAGTCGCACATTTTCTGGTGGGATTCCGACGAAAAGCACCCGATTCGCTCAGATAGCGAGGCGAAAAAATGTTTCGGCCACGTACACCGGCTTTATCAGCGGCTCGACCGCGTGGTGGGCGATCTTTACGACCGCTGCGGCGACCGCGCCACGATGATCGTGATGAGCGACCACGGCTTCGCCAACTTCGCCATGCAGTTCAATCTGAATTCGTGGCTGCGGGCAATGGGATATTTGGGACCGCCGGAATGCACTTCGATCATGAAAGACGTCGATTGGTCGCAGACGGTGGCCTATGGGCTGGGCATCAACGGACTTTATCTGAACCTGAAGGGCCGCGAACGCGACGGCATCGTCGAGCCGGGCGAGGAACAAGAGGCGCTGCTCACTGAGCTAGCCACGCGGCTGCAAGCGGTGACGGATTTCAACGGCCAACCGGTGATTCGCAATGTCTATCGTTCCGATCGCATTTATTCGGGCGACGCGACCGCGCTGGCCCCCGACTTGATCGTGGGCTATCGCCGCGGTTATCGTGCATCGTGGGCCACGTCGAGCGGCGACCTGACCGACGAGATCCTCTTGCCCAACAATCTGGCCTGGAGCGCCGACCACTGTGCCGATGCCCTGGAAGTGCCCGGCGTGCTGTTTTGCAATCGGGGGTTGCGCGGCAAAAACCCGAAATTGATTGACATCGCGCCGTCGATTCTGGCAGAGTTTGGATTGAACGTACCATCCTCAATGACGGGAAAAAACATGTTTTCGGGATGAAATATTTTGTCCTAGGGTGGGCCGAGCGCAGCGAGTCCCACCGTCGGCCCGTAAGGCCCTTAACGTAATGCTGCCCGAAGTGGTGGGACTCGCTGCGCTCGGCCCACCCTACGCCCTCATGTCGTCCGATTTCTCGTTAGCAAGCTGTTGAGAAACAACATGTCCAAGATCAAACTCGATTCCGGCCTCTACGACCGTGCCCAGCGGGCTGCCTCGGCCGCCGGGTACAGCACGGTCGATGAATTCATCGCCCACTGCATCGAAAACGAACTGCAAAAACTGCAAACCGACGATGCCGAAAGCCAGGTGTCCGACCAGCTTCGCGGCCTGGGATACATTGAGTGATGGCGTCGGCAACGCACCTGGTGGTTTGGCTCAATGCCCTGGCGAACGCTGTGGGCGGCGTGCTGCTTGCGCCCTTGGGCATCATGCCCGGCTGGTTGTCCGCCACGCTCGTCGGCGTGCTCACCGGCGTGGCGATGCTGGTGGTCTTCAAATACACGTCGAATCAGCGCGCCATCAAGCGCGTGAAAGACGACATCAAGGCCAATCTGCTGGCCCTGAAACTCTTCAAAGAAAACGCCTCAGTCGTCTTCGGCGCCCAGGGCCGCATCTTGCTCGCGGCCAGCCGGCTCATGGTGCTGGCGTTGGTGCCGATGCTGGTCATGGTCGTCCCGGTGCTGCTGATTCTCGGGCAGCTTTCGCTTTGGTATCAGGCGCGTCCGCTGCGCGTCGGCGAAGATGCCCTCGTCACGGTGGCGCTCGACGAACGCGCCGCCGCGTCGCTGAACGAGCTGCGATTGCAATCGGCTGACGGAGCCGAGATTGCCATTGGTCCGGTGCGCGTGCCGAGCAAGCGCGAGGTGGTCTGGAGCATCCGGGCGAAGCAACCGGGCGTACATCGCCTGTCGTTTCAGTTGGATGACCAGCGAGCCGAGAAACAGTTGGCCGTGGGCGATCGGCTGATGCGAGTCAGCGCGCTACGGCCCGCCTGGAACTGGGGCGACGCACTGCTGTACCCCGCTGAGCCGCCCTTTCCACCCGATTCGGCGATTCGCTCAATCGCCATCGACTATCCCACGCGCGTTTCGTGGACCAGCGGCGCCGATGCCTGGGTGGTCTATTGGTTCGCCGTTTCGATGATCGCCGGCTTTGCGCTTCGCGGAGTGCTTCACGTCAATATGTGATCAACATGGAAAACCACATCACCATTGTTTCGGGTCTGCCGCGTTCGGGCACTTCGCTTATGATGCAGATGCTCGACAACGGCGGCCTGCCGGTGGTCACCGACGGCATCCGCACCGCCGACACCGATAATCCGAAGGGATATTACGAGCTGGAAAAGGTCAAGAGCGTCAAGCGCGACGCTGCCTGGCTGCCCGAGGCGCGCGGCAAGGCGTTCAAGATGATCTCGCAACTTTTGTACGACCTGCCGCCGAGCGAGCGCTATCGGGTTATCTTTATGGAGCGCGATTTCGACGAGATGCTGACCTCGCAAGAAAAAATGCTCGAGCGATTGGGCAAGCCCGCCGCGCCGCGCGACGAGATCAAACGGGCCTACACGCTGCACTTGAACCGCTTGCACGAGTGGCTGGCAAGGCAAGCGAACATCGAGCTGTTGCGGGTAAGCTACAACAAGCTTCTCGCCGAGCCGCTCGAACAGGCCGAGCAGGTGCGGCAGTTTTTGGGCGGCGCCGTCGACGTCGAAAACATGGTCAACACGGTCGATCCGTCGCTGTACCGAAATCGGCGCGCTTTGTAGGGAACGGACTCGATGCCGTTCCGCGCGTTACGAATCAGCGTCAACTCGCTCTCCGCGGTATTTCGCCGCGAGGCGTTCGCGAATAGGGTGAGCTCTGCTCCGGTTATCCTCCCACCGTTGTCCACTCAAAGGGCTTTGAACATTGACCGAAAAACGCTTGCTGGACCCCCACGGCGCGTCTGAGGGCGCCCAAGGTTGACTGGTTTGCCGCTGGCGTCAAGAATGTGATGATGAGCATCGACAGTACATCGGGACTACCAGACTTGGAAGAAGGGCTATCGCAAGAACCTGATCGCGAGACGATGCGAAAGGCCTGCGAGCAAATGGACCGGCTGCGCGAAAAACACGCGAGAAGGTTGGGATTGTCAATGTCGCAGTCGAAATTTGTCCGTGACGCCCGCGACCCATGAAATACATTCTCGACGCCTCCGTGGCCGTTAAGTGAGTTCTTCCCGAAGCCAATTCAGCGAAAGCCATCGCCCTTCGTGATGACTACAGAATCCTTGCTCTATTCCCTGCGCATTCGATCGCGCTCGATTCGTTACCATAATCTCGCCATCGAGCCGCAAGTCGCCTGACGCAGGCGCGAGAACGCACCCTTCATCCCGCCGCCTTTTGCGCCCGCTGCTTCTCCATCACCACGCAATTGCCGACGTCATTATACTCGACGCGCGACATGAAGGCCCGCATCAGCATGATGCCGCGGCCCGACGGAATCTCCAAACGCTCGGGGTCGGTGCAGTCGGGCACCTCGTCGGGGTTGAAGCCCGATCCCTCGTCGCGAATCTCCACCCACAGCCGTTCCGAAGACATCTTGCACAGCACATGCACGTGCTTGCCGGGGTCCGACCGGTTGCCGTGCCGGATGGCGTTGACCAGCGCTTCTTCCAGCGCCAAGTGAACGCTGTGAACGTCGTGCTCGCTCCATTGCTGCTCGGCAAGTTGCTTGAGCAGATCGTCCAGCAGGCGTTGCCCGGCGCCGGTCTCGCTGGGAATGACCTGCTCGGTCTTCCAAGTCCAACGTTCATCTGCCATGGCAGTGGCCGATTCGAGAATGACGTGCGCCGCTAAAAAGCCGCAAGGGCATCCGCTTCGTCGTCTTTGATGTCGAACAACTTGTTCAACTTGGTGATGGCAAAGACTTCGTAGATTTCGGGGCGGATATTACTGAGCTTGAGCTTACCCGAACGGGCTTTGACTTTCTTATCAAGCGTAATCAACTTGCCCAGGGCCGCGCTCGATAGGAAATCGACTTTGGAGAAATTGAGCACTAGCTTGCCGCGTTGCTCCTGCTCGACAAGCTGAAACAGCTCGCTGCCCAGCTCCTGGATGCTGGCTTCGTCGAGGATTTTTCGGTCCACAAAGCGGACCACGGTGACGTCGCCCACCTCAGACACTTCGAGCCGGCGATGCGCAGCCATGAACAGCGTTCTCCCAGCAGCAACAAGGCGCAATCGCCGGCTGCCGGAACCATCAGGGCGGCGGGCAATTGCTGGAAAAGGATGAGCTTATATTATGGCCTGCCCGGGGCCTGTCAAGCAACCCTCAGGCGTCCAGGGGCGGATGAATATCGCGGCTAGTATCCGCGGCGCCCCTGGGGCGCGACCAGCTTCCGCGTCGATCGCTCGATCAGCAGGTAATTCGAGCCTTGGTATTCGGTGACTGACCCGGAAATCACCCATGCCACGCTGTCGGGGGTGCTTCCCATGATTCGGGCGACCCGCTCCAGGTTGAGGTTCTCGAGGCAGACGTATTGCAGGCCGGCAGCAGTGACAAAATTGATGCGGTTTCCCACCAAGGCAAACCTTCCCGGCTCGTCCTTGATTTTCGTGCCTTCGCGGTGGAGCATGACCTTCGTGGCGCCCTCGGCGGAATCGGCAGATTTGCCACGCTGGGCGGTGCTTTGTGCCGCCAGCGAACCCCCCGCCACGGCTACCAAGGTCAGCCACAGGCAGCAACTCAAGCGGATTGATTCGATTGGCGTTCGTTTCATCGGTCATTCACCAACTGCGAGATAGCCCCGGCCCTTGTGGCCGGTCGTTAGCCCCGGCCCTTGTGGCCGGCGTCTTTGTCACTGCTTCGGAACCGCCCGGCGCCGGGCCGCGACCGACCGCGGCAGCGTCAGCCGACCCAGACGGGCAGCGCTACGTGGCCGCCCCTGGACCCTTCATCGCCAGGCTGTGAAGAACCAAGACCGAGCCGATCGACATTAAGGCCCAGCCGGCCCATTCGGGCGGTTTAACGACTTTGTGCATTGAGCCGCCCGCGGCCAACAGTGGTTTGCCGCCCAACAGGCTCGAGCCACCCGACTGCGACGCCAACATGCGCGAACTTTGTTCGTTTAAGACGTACGAATCGACCAGGCGGAATTGAATGCCCAACAAGAGCAACACAATGCCCGCCATGAAGTAATGATTGCGATTGAGTTCCATCGCGGCGCCTCCGTGACCTGACGAGCCGGCAGGCGGCTCACCTCGTATCCCGATTATCGAGCCAGAGGTGCGGCCCGCTTCAAAGGCTCCAGCGGAATGCAGGTTTTGACGATGGACGGGGTGGCTGGGGCAGAGGCTTGCCGATGCCCCGGCTCTGATCGACCGAGATTGTCGACTATCTTGCATCTTCCGGTTTCCTGCTCAGACTCAATTCGCAAGGGAACTACCCCGCCGCACGCTCGCGCAGTATCTTAGCATCGTGGGTCGAACGTATCGTCAAGCCGCCGGCCAAGGAGTCCCAGGTCGTGGAACAACGTCAAGGTGAGTTGCTCAGCCTGCCGCGCGCCATGCTTCGCACCTGCCGCCGCAGCCTGCGTCGGGTAAAGGTGGCCGACACCAGCGGGCAGGAAATGACCGGCGGCGCCCTGCTCATGCGCTCGCTCATCCTGCGCAGGATTCTGCTGCGCGAGGTGCTCGCCGACGACGAGCAGCACGTCGGACTGATTCTGCCGCCTTCGGCCGGCGGGGCGCTGGCCAATGCCGCCCTTGGCCTGGCCGGGCGGATCGCCGTCAATCTCAACTACACCGTGTCGGCCGACGTCATGAACTCGTGCATCCGCCAAGCCGGCATCCGCCACGTGCTGACCAGCCGCCGCGTGATGGACAAGCTCGGCTACCCGCTGGAGGCCGAGACCGTTTATCTCGAAGAGTTCCGCCACAAAGTGACGCTGGCCGATAAGCTCGTGTCGGCGCTGCACACCTATGTTTGCCCGATCGCGGTGCTCGAACGCCGCCTGGGGCTGACGCAAGTTTCGCCCGACGACGTGCTGACCGTCATATTCACGTCCGGCTCGACCGGCGACCCCAAGGGCGTGATGCTCACGCACCGCAACGTGGGCTCGAACATCGAGGCCTTCGATCAGCTCGTGCGGCTCAACGACCAGGACGTGCTGGCCGGCATCTTGCCGTTCTTTCATTCGTTTGGCTACACCACGACGCTCTGGACCATGCTGATGCTGCCGCCCAAGGCGGTCTATCACTACGACCCGCGCGACGCCCGGCACGTGGGCGAAATGTGCGGCAAGCATCGAGCCACAATCATGATCGCCACGCCGACGTTTCTGCGGTTTTATCTGAAGCGGTGCCAGCCCGAAGACTTTGCCGCGCTCGAGGTCGTTTTGGCCGGCGCCGAAAAACTGCCCAAGGAACTTTGCGAAGCGTTTGAACAGAAATTCGGGGTTCGCCCGGTCGAGGGCTACGGCGCCACCGAACTGTCGCCGGTCGCCGCCGTGAACATTCCCCCCAGCCGCGCCGCGGGCAATCGCGTGATGGCCAAAGAAGGCACCGTCGGCAGACCGCTGCCCAACGTCACGGCCAAAATCGTCGATGCGGAAACTGGGGCCGAGCTGCCCGCCGACCAGCCGGGCATGCTCTGGATCAAGGGAGCCAACGTGATGCGCGGATATCTGGGCCGGCCGGAAAAAACCGCCGAGGTCATTCACGACGGCTGGTACAAGACCGGCGACATCGCCGCCATCGACGCCGACGGTTTCATTCGCATCACCGGCCGCGAAAGCCGCTTCTCGAAGCTCGGGGGCGAAATGGTGCCGCATTTGAAGATCGAGGAAACGATTCAACGCATCATCGGCGCCGGCGAAGACGAGCTGAAGGTGGCAGTTTCGGCGGTGCCCGACGCCCGCAAAGGCGAGCGGCTGGTGGTGCTCCATACGCCGCTGGAAAAAACGCCCGAGCAAATTTGCAAAGAGCTTTCGCAAGCCGGGCTGCCGAATCTTTGGATTCCCTCGCCCGACAGTTTTTGCGAAGTGACCGAAATTCCCGTGCTCGGCACCGGCAAAGTCGACCTGAAAGCATTGCACAACCTGGCCCAGCAGCGCTGCGGCGCCGCACGCGCGTAGTGTAATCGTCCTCGCCTGCGACCCGCCGCCCTCGTACCAACACCGGCGCTGTGCAATCCCTCGAACACAATTCAAGTGGCCAGGAACGGCGCCGCCCGGTTGCCCCGGCCGTTGTGGCCGGCCTCTAACCACCAAGGGCACGAAGGCCATAAAGTCTCATTCTTTGAGCTCTTGGTGTTCTTTGTGGTTGGCCCCCGTCCGCCTTCCTGTCCCCTGACCAACGGCCCCCGACCCCTTCTTCTTCCCCCGAATCCCGAATCCTGAATCCCGAATCCTAATCGTAAAGAAAATCTTCCGTCACGGTGACTTCTCTGATCTGCCGGCTATCGGGATCGAACACGCGGATGCGGATCTGAATGCCCTTGAGCGGCACTGGGTAGGGCGTGGGTCCCTCGACTTCCGTCAAGCGTGGAGCAGCCCGAATCGTGCGCGGAGAGCATCGATCAAGTTTCGGGCAACATTGCAAGCTCCGGAGTTTTTGTCGCCCACCTCGTGGGCATACGAGGGGGCGGAAAGACGAGCGGGCGAGGGCGCGGCAACGCGAGGGGGCGACAGACCGCCCGCTGAATTCTGAATTCCCGACGCCTGAATCCCGAACTCTGGATCTGTTCCCAGACTTGATAAACCGCGATAAAACAGACTCTCCGAAGTTGAGCGCCGGGGCTACAATGGATCGATGAATCCGCGGGTGTTGCTCGACGTCGATCCGCGCACGTTCCAAGTGCCCGACTCGCGGCGGTCGGGCGCGGAGTGAAGGGCGTGGAAGGGCCAGCAATAACTATGACGCAAATCAGCATTCAAGAAATCGAGCGTGATCCCGTGGCCTTCGTGCATCGCGTCGAGGCCGGAGAGCCGGTGCTGGTGGTTCGACACCGATCGTCTTGCTCGGATCGGGGTCGATCTGGCGCAGCAGGCGATCGAGCTCGTCCCAGTCATTGGCGACCGCAACCACTTTTCCATTGGCAATTTCAACGAACTTTCCTGCGTACGCCGATGCCGGGCTAGTGCGCCCTTCTTCGGCCAGCTTGTCGGCCAATTCGCGGTTCAATTCTTCTAACCAACGCTGATCTGCACTAATCGGAGCATGGACTGCCTTCCTTCGATTAGCGAAGATTAGGGTGGATTAGCGTTCCCCGATACACCGCGATCAAGCAGGCGGGACGCTCGCACCACAACGTCGGCTCGGCCCTCACGGAGCGTCTCGCGGCGGGAGAGGGACCCATAGGATGAAACAACTATGCTCTGCCTTCGCTCTTGAGGCGACAGAAATAGCCTTGGTCTTGAAGCTGACTCACCGCCGCCTTCCTATTGTCTAGCGATACCTCGGGGATCAAGCTCAAGCTTTTTCGCGGAGGGAGACGTATCCCCTGACCTGGCCTCTCCCAGAGGGAGAGGAATCCGTAGGACTACCCCGGATAATCCGCCACATAGACCGCTTTGACCTGCGTGTAATCCAAAAACGTCTCTTCGCAATTCACGCCGCCGCCGGGGCCGCCGGAAATGCCTTGGCCGCCGTAGGGCAAACCGTAGGCGATCGAGTTGTGGCAGTTCACCTGGCAGGTGCCGTCGCGGAAACGCTTGGCTAGCGCGATCCCCCGCTCGAGGTCCCGAGTCCAGACGCTCGCCCCCAGCCCATAAGGCGAACTGTTGGCCAGCGCGAGCGCTTCGTCGGCCGACGAAACCGGGCAGATGGTGGCGTAGGTGTGAAACACCTCGGCGGGGTTCACGTTGAGCCCCGGCTCGGTGCGATAGAGGGCCGGTTTCAGATAGAAGCCTTTCTTGCCGGGCACGACCGCGTCGCCGCCGGCCAACAGCGCCTGGCCGCCGCGGGCCACCGTCTCGCGCTGGGCCTGCAAGATGCGCCGCCGCTGCGTGGGGTTGATCACCGCGCCGAGCTGCGTACCCTCGTCGGCCTGATAGCCGATCTTCAAGTCTTTCATGAAGGCGCATTGCGCGTCGATGAAATCGTCGGCAATCTTGCGGTCGACAAACACGCGGTGAATCGTGCAGCAGGTCTGCCCGAAGTGCTGGTTGGTATAGCGGCCGATCATGCGGGCCGCGACTTCGGGATCGGCGTCGGCCAGCACGATCGCCGCGCCGTTGCCGCCCATTTCGCGCTTCATCCGCGTGCCGTGCCGGTCGCAGGTGCGCAGAATTGCTTGCCCGACGCCGGGTGAGCCGGTGAAGGAAATGAACCGCACGCCGGGATGCTCGGCAATGGCGTGGCCGGTGATTTCGCCGCGACCGGGCAACACGTTGACGACGCCCGGCGGAAAGCCCGCCTCTTCAGCCAGCTTGCCGATGTACAGGGCCGACAGTGGGGTATCTTCGGCCGGCTTGATGAGCACCGTGTTGCCCGAAAGCAAAGCCGGAAACATGAACCACGAGGTCAGCACGATCGGATAGTTCCAGGGAATGATGCCGGCCACAACTCCCCAGGGTTCGCGGTAGCTGAAACCGCGCACCGTGTCGGAAACCTGCATGGCCGGGCCCTCGCCCATCGCGATGCGGCGCGCGACGCCGCTGAAATACTCGGCACACTCGCGGATCTGGGAGAAGTCTCCTTGCGCCAACTCCGAGACCTTGCCGCCGTCGCGGATTTCGCAGGCCAGCAGCACGTCGCGATCTCGATCGCACAACTCGACCAGCCGGTTGACCAGCTCGATCCGCTCTTCGACATCGACACTGCGCCAGGCGGTGCGCCCGTTGCCCTCGAACGCGTGTTGCGCCGCTTCGACGGCCCGCGCGACTTCGGCTTCCGACATTTCGCAAACCGTGGCGAGCACTTCCTGCGAGCCCGGGTCGATGGTCTGGAACGTGGCGTTCATCGAGCCGGGCACTCGTTCGCCATTGATGATGCCGCCCAGCGGCTGGCCGCCGTTGCGGCAGAACTCGGTGAATTTTTCCGGCGTGCGGAAGGCGGCGGCGGTCAGCGCACGGATTTTTTGCGGGGCGGAGGTAGAAGTGGCGGTAGCCATGCGAGGCGACTCCGAAAGGCGAGTGGCGAGGGTTTTTTATTAGGGTACAGGGAATTGGGTACATGGTACAGAGGACGGGGGAGGATTCGGGATTCGGCATTCAGGATTCAGCAGGGAAAGCACACGAAAGCTATTTGTGAGCTGGCGGACGGGGAAATGACAGAAAGATGGCGGACAGAAAAATCTTTCTGTCCGCCATCTTTCTGTCAGTGCAGCCGGTCGAAGGACGTACTGCTCCCGCCGGTAGTCCCACCTCTTATGCGCGGCCGTCGCGCGCAGGCTCGGCCATCGGCGATGCGGCGGGGTCAATACCTGTCCATGTTGCGTTAATGAGAGGCGCTGGCGCCGCCGCGATGGCAACCGCTTTTGAAAGTAGGTACAATGTGATCTCATGGTAGATTACAAAGTTGACAGCCATGCCTCCGTCTATGAATGGAACAATGCTTCAAGCAAAGGTTGAAAACGGTCAAATCAAGCTGCTCGAGCATGTCACGTTGGCAGAGAATGCCCTGGTGTATGTGGTGATCCCCGATCCCGCGAGGCCGGCGGCATTTATCGGCAGCCCTCGCTTGGCTCACCCAGAGCAAGCGGCTGAGTTTAAACTGGAAGTCGTCGAAGGTCCGCCCGATGCCTGCGTATGATGCGGATCACTTCTCGCCGCCCGCGCCCTTGGCGAAGGTGGGGCTGCGAGATCCCCTTAGCGGGAAGACGGTCTCTAACGTTTTGATGCTGATCGACTCGGGGGCCGATGTGACGATGCTTCCTGCGTCGTCGCTTAACGAGCTCGCGGTTCAAATCGAAGCTGGCGACGGGTACGAAGTCATGGCCTTCGATGGGGATGTCTCGGTCTCGCATGCCGTAAAACTGGAGCTGCTCTTTCTTGGTCGCACGTTCAAGGGACATTTCTTGATCATCGAGCAACCGTGGGGAATCTTGGGACGAAATCTAACCAACCATATTTGCCTAGTGCTCAACGGGCCTGCGCTGGCCTGGGAAGAATCTCCTGCTCGCTAGACTCCACGGCAGATCAGCAATTATTTATTTAGCAGCGGAAAAGGAAAATCCAGGTCAAACGAAACGTTGGCGTGGTAGGGGTTCGTGCGCCGTGCTATCGTGGCATCGACTCAACGGTGCCTTCGTCTCCAGCGTGTCTCCGTCAAACATCCCCTGTTTCGGGCAGGTGAATCATGAACCATGTTCACATAGCACGTCGGATCGGCGCCACAGTGGCCACCCTGTTGTTTGGCGCAGGAGCGCTATTCGGTCAAGCCGATGGCTGGAGACCGTCAATCAGATCTCCGGGCGTTGCCGTCCCGAAATCTATTCAGCCTATCGATCAGCGACAGGCCCTCACGGCACGCGACATCGAGTGCTCGCAAGGAAGGCGGGGCGCTATGCTTTCAAAGGGCGCATGGTACAATGCGCGCCGGCGTCCATCGCGATCGCCGGGTAACCTGCATTGACGCGAACCGCACCATGACAAGCGCGGTTGGCGTTTAACTTCGTGAGCTTTTTTTTCGCCGCACCGTCCGCCCCATGCCCGAACAGCCGCAGTATCTGATGGCGATCGACCTGGAGCGCTGCACGGGCTGCCATGCCTGCTCGGTGGCGTGCAAGGTCGAAAACCAGGTGCCGCTGGGGAATTTTCGCACCAAGGTTTATTACTACGACGAAGGTGAGTATCCGCGCGTGCGGCGCTCGTTTCTGCCGGTGGTTTGCATGCAGTGCGCCGACGCGCCGTGCCTGAAAGCCTGCCCGACCAAGTCGATTCGCCGCGATGCCGATGGCATCGTGCGCATCGACACGCAAACCTGCGTCGGTCACGGCAAATGCGAAGAGGCTTGCCCCTACGGCGCGATCTACGTCGATCCGCGGCGGAACATTGCTGACAAGTGCGACTTCTGCTCGCACCGGCTGGAAGTAGGCATGGCGCCCGCCTGCGTCGAGACGTGCCCCAGCGGCGCCTTGATGTTTGGCGACGCCAATGACCCGGCCAGCGACATCCGCCGCTTCCAGGCCCGGTATCAGGCGGAGCTGACGGTGCTCAAGCCGGACGAAAACACCGAGCCGCAAGTTGCCTATCGTGGCTTGCGGTCCGAGCTGGAAAGGAAAGTGCCCAAGGGACGCAACCACGATCCGCGCTCGTACGAGATCGACAGTTGGGCCGAGCTGCGCTCGGAGTTTGGCGGCGAGGAGAAGCTGCATGAGTGAGCGCGACGCAAAGCTTGCGAGCGGGTCGCGCTCGCCCGGAGATCTCGATCGCCGCGGCGCGCTGCGAGTCGGCATTGGCGCGCTGGCCTCGCTGGCGCTGGGCGAATGGATTGCTTTGCGGCCCGGCGAAAGCGCCGAGGCCGCTGACCGCACCGCGCGCCGCCCTGGGCAGCCGGGCGTTCCCAAAATACCCCACGACTATCGCCGCGCCACGCAGATTACCGGCGTCTGTCTCAATTGCTCGACCGTTTGCGGCATCGTGGGGCAAGTGATCGACGGGCAAGTCGTCAAGCTGGCCGGCAACCCCAACGACCCCAACAACGGCCGCACGCTCTGCGCCAAGGGGCAGTCGGGCGTGACGATCAACAATTATCCTGAGCGGCTGCTTTATCCGCTGCGCCGCGTCGGCCGCCGCGGCCAAGGCATCTGGCGGCGCATTTCGTGGGATGAAGCTGTTGCTGAAATGGCGCGGCGAATCGGCGCCTGTCTCGAAGCCGACAAGCCCGAGCAAGTGGCCATCCATTACGGACGCTCGCGCATTTCCGACGTGATCGACCGCTTCATGAGCGCCATCGGTTCGCCGGTGGTGCTCAATCACCGGGCGTTGTGTTCGCTGCACAAGCGGGCGGCCAACTATGCCACCCTCGGCGATACCGACTGGGAAACCGTCGACGCGGCGCAGACGAAGTATTTGCTCAATTTCGGCTCGAATTTTTACGAGGCGCACCAAGGGCATATTCATTTTCTGAAGCGCGTGGTTCAGGGCCGCTACGACAACGGCGCCAAGCTGGTGACGTTCGATGTGCGGTTGTCGAACACCGCGGGCCGCAGCGACGAATGGTTTGCGCCATTTCCCGGCACGGAAGGGGCCGTCGCCCTAGCGATGGCGCACACGATGCTCGCCGCCGGGCAATACGACCGCGCGTTCATCGAGCATTGGACCAATGTTTCGGTCGACCAGCTCCGCGACTTTCTCGGGCCGTATTCGGCGGCCTGGGCGGCAAAGATCAGCGGCTTGTCTGCCGAAGACATCGAGCGCGTCGCGTTGGAATTTGCCCGCTGCCGGCCCGCGTGTGCCGCGTTTACCAACCGCGGCAGCCATGCCCACTACAACGGTTTGAACAACGATCGGGCAGTCATTCTGCTCAATGCGCTGGCCGGCAGCATCGGCCGGCCCGGCGGCTATTGTTATGGCGAAGCCGAGCGCGTCGATCCGGCAGTCTACCCGCCGCCGCAGCCGCTGCCGCCCAAACCACGGCGGCGCACCGATCTGGAAGATCCGCCCGAATTCCCCTTGGCCAACCTCTGGCAAAAAATGAAAGTGGGCGAGCTGGTCTACGACTACCTTCAGCGGCGCCGCGCGGTGGTGCAGGTGTATTTCAGCTACACGCTCGGCTCACCGACCACCTGGCCCGAAGGCCGCAGCCTGGCCGCCGATGTGCTCGCCAATGAAGAGCTGATTCCGTTTCACGTTTGTTCGGATGTCGTCTACTCCGAGACGGCTCATCTGGCCGATCTGATTCTGCCCGACGCCACCTATCTGGAGCGCTGGGGCCTCGATACCCGCAATAGCTACGAGTTTCAGCCTTATATCACGCTGCGGCAGCCAATGACCCCTCCGCCCGGAGAATGCCTGAGCTTTGCCGACGTGCTGATTCGCCTGGGTCGCCGGCTTGGGCCCGCAGTAGCGAAGTATTTTCAGTTTTCCGATCACCAGGCATATGTGCGGCGCCAATGCCAAAACATTCCGCCGGGCGATTGCGCCGATGGCTTTACCTTTCTGCAAAAACATGGCGCCTGGGTGGATGGCAGCCGCCCACCCAACCGCGGATCGTTTCGCCGCCGGCTCACCGCGGCTGAATTGGCCGGCGCCACGACCGATGAGGAGACCGGCGTCATTTACCGCACGGGCGACGATGGGCGAAAAGAGCCGCTCGGCGTGGTGGTGAACGGCCGGGGCATGCGCGGCTTCAAAACGCCCTCGCGCAAGTTGGAGATTCACAGCTCAATCATTTCCGCCCAAGCCGAGAAGGTGGGAATCGTTGACGACGGCTGGCCGCACTATGTGCCCGTGCCCTCGCATCGCGATTTGCCGGACGATCGGTTCATTCTGACCACGTTCAAATGGAACGTTCACACGCAGGCCCGCACCGCTGCGCAGAAATATCTCAGCGAGATCGTTCACGACAATCCGCTCTGGATCAATGCCGCGACGGCGCGCCGGTTGGGCATTCGCTCGGGCGACCTGGTCGAGATTACCACCTATCGGCCCAAAGGCGAGACCTACCGCGCCACGGGCGAACCGGTCGGCAGCACGCGGATTCGGGCGTTTGTCACCGAAGGCATTCATCCGCGCGTGCTGGCGGTGAGCAACAGCTTGGGCCACCAATTCGGCGGCCGCGCGGCGACGGGCACACGCGGCCCTCGGCCCGAGTCGCCGGGCTTCGACGCCGCCGTGCTGCCCGACGATCCCGATCTAGCCGAAGCGCTGTGGTGGGACGCGCACGACGGCGGCCGCGGCCCTGGCGTGAACATCAACGCCATTTTGCCGATTCAGCCCGCCCCCCTGACCGGCATGCAAGCCTGGTTCGACACGGTCTGTTCGATACGAAAGCTTCGGTGATTAGCGGTCCTTTGATCGCAATATTCCGTTACATTGGCCGGCATGATATGCTTCAAAAAGCAGCGTTTTTGATTTCGTTTGGCGGTACAGGGACCTACTTGATATGGCCGCAGCTGATGCTCAACTTCAAGCCATGCGTCACTTGGAAGAGAATTGGGATGGTTATGGCGCGGCCATCCCACCCGCGCACGTCATCGAGTTAGCACGTGAATTCGTGAAGCTGATCGAAGCGGTGCTCGAAAAACGCCCGGCCGCCACGGACATGCTGCACGTGAGCCCGACCCGAACAGGCGGGGTTCTCGTCGAGTGGGAAGATGCCGAATTGCAACACGAGGTCGAAATCAATCCAGATCAGTCGTTCGCCTTCCTCCATTACAACAAGACCACCGGTCACACCGAGACACGCAAGCTGACACCCGGTGCTCAGGCGGTCGTCCATCCGGGGCTTCTCCAGGAGTTATGCCAGTTGTTGGCGGCGTAGCCGCTCATCAGAAGGCCAGCGATGGATGCGATCGCGGATGACGAGATTCTGCTGCGGCACATTCCCGGAGGAACCCTGTGGCAGGCGCCAGGCTCCAGAATAACCAGCGCGAATTTCCAACTCCGTCACGACCGCAATGAAACCGGCGTTTCAGTTACGCGGTTGCAGATTACAACTCCAGAGCGTTTGCTGGAATTGGTGCATGGCAGCGTGGACGCAGGCTCGCGCGTCGCAGCGGCACGATCTGGTGACGTTCGCGCAATGGGGCTGAAGGCGGTTCCCATGCCTCTACCGGACGATCCGGGGCACGCAGAGATTCAGTCGAATACGGCCAGCCTGGACGATCACGGCTGTCGAAAGCGGCTGGCGATGTTGTTTCAATTCCTGCCCTAAACGTGGCATGGAATCCTCCAGAGTTTTCAGGCTGGCGCACGGGCAGCGTTGTCGCTTTTGGCTCAGTCGCCGGCCAAATCCAAAATCGAAAATCCAAAATCGCGCAGTTGGCCCGGACCGCGCAATCCGTATAATCACCCTTCAGCCTGCGGGCAGTTCACACCACGTGGTTCAGAGCAAAAGGCCATCAACACAATGTCACGGATTATCATGGCTCGGAAATGGACAGGGATGTTCTTGCTAGCGGCGTTGGTCTCGCCCGCCGCCGCCGACGATCGGGCAAGCCCGCAAAAAGTCGCCACCGTCGAGGGAATCACCGAATACCGCCTGGCCAACGGCCTGCGCGTGCTGCTCTATCCGGACGGCAGCAAGCCAAAGGTCACGGTCAATCTCACGGTCTTCGTCGGCTCGCGGCACGAAGGCTACGGCGAGACGGGCATGGCCCACCTGCTCGAACACATGCTCTTTAAGGGCACGCCCGACCACCCCGAGATTCCCAAGGCGCTGAAGGACCGCGGCGCCGATTTCAACGGCACGACCTGGGTCGATCGGACCAACTATTTTGAGACGCTGCCGGCCAACGATGACAACCTGGAATTTGCCATCCATCTGGAAGCCGACCGGATGGTACACAGCCACGTCAAGCAGGAAGACCTGCTTAAGGAAATGACCGTGGTGCGCAATGAATTTGAACAGGGCGAAAACTCGCCGCAGCGCATTCTGAACCAGCGTGTGATGGCCACCGCCTACGAGTGGCACAATTATGGCAAATCGACCATCGGCAATCGCAGCGACATCGAGCGCGTGCCGATCCGAAACCTGCAAGGTTTTTATCGCCGGTTTTATCAGCCCGACAATGCCATGCTGATCGTGGCCGGCAAGTTCGATGAAGCCAAGGCGCTGGAGTACATCGGCAAGTATTTCGGCACGTTGCCCAAGCCCAAGCGTGTGCTCGACAAGACCTATACCGAAGAGCCGGCCCAAGATGGCGAACGCACGGTTACGCTGCGCCGCGTGGGCGACGTCGGGCTGGTCGAAGCGGCGTACCATATTCCCGCGGGCGGACATCCCGACATGGCACCGCTCGATGTGCTCAGTAACATTCTGGGGCACGAGGCTTCGGGCCGGCTTTACAAGGCGCTGGTCGAGTCGCACAAGGCCACGGGTGTGGCGGCGTATGTGTTCAATGGCCGCGAGCCGGGCATGTTCGAGGCCCTGGCCGAAGTGCGCCGCGAAGATTCGCTCGAAGAAGCACGCGATGTGCTGATTGAGGTCACCGAGAGCGTCGCCGACAAAGGCGTCAGCGACGAAGATGTCGAGCGGGCACGGCAGCAACTGCTGAAGCAGCGTGAGCTGACGGCGGCCAACACCAGCCGGCTGGCCGTTGAGTTGAGCGACTGGGCCGCGCAAGGCGATTGGCGATTGTACTTTCTGTATCGCGATCGGCTGGAGCAGGTGACCGCCAGCGACGTCAAGCGCGTGGCCGGCGAATATCTGCACCGCAACAACCGCACGGTCGGAATGTTCGTTCCCTCGGCCAAGACCGAAAAGACGCCGATTCCCGAAACGCCCGACCTGGCCACGGTGCTCGAGGGTTACCAAGGGCGCGAGACCGTCGCCGCCGGCGAAGCCTTCGATGTCTCGCCACAGAACATCGAAAAACATCTAAAGCGCAGCACGTTGGACGACGGCATCAAGCTGGTCATGCTGCCCAAAAAGACACGCGGGCAAACGGTGCACCTGCAAGTGGTGCTTCGCTATGGCAATTTGGAAAACCTGAAGGGTCTGACCGCGGCTTGCGAGCTGCTGCCGGAACTGATGACCCGCGGCACCCAGCAGCTCTCGCGGCAAGAAATCCAAGACCAACTTGATCGGCAATTCGCCACGCTGCATGCCCACGGCGAGGCCGGCAAGGCAGTCTTCACCATCGAGACCAAACACGCCAATCTGCCCGCGGTGCTCGAGTTGCTGCGGCAGATTCTGCGCGAACCGGCGCTGGCGGAAGACGAGTTCGAGATCTTGCAGCGTGAAACGTTGGCCCAGCTCGAAGAACAACTGACCGACCCGCGCAGCCTGGCCCTGGTCCGCCTGCGGCGCACCGTTTCACCGTATCCCAAGACCGACGTGCGATACATTCCCACGGTCGAAGAAGACCTGGCCCGCACCAAGATGCTCTCGCTCGACCAGCTCCGGACGCTGCGCGACGGCTACCTGGGCGGCGAGACGGGCGAAGTGGCCGTGGTGGGCGATTTCGACGCCGACGAATGCCGCCAGGCTCTGGCCGAGATCTTCTCTGGCTGGCAGTCGTCGCAGTCTTACGCTCGCCTGCCGCGGCTCTATTTCGACGAAGTGCAGCACGGCGAGCAGCGCATCGAGACGCCCGACAAGGCCAATGCTGTGTATATGGCCGGGCAAGCGATGCCTTTGAACGATAACGATCCGAGTTACCCGGCCTTGCTGATTGGCAACTATGTGTTCGGCGGCAGTTCGCTGGCCTCGCGGCTGGGCGACCGCGTGCGACAGAAAGAGGGCCTCTCGTATGGCGTTGTCTCGCATTTTGCCGCTGAATCGCTCGACGAGCGGGCGAGCGTCACCATCATGGCGATTTACAATCCAAAGAACGCCGCCAAAGTGGTCACCGCGATCGGCGAAGAGCTCGAGCGGCTGATCGCCGATGGCATCACCGGCAAAGAGCTGCAGGACGCTGCGAAAGGTTTTATCGACCTGCAAGAGGTCGCCCGGACCAGCGATGCAACGTTGGCCCGCGTCTTGGCCGACGACGCGCACATCGACCGCACGATGGACTATTACGCGACGCTTGAATCGAAAATCCAGAGCCTCAGCACGGACGAGGTGCATTCGGCAATCAAAGCCGCGCTCGACCCCGAGCGGATGACCATCGTCATTGCGGGCGACTTCAAAAAGGCCGAGAGCGAATGATCGAGTACTGCAGCGATCGACGTCCCGAGCCGGCGGCGATCGCCGAGCTCTGCCGGGCGGCGCTGTTGAACCGGCCGGTCGACGACCTGGAGCGGATCGAGCGGATCTACGCCGCCTCGAACCTGGTCTTCACCGCCTGGCAGGGTGACCGGCTGGTGGGCGTGCTGCGCGGCTGGACCGACGGCGGCTTTGACGCCTACATCTGTGATTTGGCCGTGCATCCCGACGTGCAGCGGCAGGGCGTCGGGCGGCGGCTGTTGGAGTTGGCTTGCGGCAACCGCCCGCAGGTGCAGTTTATCTTGCGAGCTTCGCAGATTGCGCGTGAATACTACGAGCATCTCGGCTGGCAGAAAATCGAAAACGGCTGGTTCCAACCGCGCACGTCGTAGAGTAAGCGTCCATCGCAAGCCCGTTCCTACGCCCCGGGCCGGAGCGTCCGGCAGTTTGATCTTGGTCGCGGTGGAATGCACGTTTACAATTTGTGGCGTTCCTGTTCTCTTACGGCCTGCGAAACGCAAGGAGGCGTTGACATGCGAAAGTTCGTTTATCCCGCGGCGTTGATGGCGGTGCTCGGCGGTTTCGTCTATGCCGGCGCCGGCGGTCCATCCAAATCGAGCGAGCCTGATCTCAGGACCTGCGAGCGCGCCCTGCAACTGCTGATCGCGGGCGATCGCGCCGGCTTCGACGTGCTGTTTGAGCAATGGCCCGACAAAAGCGCGTCGGGCAAAGCGGCGACCGGCGAGTTGGCCGACTCGCAAGCGCCCGTGATTCAAGGCGCCATCAAAGCCTTGGGCGAAGCTTATGGCATCGAGCTTGTCGCGGCCGAGGAAGTCGGGCAGATCTTCAGACGCTATAGTTACGTGTGCAAATACCAGAAGGGCTGCGTGCGCTGGAGTTTCACGTTTTATCGGCCGGCTGACGAGTGGAGATTCCAAGGTTATGATTTCGGCGCCGGCGAGCATGACCTGTTTGACAAATGCGGTCGGGCCATTCCACTGCCCGAGGGCGCAGCCTATTCCGTGGCCGATCGCCCCGATGGCGCGTTGCCGCGATAGCTTCGCGAGGGCGCGGTTGAACGACAGGCGCGTGAACCGATACGGGAGCCGCTGATGCCTGCCACCGGGCGATACCTGGCCCTGAAGGCCGTGATGATGCCGCGCGACACCAATGCGCACGGCACCATTTTTGGCGGCGTGCTGTTGAGCTATTTGGATCAGGCGGGGGCAGTGGGCGCGATCCACGAAATCCGCCGCTGCGGCTGGCCCGACCGGCTGATTGTCACGGTGGCCATGAACCGCGTCGAATTTCACGAGCCGGTGTTCGTGGGCGACGTGGTGAGTTTCTGGACCGAGTTGGTGCGCGTCGGCCGCACGTCGATCACCATGCACGTGGTGGTCGAGGCCGACCGCGGCGGACGGCCGGTGAATCTCACGGAAGCCGAAGTCGTCTACGTGGCCGTCGATTCTTCCGACGACCAGCGTCGCCCGGTGCCTATCCGGCCCGAGGCGTGAGACGTGCCAGTCGCCGCTTGATATGCCTGATTGCCGTCTGTCATATTTCGGCGCGGGTCATTGTCAGCTCGAACGATGGCGATACCAGCATGGCGGCCATTGGCCGCCTGAACGAGCAGATGCAGATCCCTGAAGTCGTCGTGGTTTTTGGACACTAACAAAAGACCGTGTTGAGCCCGTCGCCTCTCCGGCTCTTCAATCCGGATCGGCCGAAGGGCGGGGCGACGTCGCGCCGCCATCCGCGGAACGGCACGGAGTCCGTTCCCTACAGAATCTCTGCCTGCGTGCTGCTGATTTTGAATGTCAAAGCCGATTAGACGGTGACTGTGTGCTTTGGGTCACCGATTTACGCCGCCGCGGGCTCGGCGGCATCTGCCTCGGATCGGGCGGCCGGTTGCTCGGCGTTGTCTTCGCCCATCACGCCTAACACGCGGTCGGGCAGAAACCGCACCAGCAGCCAACAACAGCCGGTGGAAATTCCGCTGATCAGGATCAACACATTAAACGCCGTGCGATTTCCCCACAGATCCGAACCGTGCTTGTAAACCATGCCCCCCAGCCAGGTGCCGGCCGCCGCGCCTAAGTTGCACAAGGCCATGTAGAGCGCGAACAGGGTGCCCGGTGCGTCGAGCGGGCAAGAGCGCGCCGCCAAATCGACCAACACCATGCTGCCGGTCATGTAGGCCAGGCCCGCCACCACGCTGATCACCAGGGCCGAGTGTTTGCCCGTCAGCCCCCAATAGATCCAGGTGCTGGCGATGCCGGCCATCACGGCCACGTGTACCAGCCAGCGCATCGGCACGCGGCGGCAATAAATATTGTAACCGACACAGGCCACCAACGAGCCGACGGCCACCAGCGAGACCAGCTTGCCATAAAAGGCATCGGAAAGTTCCAACGTGCGAGTGATGTACAGATAAAGCACCGCCTGGCAAAACGGATTCAGGCTCCAGAGGAACACAAACAGCCCGACCACGACGACCAGCGACGGTTGCACCGATTTTTTGAGCTTGGCCATCGACTGCCGAAAGGTGCCGCGAGGTTCTTGCCGCGGTTCTTCGGTGATAAAGAACAGGCTGAGCAGGAAGGTGGCCAGCATCAAGCCGCCGCACAGCAAAAAGCCCGACTTTTGCAGCCGCTTTTCGCTCAGCACTCCGCCAATCACGCCGGTCAGAATGGTGCCGGTTTGAATGGCGGCCCATTGCACCGACTGCAGCCGCCCAGTAATGCCCAGCGGCTGGCCGGTTTCGATCATCAGCGCGTCGACCACCACATCGCAAAAAATGATGGCGATGCTGGCCAGCATCAGCCAGGAAAGCAGCGGGCGTTCGGCGCCTTCCGCCAGCGGAGTGAAGTACAGCCCGGCGAAGCCAATCAAAGCCGCCAGGCTGGTGGCAATCAGATAGCTTTTGCGGCGATAACGGCCTAGCGGCACAAAGTCGGAAAGCAGCCCGAACAGCGGCTTCAGACACCAGGGCAGCGCCAAAATGGCCCCGAAGGTGGCGATCTCCGCCGGGTTTTTTCCCCAGGCGCGCAGCAGCGAATTGTCGGGCTGGGCGATCAGCCCGGTGTTGGGGTCGCTGAGACCTTGAATAAAGTAGATCGCGCCAAACAGAAACCCGATGCGGAGCGTTTCGATCAGCCCCAGTGCCTGGCGTCGCAGGGTGCGTCGTTCCATGGTTTTGCCCCGAGGGATGCAAACGGCGCGCCTGAAATGAGTTTGACCTGCAGGGGCGGCGACAGCGACGATGACGGGGGGCGTGAGAGCTTGCCCCCGGGGGCCGCACCCACGATCTACGCAAGCCGCCGGAGGAAGAGAATCGCCTCCGTATCGTCGTCGAAGGTTCCGACGATACGGTCGCCATCAGTGAACGATATGGCTACTTCATATCGACGGCACGGCCGGCCGTCCACGCGCTTGCATTTGGCGGCAATGTACATGGCGGCGGCGGCGATCGATGAGAATTCTGCGATGATTCCCGAGGCGCGGAGTCGTTGCGGCTTGGACCGAGGCAGAATGGCAGGCACTGGCTCAGAAAGGGCGACCACGCGTATGAGTCGGATCGGCCGCGCCCGCTCGGGGGGGTGTATTGGAACCGGATCCATTGAACGAAGCCTCAGCGTTGCAAGAATTGCCTTGTCACGGTCTCAAAGAGCCGATATCACAGAACGCCTATTACATGTTCTTCGCGGGCCCCGCAACCGCTATCTCTTATATGCTCCCGAAAACGCCGCATTGTCGATCTGATTGTAGAAGTCCTGCATCATGATCATCTTCCCCATGAAACTATCCGTGTACTCCCGCCTATAATTATGTCGTGATTGCGACTCGGTGTCCAAAGATCAGGTCGCCCGCGGGGAACCACGCGTCAATTTATCCCGCTTTCAGGCTCTGCTCGACGCGGCGGAGGGCTTCGTCGATGGTGCAGGCGCCGTCGGCCACACCGAAGGGGGCGCCGCTGGTCATCCAGTCGCTCACCTTCTTCTGCGCGGAAATCACCGTGCTGTGACTGCGTCCGCCAAAGAAGTGGCCGATCTCACTCAAGGCCGCGCGCGTGTGCTTGCGGGCCAGCCACATGGCCAGCATCCGCGGATGGTTGACGTGCTTCCCCTTGCGGTTCGATTGCAAGGTCCGCGGCTCGAGGCCAAAAACTTCGCACACCGCCTGCTCGATATCGGTCAGCCGCAGACCGCGCGATTGCCGGCGAATTGACTCGGCCAGCGTCTGCTCGGCCAACGCCAGCGTAATCGGTTTTTGCAACGCACGGCTCGTGGCGTCGAGCCGGTTGAGCGCGCCGGAGAGCTCACGGGCGTGCGTGGCAATGTTCGCCGCCACAAACTCTTGCACCTCGTCGGAGAGCGAAAGATCGAGCCGCCCGGCAAGCTGCCGCACCATGCCCAGCCGCGTTTCGTATTCGGGCAGGTCGACGCCGCACACCAGCCCGCCCTGCAACCGGGTGACGAATTCCGGTCCGAGGGCCGAAAGTTCGCTGGGCGGGCGATCGGCGGCGAAGACGAGCTGGCGGCCTTCGCGCAAAAACGAGTCGATCGTATGCAGCAGTTCGGTAAGCGTCGCGCGTTTGCCGGCCAGAAACTGAATGTCGTCGATGATCAATAGATCAAGCCCGCGATATTTGCGGCGGAAGCTGGGCAAGCCGCTGCCGTGCAGGGCTTCCAAGAAAAAGGTGGTGAACTGCTCGGCGGAGAGATAGACCACCTGTGCCCCGGCCCGAAGCCGCTTGACATCGGTATAGATGCCTTCGAGCAGGTGGGTTTTGCCGACGCTGGTCGGGCCGTGCAACACTAGCGGCGAGGAAACGCCCAGTCGCGCCGCCACCGACTGGGCCGCCACCCAGGCCAGTCGATTTGATGCTCCCACCACATACGATTCGAGGTTGGCAAAGCGTCGCCGCGCGGCGGTGGGCCGCTCTGGGCGATTCGCATCGGCCATCGCCAGATCACTGCCCGCGGCCGCTTGCTTCGCAGTGGCCATCGGCGCCGCCGGCTTGTTGCCCAGCGCATCGTCGATATGGAACCGCACCGGTACCAGCTTGCCCAGGGTTTCCTGGCACGAGGCTTCAATCTGCTGGCGGAAGTTGGCCCGCAGCCACTCTTGGAAGAACTGATTGGGCACGCGGACCGTCAAGGCGTCGTCGTCGAAGTCGAGACGTGTGTTGGCGCCGAACCAGAGCTCGAAACGCTCTTGGCCAACCTTCTCGGCCAGCGAAAGCTGCAACGCCGACACGATCTCCGTATCGTCTCTGGTCACTTCCTGTTTTCCCCAGCGCAAAAACCAACTTCATCCGCAACCGCGCGCAAATCACCGGCTGGCGGCCTCGAAGCGTGAGTGTCAGGCTCGAACGAAGATGGCGGCGTAGTCCACGCCGAAACAGATTGTTAATGTCACCCGCGGCGTCGATTGTACGAATGCTAGCGTTGCTGTCAAAGAGGGTCTGGGTGTCCGCGGCGCGGATTTTTTTCCCGGGCGTGTCGCGCGCGCCGATTTTGCCGTGAAACACGCCGCGCTTGCACGAGCGCGCCGCGCAAAAATATTTTTCGCCCACCAGGCGCTAGGTGGATAATGTGTCAGCCGTCCAAAAATCGCACGAACACGCGGCGACGATCGAACGTCACAAACCCCGCCGCGGCATAGGCTTTGACCGCCGGCTCATTCGCCGTGTCGACCGCCAGCACCAGCCGATCGCCGCCGGCGCGACGCACCTGCCACTGCGCCTGCCGCGCCAACTCGGCGCCCAGCCCCGCGCCGCGGGCGTCGAGCGCCAAACCCATGTAAACCACTTCCCACGTTTCGATCTCGTCGTGGCGGGCCAGCAGCAAGCAGCCGACGTCGCGCTCTCCGCGGCGCGCCAAAAACCAGTCGCTGGTGTCGTCATGCGAAGTGGCGCGATAACCGGCCAACACGTCCCGGCAGTCACGCACGCCGTTGAGCCGCGGACAATCGAGCGTCTGCTCATAAGTGGCGTCGATGATTGCGGCCAGACGCGCCTCGGATTGCGGCAGCACGGGTTCAAGCGTCAAATCTCGCGCGACCGGCGCGGTGGGAAACTGACCGGTGGTGCTCACCAGATAGAGCAGATCGGTCAGGTGTTCAAAACCAGCGTCGCGAAACGTCTCGGCCGATTGCTGCGCGTCGGGGGCGACCAGCGCCTGGGCCATTTGCACGTGATGGGCGCGCAGCTCTTCAGCGAGGCGCGCAAGCAGTGCGCCGGCGATACCTTTCGCCTGAGGCCCAGCGACTTGCGGCGCCCAGACGCCCGCCGTTCGGCCCGGCTGCATTTCGGCCCACACCGCGCCGACCACTTGTCCGCCGCGCGTGGCGACCAACAGGCCA
The DNA here is from genome assembly GCA_025927475.1 of Pirellulales bacterium. Classification (GTDB taxonomy): domain Bacteria; phylum Planctomycetota; class Planctomycetia; order Pirellulales; family JAICIG01; genus JAICLL01. Next base: position 32,185 of record JAICLL010000049.1, read on the forward strand.
TCGAGCGACCGCTCACCTGCGGCGGCCGCCAACATGGTTTGCTGGACGACACGCGGGCGATCTTCCAGCGGCACGTCGCGGAGCACCAGTTCGAGCGCCGCCCGCTGGCGTTCGAGCGAGGCAGGGCCGATCACGATATCGTCCAATGCGTTCGGTTCCATCACCGGCGAGAATAGCCGATCATCAGGCGATGTGTCACGAGCGATTTCGTTCGCGGGCAGGCAAATTTCTCGCCGCTCGCCTTTGCTGCTACAATAACGTCGCAAGTATCCAATCTGAATGCCGAGGTGTTCTAATGCGACCAATCAAGTGGATGGGCATGAGGAAGCACGGCTGGCTGGTTTCGGTTGATGGCCGCCGGGGTGTCGCCAAGGCTCTGCTTCGGCCACCGGGCGCGGTGCGGAGCTGGCCGGTGTTCGCAATAGTCGGCGGGCTGATTTGCATGGCGCCGGTCCATCGAGTATTGGCTCAGCCAGCCCTGGAGCGCTTGGAGCGCCAGGTTCGCGGAAAGGTGGCGCAGAAGGGCGGCGAAGCGAAACGCGCGGCGAGCAAACCGCCTGACAACGATCGGATCGGCTACTTGGGCGTGATCGCTGATGACAGCGATGTGTCGGGATTGGGCGTGCGGATCGCCAAAGTCGTCGAAGGCGCGCCGGCCGAAAAAGCCGGACTGAAAGTGGGCGATCTGGTCACCAAGATTGGCGACCGCCTGGTGCGCGATCTGGATGACTTCGCCGCCGCCTTGCACAATATGCCGGTGGGTCGCAAGCTGCGGTTCACCGTCGAACGCAACTTTGAGCCACGCCGCATCGAGGTGACGCTCGGCAAGCGCCCGCCGATAGAAGAGCGGCCGGTGCCGGAATTTGGGCGAATCGGCGCGCCGCCGCCGCCGCCGCGAATGAGCTTGCTGGGCGTGCGCGTGGAAGACGTCGATGCCGATGCGCAGTCGGCCGCGGGGCTGCCCGACGCCCAGGGGGCGCTGGTGACGAATGTCACCGAAGGCTCGCCGGCTGATGTGGCGGGCGTGCCTCAGCGGGCGGTCATTGTCGCCGTCGATGGCAAACCGGTCGCTTCGCCGACTGATTTAAAACGATTGATCGCCGCCGCCGGGCCGGGCAAAGAGATTCGCCTGGACTATTACAACCGCGGCAAGCTGGTCGAGCGGCGGCTGCGCTTGGCAGAGGTTGCAGGATCGGACGGCGACGAGATACCGACGGCTTCCGAAGAGCCACAGGCCGACCTGCAAAAAACGCCGGGCAATCGCGATCCGCTCACACCGCAGGAGCGCATCGAGCGGCTTGAAGACCGGATACGCCAGCTCGAAGCGAGGCTCCTGGAACTCGAGCGGTTGCTTTCCAAGCCGAAGGGCGACCAGCGCTAGCATGAAGCGCCGGCTGAACGACGCGGCCATCTGTTTGGAGAGGAGATAGGGGGATGACAAAGGGATATGGAGATGGAAGGAGATTGGAGTTCCGCCGTTTTCTTCCATCTCCCTATCTCTTCTTTATCCCCCTATCTCCTACAAGGATGCTTCGCGCAGGCAGTCTTGGATCAGCCGCCGGGGTGCGCCGATGTCGAGCACGTGTACCTGCCCGGTGTAGTCGGCGGCGCCCGATGCAAAAAAGCCGGGCTTGGCCGCCACAAACGTGCAAGTGTGAGCCGCGCGGATCGTCTGCGTCGCAGGCGTGCCAGTGTCGCAGTCCAGCCCGCTGGGCAGGTCGATGGCCAAGATCGCCCGCGCGCTCGCGTTGAGCTGGGCGATCACCGCGTCGAGCGGCGCGCGGGGTTCGCCCTGTGCGCCGGTGCCCAGTAGCGCGTCCACAATCCACTCGGCCCGAGCGAGACGGCCGGCCAGCCGTGCGGCGTCGTGCCGTGTGCCGAAAACTTCGATGGGTACGCCCGATTTTTGCAGGATGCCAAAATTGATGCCGGCATCCTCCGATAAGTCGTCGGCTTCGGCCCAAACCAGAACTTCGACGGCAATCGACCGCAAATCGAGATGCCTTGCCAGCACAAAGCCATCGCCGGCGTTGTTGCCTTTGCCGCAGCAGACGACCACCGGGCCGCGGACGCCAAGCTCAGCCAACTTATCGGCCACGCCTCGGCCGGCGTTTTCCATCAGCACCAGGCTCGACATGCCATATTCGTTGACAGCCCGGCGATCGACTTCCCGCGTTTGGCGGCGATTCAGGGTAGGCCAATTCATCATTTGCTCCGGTGGCTGGGGCAGAGGCTTGCCGATGCCCCCGTTAGTCAAGCTCGCGACGCGGGGTCAGCCAGCTTTACAATATGTCAGCGGTTGACTATGAAACCAATAGGCCCCGATTTTCATTTTTGGATTTTGGACTCTCGATTTTGGATCTACGATGCCTCTGTACGAATATCACTGCCACGCTTGCGAAGCTGATTTTGAGTTGCTTGTCCGATCGACGGAGAAGCCTGCTTGTCCGACTTGCCAGAGCCCCCGATTGGAGAAGCGGCTTAGTGTACCGGCGGCCCCGGTCAGCAGTGCCGCCGGAAGTCTGCCGATGGCGGGCGAGGCCTGGCAAGGTTGCGGCAAGCCGGGCTGCGGTCCCGGCGGTTGCGCCATGTAGGGCGGATGCGTTGTGTACGCGCGCGGGATGGTGGCGCTCGTAAACTCGCCCTCGCCCGAACGAACCGAGGCCGCAAAGGCAGTTCACGGAACGGCACGGAGTTGCACGGAGTCCGTTCCCTATCAGACCTCGAACATAAATACCGCCATGGACAAGATCTCCGTCGCTGAAGCTCGTCGCGCCGCGGCCATCGGGCGTCAAGTGCGCCTGCAAGGCTGGGTGCGCACGCGCCGCGATTCCAAGGGCGGCTTCAGCTTTCTGGAAATCAACGACGGCTCGTCGTTCGGCAATGTGCAGGTCGTCGCTGATGGCTCGCTGGCCAACTACGAAAGCGAAGTCAAAAAACTTGGCGCCGGCTGCAGCGTGACGGTCGAGGGCGCCGTGCAGGCTTCTCCGGCCAAAGGCCAAGAAACTGAAGTCCGTGCAGAGCGGGTGATCGTCCACGGGCTGGCCGATCAGGAAACCTATCCGCTGCAGAAGAAGCAGCATTCGTTCGAGTTTCTGCGGACGCTGGCCCATCTGCGCCCGCGAACCAACACCTTCGGAGCGGTGACCCGCGTCCGCAACTGCGTCAGCCGCTCGATCCACAATTTCTTTCAAGAGCGTGGTTTCCTTTACATCCATACGCCGATCATCACCGCCAGCGATTGCGAGGGCGCCGGCGAAATGTTCAAGGTCACCACGCTCGACCTGGCCAACGTGGCCAAGCAACAAAGCCAGGTCGATTTCTCGAAGGATTTTTTTCACCGCCCGGCCTATTTGACCGTCAGCGGCCAACTGCAAGGGGAGATCTTTGCCTGCGCGCTCGGCAAAATTTACACGTTCGGCCCAACATTCCGGGCGGAAAACTCAAATACCTCGCGGCACTTGGCCGAGTTCTGGATGGTCGAGCCGGAAATGGCTTTCTACGAGCTGACCGACAACATGGACTTGGCCGAGGCGTTTCTCAAACGCATTTTTCGTGATGTGCTGGAGCAAGCGCCCGAAGACATGCAGTTCTTCCAGCAGCGCATCGACGACACGGTACTTTCGACGCTGGAAGGCATCGTCACCAGCGAGTTTGTGCGGCTGTCGTACACCGAGGCGGTCGAGCGGCTGGAAAAGTCGGGCCAGAAGTTCGAGTTCCCCGTCGCCTGGGGGCGCGACCTGCAGGCCGAACACGAGCGCTGGCTCACCGAGCAGCTTTTTCAGCGGCCGGTGATCCTTTATGACTATCCTCGCACGATCAAGCCGTTTTACATGCGCGTGAACGACGATGGCCGCACGGTGCGGGCGATGGACCTATTGGTGCCCAAGGTGGGCGAGATCATCGGCGGCAGCCAGCGCGAGGAGCGGCTCGACGTCTTGCAGCAGCGGATGGCCGAGCAGGGCCTCTCGGCCGACAATTATTGGTGGTATGCCGACTTGCGGCGTTACGGCACGGTGCCGCATTCGGGCTTTGGCTTGGGGCTGGAGCGGGCCGTCCAGTTCATCACCGGCATGGCCAACATCCGCGACGTAATCCCTTTCCCACGAACGCCGGGCAGCGCGGAGTTTTGAGCCAAAGGAGCAGGCACCTCCGCGTGCCGTCCGCTTCAGGTCTGCAGGGCGTAGGAACACGTCTGTAAGCTTTTAGGCGGCAAGCCGGTAGCTAACCTCTTGGCACCTTGGTGAAAAAGGAGAGATTGGGCGAGTCTGTATCCAATTCTGGAGTCGGTCGTCGTCACTTAGGCGCGCGGCCCGCA